>JALQZP010000021.1 GCA_023258235.1 Terrimicrobiaceae bacterium | reverse complement strand
GATCAGGAAATGTTCGACCTCTTTGTGCAGGAATCCAGTGAACACCTGCAATCGCTAGAGACCGATTTGATCGCCTTGGAAGCGAATCCCGCCGACAACGGTCGCTTGAATAGTATATTTCGCTCGGTGCACAGCATCAAAGGCGCCGCCGGCTTCTTTGGTTTCGAGCCCATTGTGAAATTGGCTCACGTAATGGAAAGCGTCATGTCATTGCTACGGGATGCTATTCTCCAGGCTGATGAATCCATGGTGAGCCTGCTCATATCGACATCGGACAAGCTCAATCTCATGTTGGCCAATCCAGATCGTGCCTCCGAGATTCCATGTGCCAGCGAGACGGCGGGCCTTCAAGCTATTCTCGACGCCTCCTCACCGACGGCAAAAAAATCAGCAGCACCTTCGCCGGTTCCGCCTGCGACAGTTGATCCTGTTGCATCATCTCCAAGTCCACTCGATGACGCGCTTGCCGATTTTGAATTTCAGCCAGAGAGCTTGCTGGACGGACTTAAGCACGGTCATAACTTTTATGTTCTTCAGACGGCACTCGCCGCCGATATCGAATCTCAAGGGCAGTCGCTTTCGCAATTTTTCTCCGAAATCGTTTCGCTAGGCACCCTCATTGATGCCCATCTATCGCTTCCCGAGAAAACCGATCTCTCGAACTGTGCGAACGCCGATGTGCATGGCCGTTTATTTTTTGCCACCGCACTGGAGCCATTTATTCTTGCGGGTGCTCTTGGGCTTGCCGATGAAAATATTCGCCAGATGGATTCATCCCAGTTGGGTGCATGGGTGAAGTCTGCTCCTGCGCGCGAACCGCGTCCCGCTGTATCTGTGGCTTCAGAACCCGAGATTCCAGAGCCTGAAATCGTCGTCCAAAGTTTGGTTGCAGCTTCGGCACCGGTCTCCAAAACCGAAACTCTCACCATTGAAACGCAGAGCACGCGCATCGATCCCAAGCCCGTAGCGCCTACCCGTCGGAAGCCTGATGAGACAATCCGCATCAGTGTCGGTCTCCTTGACTCACTCATGAACCTGGCCGGCGAAATGGTCCTTGGCCGCAATCGCCTACTGCGCCTGGCGGGGCGTTCTGAAAATGGGAATGACAATTCCGAAATGCAATCGGTTGTTCAGGAAATCAGCTCCGTCACATCGAATCTTCAGGATACCATCATGCGTGCCCGCCTCCAGCCGGTTGGCGGGCTTTTTGGAAAATTTACGCGCATCGTTCGCGACTTGAGCCACAAATTGAACAAGGAGATCCAGCTGGAGATTTTCGGTGATGATGTGGAACTCGACCGAACCCTTCTCGAAGGTCTCTCGGATCCACTGACCCATCTGATTAGAAACAGCGTGGATCATGGTATAGAGCCTCCGGCCGATCGGATTGCCAAGGGCAAATCCTCGTGCGGACTTATTCGTCTCTCGGCAGCTCACCTTGCTGGACGCGTCCAAATTGAGGTTCTCGACGATGGGGGTGGCATGGATCCCGAGCGCCTCAAAGCGAAGGCCATCGAAAAAGGAGTCATCACGCCCGAGCAAGCCGCACAGATGACTCACGCGGAGGCACTCCAGATCATCTTCGCGGCAGGTTTTTCAACGGCAGCCGCCCTGAGTGACATCTCCGGTCGCGGCGTGGGCATGGATGTCGTTAAAACCAACATTGAAAAACTGGGCGGCCATGTGGAGGTCGAAAGTCGCTTGGGCGAAGGCTCCCGGATCATCATCCGACTTCCCCTCACGCTGGCCATCGTGCCGGCTCTGGTGGTGGGTTGCAGTGGAATGAGCTACGCGCTTCCACAAATCAATGTGGATGAAATTGTGCGTCCCGGTGAGGAGTATCCGCTCAAGACATTGGGGGACGCAAAGGTCCTCGATTTGCGTGGGGCACTTCTGCCAGTTATTGATTTATGCGATGTTCTTGGAGCACCAGCGGGGAGGGACAATGATAGAATCCCCTACGTGGTTGTCCTGCGCTTGGACCATGTGACATACGGGTTGGTGGTCGACGAAATCTTGAGCAACGAGGAAATTGTTGTTAAGCCCCTTGGTCGCCATCTCAGAACGGTTCCCTATTATTCCGGAGCGACTCTTTTAGGCCAAGGCGAGATTGCCTTGATTCTCGACCCTGTTGCGATGGCTCACGGTCGTATCTCATCTTCACAAAAGACATTGAATGCCGCGAAGACTTCTGAAAACGACCTGACGGACAAATCCACCGAGCGGGTTCTGCTTTTTCAAGACGGGGACGCGGAAATCCTCGCCATCCATCTCAACAAGGTCATGCGTGTCGAAAGTATCGCGGCCGCCGATATCGAGCGCATCGGCACGATGGATTGTTTGCGGAAAAATCACACCTCCACATTGCGTCTTGTTCAGTTGTCCGACTTCCTGCCGGTTCGCTCTGCTACATCGAGAAATGAGGAGTTTTTCCTCATCGTTCCACGCCCGCCCTTCGATGGCTTCGGAATCGTGGCCACGCGCATCGTGGACTCCGCCGACCTTGCCGAAGAGGAAATCGACAGAAAAACATTCACCCACCGCGGTCTACTCGGAAGCGCTGTGCTTCAGGAACGCCTTTCGCTCGTCCTCGACTTTGATTCCCTTGTCGAAATGATCACCGAACATGTCGAGTCCGCCGAATTCGTCGCCAAAGGCCAGATCCTCCTGGCCTCCAATCCAAACCAGTATCCCTCATCCACAGGATCGTCTATCAAGCAACTCTCCAACTCCAATCTCCAACCGCTCTTAGAAAAACAAACATAATGAAAATCAACCTCTCCACACGACTCATCATCAGTATGGCTATAGCTGGTCTCATACCGATCGCTTCACTTGCCATTTACGGTATCGTCTCTGCGAATCGTATTGCCGAGCAAGCTAAAGGCCAACTTTTTGCCTTGGCGGATTCCTCATCGGAAATGATGGAGCGCAATCTTTTTGAACGCTATGGCGATGTCCAAGCCTTTGCCGCGAATCGGATCGCGGTTGATTTGCTCTCCAATTCCGCATCCGACAAAAAAGAGCTGGTTGAAACCATCAATACCTACGTGAAGCTCTATGGTATATACACGGTAAGCTTGGTCGTAGATGCTTCCGGGCATGTGGTGGCTGTGAATACCATCGATGCCAAGGACAAACCGGTGGATAGCGCGTTTTTGCTGGGCAAAGATTACTCCAAAGCGGATTGGTTTATCGATGCCCGCGATGGAAAATTCACTGCATCACCAACTCTCACTGGTTCGGTTGTCGGGGCTCCCGTCCTTGATGCCGATATCAAAAAAGTAACTGGCAACGATGCGATCTCTATTTCCTTTTCGGCACCGATCCTAGGTGCGGATGGAAAATTCCTAGGCGTATGGAAAAATGTGTTCGATTTCAAGGTTGTGGAAGACATTTTGCTCAAACCTTATACTGCCTTGAAATCGCAGGGAATCCTGTCCACGGAACTCGCGTTGATCGACAGCAAGGGAATCGTGCTGGCGCATCTCGACCCCGATGCGACCGGTTCTGAAAATTTCATTCGCGATGCGAAGCACATCCTCACCGAAAACTTGTCCAATGACGACTTCCCATCGGTTGAAGCGGGAGTGTCGGGAAAATCAGGCTTTGGACGGGAGTTTGACAGCCACCACAAGGAATGGACTATCGTCGGATATTCAAACACCCAAGGTACACTGGGATATCCTGATGCAAATTGGACCACCTTTGTCCGGGTTCACGAACAGGATTTGCTCAATCGTGTTCATGAGAAAACATTGGCCATTGTGGCATTTGCCGTGGTCTTTCTTTTGGGTGCGGCATTGCTTGTGGGTCGTTCTATAAGCAAGCCTATCGTTTCCTGTGCCAAAGAGTTGGAAAAATTGGCAAATGGTGACCTCACAGGGGAGATCAATCTAAAACGCGGCGATGAGGTTGGCATTCTTGCCACTTCGATCGACACCTGCATTCAGAGCCTCCGCAAGATGGTTCAGGAGATCAAGCACACCTCGGAATCTCTTACCGAGGCATCCTCGATCCTTACTGAAACAGCGAACTCTCAGGCAGCGGGAGCCGAGGAAACCAATGTTCAGGCTCATACTGTCGCGGCGGCTGGTGAGCAACTCGCCAACAACTCCAAAAACATGTCCCAGTCGGCTGGCGAAATCACCCAGTCCGCCAGCACGGTGTCCACCGCTTTGGAAGAAATGTCCTCGTCGATTCACGAGGTGGCCCGCAACTGTGCCCAGGAATCCGAGATCGCCCGCAAGGCCGACACCCAAGCGCGCCAGACTCGCGAACTCATGGTCAAATTGGACGACTCGGCCCGTCAAATCGGCAAGATTGTGGAGCTGATCAATCGCATCGCGGAGCAGACGAACCTGCTTGCACTGAATGCAACTATCGAAGCCGCCAGTGCCGGTGAGGCGGGTAGGGGATTTGCCGTTGTTGCCAATGAGGTCAAGGAACTCGCCCGTCAGTCTGCCTCGGCCACCGAGGATATCCGCCGCCAAGTCGCGCTTATCCAAGAGAACACCGCCAACTCGACCTCCGCGATCGACGATGTGGCCGAGGTCATCGAGCAAGTCAGTCAGATCGCGAGCAGCATCGCAGCCGCTGTCGAGGAGCAATCCGCCACCACATCGGAGATCGTCCGCTCCCTCCACGGCGTGACTTCGGCAACCAAGACACTTTCGGAGAATGTCACCAGTGCTTCGGCCGGAGCCGCAGAAGTCTCGCGCAACATCCACGGTGTCTCACAGGCCGCAAGCGAATCGGCCAAGGGCGCCTCGCGCATCAGTACCAGCGCTGGGGAACTCAGCCACCTCGCGAACTCGCTTGGCCAATTGGTGACACGCTTCAAACTCTAAGGCTCGCGAAGAAGACCTTGTGCACATCCTCATTGTAGACGACTCGGCACTCTACCGCAAAATCCTCTCCGAAGCCTCGACATCCCATCCTGGCGTGGAGGTCACAGCGGTTGCCAATGGCGATTTGGCGTTGGCTAAGCTTGCCGCTTCGAAGGTGGACTTGGTGCTCTTGGATGTGTTCATGCCGGATCAAAATGGACCGGAGGTTCTTCATCGCATAAAAAGCACTCATCCTGGCGTGCCGGTTGTCATGGTGAGCGGCGCCACGGGGAGGGACGCCCAGATCACTTTGAGTGCCCTTTCCACCGGCGCCATGGACTTCATTGCAAAACCATCAGGCCCCTCGTTTGAGGATGGTATTGTGACGCTGCGTTCTGAAATCCGCCGTGCTTTGGACATGGCACGTTTGCGTTCAAGGGATGTAACCAAGCCGGATGCGCCTCTCCCCAAAGCCCCATCGCTGAATGTCACGCCAAAGCGCCTCACGCCACCCCCATTCATCGACCTCCTCCTCATCGGGGTCTCTACAGGCGGTCCCAAGGCCCTTGCGGAAATTCTGCCCCGATTCCCAGCCGGTTTTCCTGTGCCCGTCGTCATCGTTCAGCACATGCCGCCGGTGTTCACTCTTTCGCTGGCAGACCAGTTGAACCGTTTGTCTCCACTCACCGTGATCGAGGCCCCCGCCAAGCACAAACTCAAGGCCGGAGAGGTGTTGATCGCCCCTGGCGGACTTCATCTTGAGATTGTCAAAAATCCTGATGGTTCCTTGGAGACGCGTCACTCTGAAGCCCCCCCGGTGCATTCCTGCCGTCCATCAGTGGATGTGCTTTTCGAGTCCGCCGCACGGTGCGGTTTGAGGGGTGCGTTGGCCGTGATCTTGACTGGCATGGGTTCGGACGGCGCTCTCGGTGTGGCGAAGCTGAAATCCGCATGTCCGACTTGGTGCATCACGCAGGATTCCGCGACATGCACGGTTTACGGAATGCCACAAGCGGTCGTGAACATGCATCTCGATGATGAACTTCTCCCTCTCGGAGAGATAGCCCCGCGTCTCAACAAAATTCTCCGCGTCTAAGCCCCATGTTTGATTTTTCAAAAGGCGCGAACCACCTTCCCCTTCTATCCCAATACGTCGCGGAAGCTTGTTGTATCCATCTGGGGGAGGAGAAACGCTACCTCTTTGAAATGCGCCTTGGTACGATCATTGGCGAATCGGGCGCAAAGGACATTCCTGATTTCATTCGCCTCGCCAAATCCGACCTCACCGGCAAGCTGCGCGATAAGATCATCGATGCGATGACAACTCATGAGACCTATTGGTTTCGTGATACCAATCCGTGGACTGCATTGGAGGAGGAATTGTTGCCTCAACTCGCGGCAGAAGTCCGCGCTGGTAAAAAACCGCGCATTCGCATTCTTTGCGCCGCCTGCTCGTCAGGGCAGGAACCCTACTCCATCGCCCTTCTTCTCCACAAACTCTCCTCCTCAGGAAATCTCTCCGGCCTCGATCCCTCGTCGTTTGAAATCATCGGCATCGACATCTCTCCCGGCACCCTTTTCCTTGCGTCCACGGGACGCTACAGCCAACTCGAAATCGCACGCGGACTTCCGGATTTTTGGAGAGACGCCTATTTCGACTCCACACCCGGAAACACGTGGACTCTTCGCGAACCCGTTCGCCGCCTTGTCAGCTTCAAGCGCCGGAATCTGCAGGACAGCCTCGCCAGCTTGGGCGTTTTCGACCTCCTTCTCTGCCGCAATGTCGCGATCTACTTCAAGGACGACTTCAAAAAAGACCTCTTCACCAGACTCTCGGATATCATTCTGCCCGGCGGTCACATGCTTTTGGGTGGAACCGAATCTCTCTTCACCCATCAGAATGTTTTTAAGCTCACCCGGATCAAGAATGCCATTTTCTACAAGCGTCTTTGACAACCCATCGCTATTTTATTGCAGACACACGTGCATTGCCACTATTAGAAAAAATACACCCCTATGAAAATCCTTGCTGTTGATGATTCCATGCTCGTCCGCCGGATTGTGGCATCGGCATCCTCGGTCATTGGCGCCGAGTGCGTTGGTGCGCCAGATGGTTTGATCGCTCTTGGTGCCTTGGAAAGCGATCCGCAAGGATTTTCACTCGTTTGTCTGGACTGGAATATGCCCAATATGAACGGGCTCGATTTCTTGCTCCGCATCCGCTCTGACGAGCGTTGGAAGTCACTCCCCGTCCTCATGATCACAACGGAGGGCAGCAAAGAGGCCATCATCACGGCCATCAAGGCCGGTGCAACGGCCTATATGACTAAGCCGTTTTTCGAGAAGGACCTTCAAACCAAAATGCTCGACTGTTTGGGCATGGGCTTTGAGTAAAGGCGCAAGCTAGAGCCAACTCCATAGCGACTTTCCCCAACTGAATCGGTGCCGCGCGTTGGCCCACTTTTTTGTTTACATCCGCTTTTTCAGGGCACTACTATTTCGACAGTAATCGCCCCCCCCGTAAATGAAGATTCTTGCTGTTGATGATTCTTGTTTCATACGCCGTATTGTCGAGTCGACAGCATCGGTTATTGGTGCCCATTGTGTGCCGGTTTCCGATTCGCAACTGGCTTTGCGTGCATTGGAAGCGGATCCGTCTGGATTTTCCCTGGTTTGCATCGATTGCAATACGCCCAATAGTCATGGACTCCAATTTCTCGCCGAAATGCGCGCGGATGAACGTTGGTTGGCGCTGCCGGTGCTGATGTTTACACCGGGAGGAAGTCACGATGCGATGCTGGAGGCTATCAAGGCGGGAGCAACTGCATTCATGACCAAGCCTTTTGTGAAAAAGGATCTGCAGGAAAAAATGTTTGGCTTTTTAGGGTTGGGCTCCCTCCTGCGCTGAGTTTTTTCGCTTTGTTTTCATTTACTCGGCGAGCGGAAGAAAATATCACGCTGGGATGTCAAATTCGCTCGTGAAGGTCGGTATCGTTCAAAACGCTTGCACCATCGACGTGGAGGCCAATCTTGCGGCAGCTTTGCGGGGTATCCGGGAAGCCGCCGCGAAAGGAGCGAACATCATCTGCCTGCAGGAACTTTTCATGTCGGTGTATTTCTGCCAGATCGAGGATCACAAATACTTCAGCTTGGCTGAATCGATCCCCGGGCCAACAACGGACTTGCTGCAGTCGCTCGCTCGTGAGCTAGGGGTGGTTATCATCGCTTCTCTTTTCGAGCGCCGTGCCCCTGGTCTCTACCACAACACAGCCGCCATCATCGATGCGGATGGATCCTTTTTGGGAAAATACCGGAAGATGCACATCCCCGATGACCCCCTCTTTTACGAGAAGTTTTATTTCACTCCGGGGGATCTTGGGTTTCGCGCGTGGGATACCAAGTTTGGCCGGATTGGGGTCTGCGTTTGTTGGGATCAATGGTATCCCGAAGCCGCCAGACTGACAGCCCTGCAAGGGGCGCAAATTTTGTTCTATCCGACGGCCATCGGTTGGCATCCTTCTGAGAAAGCGAAATACGGTGAGCGGCACCATTCCTCTTGGGAGACGGTGCAACGTGGACACGCTATTGCAAATGGGTGCTACGTCGTTGCGCCGAACCGCATCGGCCACGAGGCTCCGGATGGCGGTGATGGCATTGAGTTCTGGGGGCAAAGTTTTGTGGCGGATCCTTCCGGTCAAATCCTTGTTCGGGGCTCGGTGGATCAAGCCGAGGTGCTCGTGGTCGAGGTCGATCTGGATGTGGTCGATACCCAGCGCACGCATTGGCCATTCCTTCGCGACAGACGCATTGATTTTTACGGCGATATCACGCGGCGTTTCATAGACTGAGATTCATGCGAATCAATGAAGCCGTTTTTGAGCGAAGCCATCCGGATATTGGCCACTGCCCGGTCGATGAGGTGCCGGAATTCGCCTTCATTGGTCGATCAAACGTAGGGAAGTCTTCGCTTCTCAATCTCCTTGTGGGGCAGGCGGGACTGGCGAAGGTCTCCCAGACGCCTGGACACACGAGGCTGATCAATTTTTTCAAGATCAACAGGAAATGGCGTCTTGTGGATCTGCCTGGATACGGTTACGCCAAAGTCGCGAGGGAAAACCGGGCGAAATTCGAGCAATCGGTAGCGGATTTCCTCGGATTGCGTCCGAATCTGGTTCGCATCTTTGTCCTTATTGATTCGCGTTTGGACCCACAGGTGATCGATGTCGAGTTTGTGAGTTGGCTTTGTGAGTTGCAGCGGCCCTTCGCGCTTGTCTTCACCAAGGCGGACAAACTTAAGGCGGGGCCGCTTAAGAGAAATGCCGATCAATTTCTCGCGGCCATAGCCGAATGGTGTCCCGAGCCACCCGAGTGTTTCTTCACTTCCACCAAGACAAGGGAAGGACGATCGACCATTCTGGCCTACATCAGTCAGCAACTCTGAGCTGCGTGGCTACCCGAGCGCGAGACTCAAGCCGGGAGGCGGGTTCTCGCCAAGCAGTCCCGTCTGGTCTGCGGTAACGACCGGGACAACTTCATCGAGAACGCGGCGGCGGACTTCATTCAGACCCCAGTGGCGAAGCTCGGATTGGATTTGGTTCCGGCAACTTTTGGGGACATCGATCGGTCGCAGGCCCGTAAGCCTTGCGGCACGCAACCAAGCTGCTCCCGCCTCCGGGCGGATCGACTCGGCGACATCCGTATCTCGCAGGGATTCCCATATCTCCACGACGATATCTGGGGGAAGGATCTGGTCGGCTCCGGCGTGCAAAAGGACGCGCGTCAGGAGACGTCCGAGCGCTTTCCAAAGGGCGGTATTTTGGGGATTTGTTGCTATGGCAGTGGCAAGTCGGCGGGCCAGTAGGGTCCGCGTTTCGATGGGCAGGGACTCGAGTGAGCCTGCGAGAAGGGCGATCTCCGCTGATGGCGCGCCATCCGTGCGCCATTCGCTGGATGGCGCCTCCCAGATGGCGGAGGCTTGTTCTGCATTGAATCCAGCCGCAACGCGTCTGGCGCAAATCCAGCGTTGGATTTTGATCGCTCCAGAGGATCGGGAGGGAGACTCGATGAGGATTTTTGCTATGGCTTCAACCCGATCCGGATCACCTGGCATTCCGCATCCGGGTCGGAGGAGGTAGCCTGCCACTTGAAACCAAGTTTCTTCACTTTCAGCGGACGTGGTGCGCAGGGGGGCGAGATTCAACCAATTGTCAAAGAGTGCACGGACAATGCCCCCATTCCACTCGGCTTTGGGCGACCCCATGGATTTCTCGGCAGCCGAAAAAACGGCATTGGCGGTGAGTTTTTGATTCGATTTGCGGGAGCCATCGAGATACGCCGCCATCACCTCCGCCGTTCGCTCGACGGCATCGGTGGGGATGGATGCGCTTTTTTTTGCCGGCGCGGCTGATGTTGCCACGCTGCCACGAAGCGAAAATTCGAGGGGCCAAGAGCGCTCCCAACGCAAAGCGGGGTCATCGCACAGCATTTCCACACGGAGGAGCCCCGTGGATCGCAAGGTGGTGCGCAACTTGACCCTGACATTCGGATCCTTCGGAATCTTTGATCCCTCTGGCGGTTTGAGGAGGGTTTCAGCTGGAGGAAGATCGGTGAAACCCGAGTCATCCCGGCGAACGATGGTTCCGGTTTTGTCACGTGGACGCCGTCCATGGCGGAGAAGGAAAAATGTGGCAGGCTTGCCGATTAGGGCTTTCAGGCCTTTCTGACGTACGATCTGTGGTGACTCGGGTTCTGCTCCTTGCGGTAGAACGCAGAGCAGGTTTCCAGCACCCACATCGATGTAGTAGGAGTGGGAGGCTCCGGCCTCGATTTGTGAGTGATCGCCGATGGACTTCAGGTGTAGATATCGAGCGGCTCCGCAGGCCACAGCGAGATCGGGGTGGGGGTTTTCCAAAACGCGTGGCGAGCGACCGCCCTGCCAACGGGTGAGGTGCTCCAAAATGATTTCTCGTATGGCTGGAGCCCGGGTGAGACCGCCATTGAAAAGCAAGAAATCCACGGGCTCGCGTTCGCGTAGGAAATCGGCGAGATGCCGAGTGATGGCGGCGTCCTTCGCATAGGGGAGTCCCATTTCACGAAGCCCGGTCGTGGCTTTGAGTGGGCGTTCTCCGGCACCGACCACGGGAAAAAATCCGCCCAAGAGCACTTTCTCGATTTCGGCTTCGGAGATCTCGGTGCGGAGGGTTCCGGTCAGAAGCGAGGCGCCCGGTTTTGCAACGGCGACAGGCCAAACATGCGTGGGGTCGGTTTTTTGTGAAAGGCTCTCTTCCTTGATCTCGCGACTGCGTGAGACCAGTTGCGCGAAAGTTCCAGCGGGAAGCTGCCCCTCTGGGGCGAGACGCTGCTCCAAAAAATGGGCCAAAGCCAGATCGAGGTTGTCGCCGCCAAGTAAAAGATGGTCGCTCACCGCGATGCGGTGAAGCCCGGGGAGGCCACTTTCCTGAACGGGATCGATCGCGAAGAGGCTCAAGTCCGTTGTGCCGCCGCCGATATCCACGACCAAAACGTGGGACTTGCGGCCTTCCATCGCGAGCGAGGCCAGGCCGGCAGGGTTGTTTTCCATCCAAGCGTAAAAGGCGGCCTGGGGTTCCTCGAGGAGAATCGTGGATTCGGGGTAGCCTGCTTCCTTCGCGGCTTCGAGCGTGAGTTGCTGTGAGGCGGGATCAAAAGAGGCCGGAACCGTGATGGCGAGATCCTGATGGGCGAGGGGAGCATCGGGATGGGCTGTGTTCCATGCTTGAGCTATGGCGCGCAGCAAAGTCGACAGAGCCTGCACGGGGCTGAGTTGGTCCTCGGGGGCGATATCCGAAGTTCCCAATGGTAAAAACTTTGCACGGTGGTCAGCGGCATGGTGGACGAGCCACGACTTGGCGGAGCTGATCACTCGTCCGGGAACCTCACCCGCCCGCGATCTCGCCCACTGCCCGGCGATCCACGATTTGTCCTTCGTGTCGGCGGGCAAATATAAAAAAGAGGGCAGGGTTGTGTGGGACGCAGACGAGTGGGCGGTCTCCTGCTGGGGGATATTTAAAATCAACGATGGCGTGTCGTGGTCCGTTGCAGGGATCGAGGCGAGCGCGCAGTTCGTTGTTCCGAGATCAATGCCGATGTGGTAGCGGGCCATCGGGGCTTATTGCATTCGTACGTTGAATTCCAACTTCCACTTCTCGTCTGAAGGCGGATGCACGAAGAAGATCTCTAGGTTGCCGAGTTCGCTCACACGGCTTTCGATGCGAACCGGGATTTCCTCTCCAGGGGCATGACCCGACGGGGGGGGAATCGCCGCTTCGAGCTTTGCGGACTCCTCGAGAACGGACGCATCGGGAAGCACCTCGCCGGCCTGATCGCTGGCGCGCATATCCGAGTGGAAAAAACGAAACTCCGAAACCTCGCCGGTATAAAGAAAGAATTCCTGACCGGTGATGTCATGTTGTGTGCCTTCCTCCATGCCTTGAGGCGCGATGCAGAGGGCCTTTGTGACGGGATGCCGTCCAGGAACGGCCATGCCGCTGGATTCCATTCCGATGTAGTAGGACCTCGCTGTGCCGGACTTGATGCGAAGGCCCTTGCCAGTGTGGCGCAGGCGGGCATAAACAGCGGCTCCTATTGCGACGGCGTGGTCGGGTTGTGCTCCAGCCAATTCCCTTGCCGGTTTTCCCGACCAGAGGCTCAATACCTCAAGAACACGTTTTTTGAGCGGAACGGCATTGAAAATGCCTCCATTAAAAAGAACGGCATTCGGAACCAAAATACCACTGGTTCCTGTGGGAGATAGATTCCTGTTTGCCTGCGCCCGGGTCAAAAAGCGAGCGAGGTGTTTCGAGATCGCGGCATCCGCTGCATAGGGAAGCCCCGACTCGCGGAGGCCGCCAGGACGTCGAGTCACGGGCATGTCATTCGGACTGACGACTGGGAAAAAGCCTTCCACCACGATCTCATGAACTTCAGCTTGGGTCAGCGTGGTGCTCACCGTTCCGGCAAGCAGTTTGCGGCTGCGTGAGGGAATTGCGAGCGAAACTTCGGCGAGGTTGGGATTTGAGAGGAGAGATTCTTTTCCTGCGCGAACCGCTTGAACGAGCGAGAGGAACTGCCATTCGTCCAGTGGGGTTCCAGATGAGGCAATTTTTTCGGAAATCGCATGCGCCAAGGCGAGATCCATGTTGTCACCTCCGAGAAGAAGATGCTCGCCCACGGCAACACGCTCCAGCAAGAGTTCGCCGGCTTGGCTTGTCACCGAGATCAAACTGAAGTCGGCCGTGCCGCCACCCACATCGCAAACAAGAATCAAATCTCCATCGCTCACTTGCTTTCTCCACTCAAGCCCGTGGCTTTCCAGCCAAGCATAGAAAGCCGCCTGCGGTTCCTCCAGCAAGGTCACCTCGCCGAGGCTCGCCAATTTGGCGGCCTCCAGAGTGAGTCCGCGAGCGGCTTCGTCAAAGGAGGCTGGCACGGTGATCACCACATGCGCGGGATCCAAGTCGGCAGAAGGGAGGGTGGATTTGACGGATTCCAGCAGGTGAACGAGAAGTTGGTGAGAGACCTCGAGCGGGGACCATTTTTCGGAAACCACGGCGCTGCCCCAAGGAAGGATCGGACCACGCCTATCTGCGTGCGGATGGCACAGCCAGCTCTTTGCAGAAACGATGAGTCTGTCGGGTTGGAGCGCCCCACGATCCCGGGCAAAGATCCCTGCGAACCATTTTTGAGCGCCTTTTTTCCAAGGCAGCGAGGGCCCGCCATCAGGAAATTCGCCTTCGGCAGGAATGTAGATGGCTGAGGGGAGAAGGGTTTGTTCACCGATGCCATTGGCCGTGACAGCTTGGGTGAGGGGGAGAATTTCCGGTAGGCCGCGCTCGCCGGTCTTTGCCATGGCACAATGACTCGTGCCCAGATCGATTCCAAAAAATGTATCCATTTATAAAATTGAGAATTTATTTCCGAGCGAGACGACCTGGGATTCAGGCAGCTCCGAGTTCGACTTCGGCGGGAGCCAAGACTGGCCATGGGCGCTGGTCGGTGGTTCCTGTGACGCGGGGCAATTTCACCGAACGAACAACCCAACCGGGGTGGAGGAGTTTGCCAGTATAAGGAGGATTTTCGGGAACCGCTCCTAGCAATCGGTGCGCGGCGGCATCATAGCCGCCGGCAAGAACGACATTGTCGCCCTCGTTGCCACTTTGCACGGTACTGATATCAAAATATTCATCCAGTACCTTGCGGCAACCCGCGTGAACGACCCGGGCTGCGGCGCCGAGTTGCTGGTCGCTGGCTGCGGCGACGTCTTCTTTCACGAAATCTACCAACCGTCCTTGTTCCTGAAGCAGGGCCAGAAAGGCGACGATTTCCGCTTCAGCCCGAGGTGCAGGAGGTGGAGGAGTGCTAGGCGGTATCGGTGCTGCCGCCACGGCAGGCGGGGCTTGTTGAGCTGAGGCTTGGGTTGCGAAAAACATTATAGCTAGTCCCAGCAGGGCCGAGATGATTTCACCGCCCGTCCTCATGTTGGGATCAGCGTAAAAAAAGGCGCCGGCATTCAGCGCAAAAACCAATCCACCAGCAGTACCAATGAGCAATTTCTTCAGCATGGCGGAAATTGTGCGAGAGCGATTCGAGAAAGGCAATGGTCATTCCACTGCGGGATTGTACCCATGGGAAAAAGAGAATTGTGTTTGTTGTTTGATTTTTTCAATCACCTGCTTGAGACTCCCCATCATTCAGCACCCGTAGCTCAATTGGATAGAGTGCCGGCCTCCGAAGCCGTAGGTTGTGGGTTCGACCCCCGCCGGGTGCAGTTTTTTGTAGTTCGTGAATAAGGGGTAGATTGAACAACAGAAGTGCCGTCACCGCTCATTACGGTTAACCAGAAAAATTCAACAAATGTCCTCATTCCCATTTTTGGTGGAGAACTGTTGATTGTGGGGGTGGTGGTGGGCAGTAATGGATTCGAACCATTGAAGGCATAAGCCAGCGGATTTACAGTCCGCCCCGTTTGGCCACTTCGGTAACTACCCTTTTTAAAATCGCGTGACTCTACTACCGTTTGGTCGGAGGCGTATCGCGAGGAGCGAGGACTATGGATTTAATCACGATCTTTTGCAATGGAAAATCGTTGCTGTTTGTAGGTTCTTTGCTGATGGCTTCGAGCACATCGAGACCTTCCAAGACTTTCGCGAAGACGGTGTATTGCCCGTCCAGTTTCGGAAGGGGCGTGAGGCAAACGTAAAACTGGCTGCCGTTGGAATTTTTGGCGGGATTGATTTTATCGGGAAGACGCGCCATAGCCACGGCGCCTTTGTCATGCTTGAGTTTGATCTCCGAAGGGAGCGTGTAACCCGGGCCGCCGGTTCCTGTTTTTTCAGCCTGCCCCCAGCGACTGGATGGATCTCCCGTTTGAACCAAGGAGCCAGGAAATACGCGGTGGAAACGGAGGCCGTTGTAGAATTTTTTTCCAATGAGGTTCTTGAAATTTTCGACGGTGTAGGGAGCGGAATCGTCGTAAAGACCAAACACGACTTGGCGTGTTTGTTTTTCTTTTCCAACGCGAATTTCCATCACGGCGACATCCGGACCGAGAGTGGCAGCCAGTGCGGAGGCGTTGAGAGAAAAAGCGGCGAGCAGTAAAAAAAGGAGGTTTTTCATAAAATAGGAAATTCACGGCGATCGACCCCGCCGAGCAGGCACCCGTTTTCGTCCCTCACTTCGAATCGCGTGAGAACTTCGGATTGGCGGTTGAGATACCCTAGTGCGAGGGTTTGCGCCATGTCAAAATGGGGCGCGGTGCTTGTGATGTGTCCGGCAAGGATTTCAGGCTGACCTTCGGGATGGAGCTGAAGGCGGGTTTGCAAAGGAGATGCAAGGTTGCCAACAAAACCGTGCAGGCGTTTGTTGACGCGCCCGACGCTCTTGAGTCGGGAGACGACTTCCTGACCAACGTAGCAACCTTTGTCGAAATCGACCGATGTCATTTCCAGTCGCGCTTCTTGAGGAAGTGTGTCCTCGTCTATTTCTGATCCCCACATAGGAACGCCATGAATGATTCGCAGGCGTTCGACAGCCTGAGGAGCAATTTCTGTAAGGTCGGTCGGTTTTTGAAACGTGTCGAAACCGGAATGGCCAATTCGTATGCTTTGAATGGCGTCGGTTGATGGGGGGGGGGATCCGATGACGTGATAAATCGGGTGGGCTTCGGGAAGTTTCGAAATAGTGACGTCATCCGCGATGATGTAGCGCTCGAGGCGGGCTTGAACGGATTCCGCCAAATCGGGGAGTGTTTCGATGACGTGGCTATCGCCGTGTGGCCATATCCGCACATGGGCGCAGAGTTTACCCTTCGCAGTGAGGAGGCAAGCAGTGCGTGAGGTGTTCACCTGTAGACGGCGAATGTCGATGCTGAGTTGGCCGTTGAGATAGCGGATGCGGTCGGTGCCGGTGATTAGGAGGAGTGCTCGGGAGGGAAGTTCGTAAAACCCCTTTATGGCAGGATCCAAGGGGGTCATTTATTTCGTTGGAATAAGTTCCAAAGATTTCTGAGGCGGGGAGGTTGTGCTTCGGTGGAGTCTGTGGCGGACAAGGTTGGATCGGGTAGGGGAGGCGGGGATGTCTCGCGACCAGGATATCCGTAAAAGCGGGAAATAACGGAGAAGTCGGAATCGCCCCAACCCCGTTCGATACCCGCCATGGCTATACCGGCGAAGGCGGACGCAGTTGGGAGTTCGAGGTTTTTTTCATCCGCTGCGGCAATCGCCAGTTGGACGTCCTTGAACATGTTTTTGAGCGAGAACCGGGCATCGAAATCACCACTCACCATGCCGGGAAATTTCATGTCGATCACGGGTGAGCGTGCGGCATTGGATTCGAGAGCTGTGGAGAGGTGGTGCAGTGGAACGCCGTGGGAATCAAGGAGAGCCAAGGCTTCGGTGAGCGCACCCACGGCGGATGCCGAGATCACGTTGGTAGCGATTTTTACGACAGCGGCGTGGCCGATCTCACCGATGAAGAGGATGGATTTCGAGGAGACTTGGAGCAGGGGACGGACACGCTCCAGTACGTTGGGATCGCCACCGATGTAGTAAATCAGCTGCCCGGCTTGGGCTGCATCCCGACTGCCGGTGAATGGGGCGTCGAGATAAGCGGCGTGACGGTCGGCAACGATCGCCGCTGCCTCGCGCGTTTCGCCGGGTGAGACGGTGGCGTGGTTGATGATCACGTGCTCGGGGGTGAGCACAGGTGCCATAGAGCGTAGAACGGCGAGGAGGGCCTCGCCGTTGGCTACGAAGATTTGGATGTGCTTGGCGGATTCCGCGACTTCCGCCGGGGAGCTGAGAAAATTCGGCTCCGGGCGGAGGGAGCGATTCCAGAGCCAGACTTGATAGCCCGACTTCCGGAGGCATGCGGTGACCCGGCTTCCGATGATCCCAAGACCGATGACTCCGGCTACGGCTTTGCTTGGCTGCTCCATCCGAGGTGCGATCAACCTGCGGTTGGCAGGAAGGTTTCGATCTTGGCGGATTCTTTCAGCTTTTTGAGGACCGCTTGAACGGCTTCGCGCTGATTGGTGCTCTTCAGGTATCCTGTGATTTGGTCTTTCACCTCTGGGAAGGGAATGGTGCCAGCGGGCTTGGTTTCGGTCACTTTGATGACATGCCATCCGAATTGGGTACGGACAGGTTGGCTGATGTCACCCACTTTTTGAGAGAAGGCGGCATTGGCGAATTCGGGTACCATGCGGTCTTTTGTGAAAAAACCGAGATCACCGGCTGACTCCTTAGCGCCGGGTTCTTCGGAGAGTTCCTTGGCTAGCGTGGCGAAGTCCTCACCTTTGGTGGCACGTTCGGCTGCTTTGGTGGCGGCCTCCTTTTGTTTATTCACATCGGCCTCGCTTGCGTCGGGCTTCACCATGAAAAGAATGTGGCTGGCCTTGACCGTCTCGGGTTGCTCGAATTCTTTTTTGTTCGAGTCATAAAAGGCTTGGGCCTGGGCTTCGGTGACATCGGAGGTCTTGACCTGCGATTTCATCCAAAGTTGTTGTTGGAGCATGGTGCGAAGGTTTTCTCTCAGCTTCTCCGGGGTCTGTCCGGCCTGCTTGAGTTGCTCATCAAAAATCTTTTCATCAGGAAATTGTTTTTTGATTTTGGCGATTTCCGCATCGACATCGGCATCGCTCACTTTTTCACCTGCGGCCGCGCCGGCAACGAGCTTGTCCATGATCAACTCTTGGAGGAGTTGGTTGTAGGCCCCGAGTTTTTGCTCGTTGGTTAAATCGGCTGCTTTCGAGCCGGAACCTTCAACAGCTGCTTTGAAGATCTCTTCGAGTTGTTGGCTGGTGATATTTTGACCATTCACCGTCGCAACGATTTCGGGAAGGACGATGGGCTTGGAGTCAGCGGCTGGCTTTGCTGCAGCATCGGCAGGGGCGGCGGGAGCATTGGCTGGCGCCGTCACTTCAGCCGGGCCGGATGCGACTTGCTTGACTTCAGGTTGTGGTGCCGGGGCAGAGGCTTCAGCTGGGGTTGGCGCGGCGGTCTGGGTAGGAGCGGGAGCGGTAGGCGTCGGGGGTTTGCACGAGGCAATGGCCATGGCTGACGCTGCAACGAGTGGAACGATGGTGAGTTTGGAACGTATCATTTGAAATAAGAACACGATTTATTCGCACGTTGGGCATTGCATTGCGAGAGGAAAAAGAGCCCTTTCCAGTCTGAGGAAAAAGACCCGGACGTGTGGGGAAGGTCCCTCTTGTGATAGGGGGAGTTTTCTAGACTCTGTTCGCTGGGGATTCGGCGTTTTGGGTGGTCTTGGTGGCAAAGAGAATTCCCAGCAAAAACGTTGTCGCGCAGCCGATGAAAACAAAATACGGCCACGAAATGGCAGGCCACCACTCCGGCATGATGAGACCGAAGTTCCATTCTGCAGGATGGAGTTGAAAGTGGAGCAGTGCGGCAATACTTATGGCGGGGATCTTCACTTTGCCCAAGACAAGGACAGCGCCGACCCCTGCGAGCATCGCAAAAACGTTGCACCAATCACTCCCACGAGACTTTGTGAGCACCCCCAAGAGGAAGACTCCGAGGATCGAGCCGTATCCATAACCCAATACGCCGAGGGCGAGGGGGATGATGGTGATATTTGTGGAGAGCACAGCATAGGCGGCGGCGGTTGCTACCACGATCATGAGGGCGCCAAATATGGCGGTCGCGAGGCGGGCGGCCCGCACAGACTGCGTGTCAGTCGATGTCTTATTGATGTAGGGTTGGTAAAAATCACGGATGAACGATGTGGCCAAGGCATTCAAGGCTGCCGAGGTCGATCCCATCATGGTGGCGAATACTCCTGCAATGATGAGTCCGCGGATGCCGACTGGCATTTCGTGTACGATGTAGTGGGCGAAGATCTCATTGTGGGCAGTAGGTAGTGAGGGATCTGGATTAATTTGGTAATGGACCCAGAGCAGGATTCCGACGGAAAGAAAAGCGAGGACGATCGGGATGTCTGCAAAACCGCTTACGATGAGGCTGAAACGGCTTTTCGAAATGTTCTCTGCCGTGAGCATGCGTTGGACCATGTCCTGATCCGTGCCATGTGTGGCCATGGTGAGGAATGTCGATCCCAGGATGGCAGCAAGAATGGTGTAGGGATTTTCCAGCATCGTGCGAATTGCGTCGCCAAGGGGGCGTGTGGCATCCCATCCCGTTTGGAACATCGCCACATTATTGCCATTGAGCATGGAGTCGACTTTGGAGAGACCTCCGGGGATGTCTCGAAGGATCGCAAAGATTGCAAAAACCACCGCGCCGCACATGAGGCAGGCTTGGATCAGGTCGGTCCAGACGACCGCCTTGATGCCCCCCACGGCCGTGTAGAGGGTGGTGACAACAGTGACAAAGACGATGCCCCAAAAATACGTCCAGATGGTGATTGGGGATCCGGGAAAGAGGTAGCGCCAGATCACGACGAGAATCACTCCTCCGAGGTAAAGGCGTACGCCGATCCCCAGCACGCGGCCGAGAAGGAAGATTCCGCTGGCCATGTTTTTCGTGCACGAACCGAAACGAACGGTGAGGTATTCGTAGATGCTCTGAACCTTGAATCGAAAATAAGGGGCGATAAAAAGATAGGCTATAACCACTCTAGCTAGGATCGTTCCGATAGCCAGCTGGGCGTAGGCAAAGCCAAGAGTCTTGTATCCCTCGGCGGGAGTTCCAAGGAAAGTCGCGGCGCTCGTTTCCGCCGCTATGATCGAGGCCAGCACCGCCCACCAGGGAATCTTGTGTCCACCCAACGCAAACTCCTGGAGCGTCGAATTCCCCCGACCCGCATAAAGACCGATGCCAACGATGGCGACGAAGTAGGCTAAAATAACGAACCCGTCGATAAAGAGTGCGGGCTGGCTCATCAGGGACGAAGAACCTTGAGAAGAACGACGGAGTTCCGCCCGCTGGTCTCGTAGCGAATGCGACGGGCTGTGGGAAGAAGCGACGGATCCGCTGGCGAATAGCCCCCTTTTTGCTGGAGATAGCTGTAGGCCTGAGTGGATAGAGCGAAGAGATTTTTCACGCCCTTTTCACGTGCCAAGTTTTCAACAAAGGCCATGAGTTTGCGTCCGTAGCCTTGGTTTTCATGAGACTTCCTCACGTGCAGGCAGGCGAGTTCGGCAGCTGCTTGCTCGGGATACATGTGCAAAGCCACGCAGGCGACCGGTGAACGGTCGATCTCCAAAAGCCAATAGTCGTTTAAATTTTCGAGAATCTCCGCGCGCGAGCGTCGAACGAGTTCCTCGTTCTTCACGGATTGCCGGATGAGGGAGATGACAGCGCGAACGTCCTTTTTAAAAATCCGCCGGATTTGTTGATACTCGTTAGAGTAAACCATCGTCCCGATGCCTTCGTGGCTGAAGACTTCGCTTAGGAGCGCCTCGTTCATTCCCCCATCCAGAATGTGGGTGCGGGCAACGCCTTGCCGGCACGCCTTGGCGCCGTTCTCCAGCTTGGAAATGAGATTGGATGAGAAATCGGCTTTCCGTTTTTTGATCAGATCCTCGGTTTCCGCAATCGAGATTTGGCGGGGCAGGGGAGCGGTTTCCGAGAAAGCGCCGCCTGGAGCCAGATACAGAATTTTCGCCGCGCCGAGTTCCACGGCGACTTCCAGAGCAATGCTGTCAGAGTTCACCCGGTAGGTGCGTCCTTCTCCATCGAAGCCGAGTGGAGGAACGATGGGGATGATGCCTTCATCGAGGAGGAGCTTGAGGGCCTTCACGTCCACGCGCTCCACCTTGCCGGTGAACTGCTGGTCGATACCGCCGAGAATCCCCGAGGGATGGGCGATCAGAGCGTTGATGTAAGCGGCACGAAGGTCAACGGAGGATAGACCTTCCATGATCTCGTTCGTGAGGCGGATCGCCGCATCGATGCTGATCTGGAGTGTCGGTTCGTCAGTGACGCCGATGCCGTCGGAATTGGTGATTTTGATTCCCCGGGCTTCTGCATGGGATAGGATCTGGTGGCTTGCGCCGTGCACCAGAACGACTTTGATACTGAGGGATCGCAGGACGGCGATATCGAGAAGGAGGTTGGGGAAATTTTCCGAACCAGCCACCTCACCATCCACGGCGATCACGAAGATGCGCTCCCGGAAGAGCGGGACATATTGAAGTATTTCGCGGAGATCGGAGACGTTCACGTTGTTTAATTCCTGTTGCTGATAGCAGATGACGGGCTTCGGACACAGCAGAAAAATAACACTGTTGAAAATCCCGTTGTCGTCGCTATTTTGCCGAAATGTCTTATGAAAAATCCTTGCTGGCGGCGCAGGGTTATATCGAGCTCGAAATGCCCGCCGAGGCGCTTTCGGAGTTGGATTCCCTTTCGCAGGAGGAAAAGGGATCCGAAGAGGTTTTGCAGTTGAGGCTTTTTATTCTCATGAAGTCGCAGGAGTGGGAAACCGCTCTCGAAGTTTGCCGCTCGATGCGTGCGAACTATCCCGATGCCCCGGCCGGCTTCATTCATGGGGCATTCTGCCTTCATGAAAAGGGGGAAACCGCTGAGGCTCGTAAACTCTTGCTCAGCGGACCAGTTTGTCTCGAGCAAGAGGCGACTTATTTTTATAATCTGGCCTGTTATAGCGCGGTTCTCGGCGATCTCGAGGCCGCCGTGGATTACGTGAAAACAAGCTTCGCCATGGACGATAAATTTCGTGAGATTGCTAAGCTCGACCCGGATCTCGGCCCGATTAAAAAGACGCTTTGAGCGCGCTCCACGAGGCCTTTGCCAAAAACTTCACCAGCGGTCGCGAGGTCGGGGCCGCAGTTAGCATCTTCGATGCCAATGGTGTGGTGGAGTCATTGCATGGGGGCTTTTGTGATGCGGCCCGAACGGTTCCTTGGAAGCCGGAAACTCTCGTTCTCATCTGGTCTGCAACGAAGGGTCTCGCAGTGGCCTGCGCGCTTCATGCCATGGAGAGTGCGGGAGTCGAGATGGATGCGAAAGTGGGGGAGTTATGGCCGGAGTTTGCCCAAGCAGGAAAAAATAACCTGACCTTTGCCCATGTGCTGTCTCATCGTGCGGGACTCTGTGCGCTGGATTCCAAGTCGGCCACTTTGCTCGACCATGAAAGTGTGATTCGGGCGCTGGAAGCGCAAGTGCCGTTGCGTGGTCTTGATGACGCTCCCGCTTACGGTCCAAGGGTGTTCGGATTTATCCTTGATGAAATCGTTCGCCGGTTGTCAGGGGGAGAGACGCTTGGGGCCTACTGGAGAAGGGTTTTCGCGGAGCCTTTGGGGTTGGATATATGGATTGGATTGCCGGAGGAATTTCATCCGCGTGTGGCCACGATTCTCCCACCGCGTGTTCAGCCGGGATCGCCCCCTGATGCTTTCGCTGTCGCCTTTTCAGATCCCGACTCTCTCACGCGTCGCGCTTTCTCGAGTCTCGCGGGCGCGCCACCTCCGTCCGGAATGAATTCTTCGCGAATACGATCGGCTTCGCTGCCTTCGCTGGGAGGCATTGGTTCCGCCGTGTCTTTGGCGAAATTCTACGCCATGTTGGCTGCCGGCGGCCGCCATGGGGCGAATATGTTTTTTGGTGAAAAAGCGTTTCGCTGGATGACAACGCGCCTCGCACAGGGATTCGACGGCGTTTTGCAAATGGAGGCGGCCTACTCCGCCGGGTTCATGATGGATCCGGTTGATGTTGGAACACGGAAAATACGTTCCCTCCTCGGCCCCTCAGTGAGTGCCTTTGGGCATGCGGGAGCAGGGGGTAGCTTGGCATTTGCCGATCCCGAGAGGGGAATTGGTTTTGCCTATGTGATGAATCAAATGGAACTCGGTGTGCTTCCCAACGATCGCTGCTTGTCTCTCGTTCACGCCTTTTACAGCGAGGGATAGTGGCGTTCGTTCGGGGCGCTGACCTGCTAGGCACCGAATCGTTTTTTAAAAATCCTGAAACTCGTCTTCGAGAGGGATGGCATCCCGGCTTGAGACGGCTTTTGTTTCCTTGATTGGGAGTGCACGAGTGGGCGGTCTTGTTGTGGGCGGTTTGGATTCCATGACCCGTTTCGAGGGCGCCAACTGAGGTTTCTTGAGCTTCAGTAGACTTTTGATTTTTGGCGGCCGTTTGGATTTGGACGACTTTCCTCCCACGAGCGTTTGGAGTTCTTGAACAAGCTGGGTGAGTTGCGTGGACTGCGCGCGAAGATCCGCAGAGACGTTCGCGCTTTCCTCGGCCCCGGCCGCATTGTTTTGCGTCATTGCATCCATTTGCGAGACGGACGAGTTGATTTGATCGATGCCTTGGCTTTGTTCGTTTGATGCGATGGAAATCTGGGCGACCAATTCGTCGGCTTGGCGGGCCTTGCTGACAATATCCGTGAGGCTGCTGGACACCTTCGCGTTGATCTCCACACCGGCAGAGCTTTTTTGAATGGAGTCCTCGATTTTCTCCGCCGTCTCTCTGGCAGCGCTGGCACTGCGAAGAGCGAGATTTCTTACCTCCTCGGCCACCACAGCAAAGCCCATGCCGGCTTCGCCGGCGCGAGCCGCTTCCACCGCCGCATTGAGAGCGAGGATGTTTGTCTGAAAGGCAATCTCATCGATCGTTTTGATGATTTTGGCGATGTTGTTGCTAGAATCTTTAATGGCCGCCATGGCGTGCGCCATTTCCTCCATGTCGGAAGCCCCAGTGTCAGCCACCTGACGCATTGTTCCTGTGAGATCTTTGGCTTCCCGCGAATTCTCCGCATTATTTTTGGTCATGCTCGCGATCTCTTCCAGTGAGTGTGGGCTCCTTGCTTTGTTTGATCAGCAAAGTGCCCTCGACTTTGTAGATCGGGTGAGTAATCGGCGTTGTCAGAAGGCTGAAAAAAACAAATGCCGGAATGCCCAAACCCAAAACAAGCGGACCCCGCCGCCACATGAAATCCCCAACCTGGAAAGGTTTGACTTTCCTACGCTCCTCAAGAACGCCGCGAATCAGGGGTTGGGGGGATGCGAATTGTGTTGTGGAGGACATGGCAAATCTCAATTCCCCCCGCTCCCCGTGCTCGGCGTGTTGACCGATGATGATATGGCTCCCCCGCCGTAGAGCACATTTCCAAGACTATCGAGCAGCCCAATCCCAGAAAACACATTCGCAGCGATACCCACCACAGTGAAGAAGG
>JALQZP010000219.1 GCA_023258235.1 Terrimicrobiaceae bacterium | reverse complement strand
GCCGTGACGGTCGCGGCCGCACTCGTCGCGCTGGCGACGCCCGCCGCCGCGCAGGACAAGCTCAGGGTCCTGCAAAAACTCGTAAAGAAGGGTAGGGCGTCCGCGCCGCCAGGCGCCTTCGATCGTAAGCGAGATGGTCATGCCAATAGTCAACAAATCATTGCACTTTTTGTAATCTTTTGTAGAGTCATATCCATGCAGCCCCTGAAGCAATTGAGTGCAGCCCTCCGGACGTTGGCGAACCCTGAGCACTGTGTTTTTTCGGCTTCAGATTTGGCGGCGGCGGTGCCGCAGTGCGGCCAATTGGGGGTGCTTTTGTCGCGGGCCACGAAGGCCGGGCTGCTCCGGAGGGTTTGCCGAGGAATTTATTTTTATCCTGTGCCGGGATATCCGGCGGAGCATTTGCTGTTTCACGCAGCGGCACGATTGCGAGCAGGCGAGTTCAATTACATCAGCCTCGAGACGGCTCTGAGCGATGCCGGTGTGATTTCGCAAGTGCCGATCAATTGGATCACACTGATGACTTCCGGCCGCAGCCATGAGGTTGATTGCGGGGACTACGGGCATATCGAGTTTGTGCATACGGCTCAACGTCCCGAGTCGGTGGGGGGCGAATTGACCTATGACCCGGAGCGGCGCCTGTGGCGGGCGTCGGTGCGGCAGGCCCTGCGTGACATGAAGGCGACGCGGCGTAGTCTGGAACTGGTGGACGAGGAGGCGGCCAATGAACTTGTTTGACCAATTGGTGGATGAGGCGCTCCGGTCCCGGATTGAACTTACGGCTCTGCGGCCTGTCGTCGAAAAAGAACTGCTGCATCACGACATTCTCCGGGAAATGGGCGACGCGGGTTTGCTTGCGGGCCTGACTTTTATTGGAGGGACCTGTTTGCGGGCCTGCTACGGGTCCGAACGGCTCAGCGAGGATTTGGATTTCACCGGCGGCGGGGATTTTAAACGCCGTGATCTCGCCGAACTCGCGCGAGTGCTCAAAGAGCGCCTTCTCATCCGCTACGGTCTGCCGGTAGGCGTGAGCGAGCCTGTCAAAACCAGCGGTAATGTTTCTACTTGGAAGATCACCATCGAAACTCGTTCGCAGAAAAAACACCTGCCGGCCCAGCGCATTCATATCGATATTTGCGCGATCCCGAGCCACGACCCGCGGCCGATGATGTTGCGGAACCCCTACGGCATCGACCTCGGCACCTCGGGACTCATTCTCCAAGCGGAGAGCCGAGAGGAGATCCTTGCCGATAAAATCATCGCGCTTGCCTTCCGAGAAAACCGCATCAAGAACCGCGACCTCTGGGATATCGCCTGGATCACCCGGCAGGGAATCGATCTGCCCGAAAAACTCGTCCACTTGAAAATCCAAGACCACCGGCGCGGGGAATCGGAATTCGTTGAGCTATTGCAGGCGCGCCTCGGGGCACTCAAGTCCGAACCCGAAATGCGCGCGAGTTTCATCAAGGAAATGCGGCGCTTTCTGCCTGCTGCCACCGTGCGTGGTACCATCGAAACCCTGCCCTTCTGGTCTTACCTGACGCAGTTGGTGGAGGATTTGGCCAGGAAGGCGATTGCATCATTGAAAAAACAGCCATGAGCATTTGTTTCGCCCAGCCTGGCCCAAAAATTCCTGCCAGAATGCGTATAAAAAGGCTCGGTCCCACACATTCACATTTTTTAGAGAAAGAATTTATTGGGGCAAAGTGGCAGGGGTCAGCCGACATGAAAGCATGATGCAAAATTGATTTGGGAGCGGTCTGGAAAATTTGGCCCATGCTTTTTCTGCTCACTTCAGGGCAGCGACCTTGGGCTCACCGGCGATTTCGAGTTTGATGACGGTGGCGTTCGGGTCGAGGGCTTTGTCGGGAACCTTAATCAGGACGCCGGACGGAGTTTTTTCAAATTCCAATTTCTCGCCGTTGGCCAAGAGGGTGGCGGATTTGACCTCGTTTTCGAGGCCGGGGACAAGAATTTCGCCGTTTTTCGGCCAATCGAAGACTTGGAGATAGAGGGTCGTGCCATCTTTGCCATGCTTCTGGGTGCAGCGGCCCCAAGCGAGCTTCGGGAAGGGGCTGGCTTGGGTGCCATAAATCGATTCGCTGTTTACGGCCATCCACTTGCCGATGTCTTCCAAACGCTCGACGCTGGGCCCGGGAATGAGACCTTCCTTGGTGGGGCCGACATTGAGGAGGTAGTTGCCGCCTTTGCTGGCGATGTCGATGAGTTGCTGGATGAGGGTTTTTGAGGATTTCCAGTTGTGGTCGTTGCTCTTGAACCCCCAGGTGTCGTTGATCGTCATGCAGGCTTCCCAGTCGCGGTCGCCGAGTCCGGTGTCGGGGATGTGTTGCTCGGGGGTCTCGGTGTCTCCGGAGTAGGGGTCGCGCTTGCCGGACTTGAGCTTTTCCATGTCCACCTTGCCGTAAGGGGTGTTCTTCAGCAGGCGGTTGTTGTGGATGATGCCGGGCTTGAGTGCGAGCAACTCGATGAGTTTCGCGGCGCGGTCTTCGTTCATTGCTGTCGGGAAGTCCCACCAGAGGATGACGGGGGCATCGCCGTAGTTGGTCAAAAGCTCGCGCACCTGCGGAACGGCGATCTCGTCGATGTATTCGTCCATCGTGCGGCTGGGCTTCGGGTTGGGAGTGCTGGCGCCGTCGTTGATCCAATCCTTCGCCTGGGAGTAGTAGAACCCGAGC
>JALQZP010000218.1 GCA_023258235.1 Terrimicrobiaceae bacterium | reverse complement strand
GAAGCCATGGCCGAATCAAGCAAAAGCACGGGTGCACATCACGGCAAAAAAACGGCGCCGCCGAGCGGGCGGCACCGTTTAGCGAAAAAGAAAATCCCTGAGCGGGATGAAAAATTACTTGGCGGCTTTTGCGCCGGCGAGGGCCTTTGCGAGGCGGCTCTTGCGGCGATTCGCCACATTGCGGTGGACGATTCCGCGCTTGGCAGCCTTATCGAGCGCCGAGTTCAGAGCGTCGAGTTGCTCTTTCGCCGCTTTGGCGTCCCCGCCAGCGAGAGTGGCGCGGAGTTTTTTCTGACGCGACTTGATCGAGGTGATCACGGAGGCGTTGCGGGCGTGGCGTTTGAGGCTCTGACGCGCGCTTTTTTCGGAAGATTTGATGTTGGCCATGGAATTGTTGGTGCCAGAGGGGAGAATCGAACTCCCGACCAAGGGCTTATGAGTCCCCTGCTCTACCGCTGAGCTACCCTGGCAAATGGGTTTTTGGTTTTGCCGGACGCCACGTATCGACGCGGATTGCCGCCATCGCCGTCTCGACCGGGCCGCGAACTCTAGCGCACGACTCCGCCCCCGCAATACAAAAATGGGAACGCATGCACACAATTTTTGCGACTTGTAAATTGGACAGGTTGCTTCATTGTTACCGCTCTCAATCAAAGGCATCCCCCCTTTTTTTCGAACACACTCCAAAACGGAACGATGGTCATTAAAAATGTCAGACTGCTCATGGTGATTGCAGTCATGTTTTGTTTAACGGCTTCGCCAAAGGGTCATGCGCAAACCCCTCCAGCAACCGGACAGGGGCAATCCGAGGAGGCGGAGTTAAACGCCCTCGCAGATGAAGCTGTGAAATTATTGCAGTCTGGAGATTACGCCACATCCGCTTCAAAATTTGAGCAGCTCATTGGTAAAATCCCCCCCGAAGCGCCTCAGTTGGAGGCTGTCCTTTTCATGCAGGGCGCGGCCTATTTCAACCTCGAGCAATATGACAAGGCGGTAGCGACTTTTAAAAAGTATCAAGAGAAATACCCGCAGGGCAAGCAGGCCAATGATGTCGCCTTCAATCTCGCGCAGGCGTGCCATTTTCAGAAAGACTACGCTGGGGCTATCGATAATTACACGAAGCTGACCGGCGTGCCGCAGTTTCGCGACCGAGCACTCTTCTACAGTTCGTATTCGTTGAAAGAGGCTGGTCGCTTGGACGAGGCCATCAAAAACCTCGAGACGCTGACGACGCCCGATGTGCGCGATGCCCAGGGAGTGAAGGCCGCGATGTTGCTGATGGCTTTCTACGGCCAGAAAAACGACGACGAAAAGCGGAAGGGGATTTTCAACCGTTTGCTCGGGAAGACCGATTTGATCGAGGATCTCGGCAAACTTAACGCCATGGCGGTCGAAATGGGCGACGACCACCTTCAGAGCGGACGGGCTGGGGAGGCTCTGGCGGTTTACCAACTCGTCCGATCGCGCGATGAGGTGATCAAGTTCCAGACAGACCGTCTGGGAAAATTGCAAAAGCAGCTCGAGCAAGCAAAGGCCGCGATGAGCGGCGGGGCCTCCAATGCCAGCGGCCAGATTTCCCGCATACAAAACCTCAAGGAAAGCATCGTGGAGTCGAAGCGGCTGGCGGAGGATTCGAAAAATCTCCCCGATTTCGCGCCAGCCGTGGATATGCGGGTCGGGCGGGCCTACTACGACAGCGGGAAGAAGTGGGAATCGATTGTGGCTTACAAAGACATTCTGGAGCGCTACCCGGAATCGACGGAGGCGGAAATGGCGATGTTTGGCGTGATCGTGAACTATGCGGAGCTGAATCAGCCCGTCCCCTCCCGCAAGATGGGCGAGGAGTTTTTGAAGAAATACCCGCAGAGCGCGAATGCAGATACGGTGATGTATCTGCTCGGGGCCACGGCCTTGATGACGGAGGATTTGGAATTCGCGGAGTCCCATTTCGGGCGGGCCCTACAGGAGCGGCCCGGGAGCTCGTTCAAGGAGGAAATGCTTTTCCTCTTGGCAAACGCGAGGTTCGGCCTCGGGAAATACGACGAGGCGCTGAAGGGCTACGAGGACTACAAGAAGGAGTATCCTCAGGGCGCACACGCCGAGGATGTGGAATACCGATCCGCCGTGGGATTGGTATTCAGCGGCAAATACGAGGCGGCCATTCCCGCCTTGGAAAAATACATTCAACAATACGCGAAGGGACAATATGTGCCGGATGCGCGATACCGCCTGGCGCTCTGCTACTATGCCGCGAGCCAGTATGACGATGTGATCAAGCGGTGCCGCGAGTGGGAAAAGGAATTTGGTCAGGACCAGCAACTCGGCGAGGTTCTCGCGCTCCAAGGCGACGCGGAGTTGGCAAAGGGGGACACCGATGCCGCCATAGAGAGCCATATGCGCTCTTGGAAAATCGCCACCACCGATGAAGTCATCAACCACTCGCTTTTCGAGACACAAAAAGGCCTGCAGAAAAAAGGCGATTGGGCCCGGATGAGCGCGATGTTTGAAGAGTTCGTAAACGGCCGACCCGACCACCCGCTTGTGCCGATGGCGATGTTCTGGATTGGCAAGGCCAAGGCGCGCGAAGGCAAGGTGGACGAGGCCAAGAAATTCATCGCCGACACGATAAAAAAATACATCGCCGACCCGAAACGCGAGGCGGTCGAGCAACTCCTGCAACAACTCGCTCAACTCTGCGCCAAG
>JALQZP010000217.1 GCA_023258235.1 Terrimicrobiaceae bacterium | reverse complement strand
TCGGTCTGTCACCGTAAACCTTGTTCGTCGACATATGGACAAAAGGCGACTCCGGGCAGGCGCGGCGCGCTGCTTCGAGCATGTTAAGCGTGCCGACCGCATTGGTGTCGAAGTCGTCGAAGGGAATCGCCGCCGCACGGTCGTGGGAAGGTTGGGCCGCAGTATGAATGATGATGTCGGGCTTCACGCTCGCGACGAGATCCAGAACGCCTTGGCGATCGCGAATGTCCACCTCGTGATGCTGAAATCCGGGAATGGCGTTTTGGAGGCGGGTTTGGTTCCAGCGCGTGTCACCTTGGGGCCCGAAAAAAGTAGCGCGTTGATTGTTGTCTACCCCGTGAATGGTGCAGCCCTGGCGGGCAAAAAACAGGGAGACCTCGGAACCAATCAGGCCGGAGGAGCCAGTGACGAGTGTTTTCATATCAATAGAAAAAAGAGACTAAATGCGTGGACCGCAAAGTAAAAAAATAAAATACAGAAAATGAGCGGACCACTGTTTACACGATGCGGAGGATCTTCGCGGAGGGGGATGCGATTCGCTGACCTGTTCGGGATCCAAGCAATTGTCGGCCCAAGGGAGATTCATGGGTGATGACGGTCACTGGCGATCCCTCGAAGGTGACCTCCGTTCCGCCGGCAACGGGAGCTAGGAAAAACCACTCTCTTGCTTGGGCGAACTGGATTTCCACCAGCGCACCAAAATCAATGGGTTCGTTGTCGGTAAAAGCACGCAGCGGCATTTTTTCGATGATGGCAATCGCTTGCGCGGCGGATTCCGCCTGCTTTGCAAGCCCGTCAGCGAGGTAATTCTCCTCAATGGAGAGAGTGTCGTATTTGCCTTCGGCACGGCTTTCCGAGTTGTTCCCTTGTTCGCGGGTGGTTTTAGAAACGCGGAGACGACTCTCAAAATCTTCACGGAGGGATCGGAGGATCTCACGGATGATTTCGGATTTGTTCATGAGCGAGCGAATCCGCCGGAAGAATCCCGGCGGCGGAAAAATGGAATTCTTCTAAGCGATGGCCCGGTTGAGGGCGCTGACAATCGCATGGATTGAGGCGAGTTCGATGTTCGTGTCGCTGCCCACACCATAAAATGTGCGTCCGGTGGGAACCTTGATCTGGATATAACTGATCGCTCGCGCTCCGGCTCCGGCTCCCAAGGAATGTTCGGAGTAGTTCAGGATCTCGATGCCGGGTAAATTCGTGTCCGCAAGCGCTTGCACGAAGGCGTCGATGGGACCGTTTCCAGAACCTCGCACGGTGACACGCGATCCGTCGAGGCGGAGATCGGCTTCATATGTGACCCGCTCGCTGCGATCAATGGCACGGAAGGCTTCCAGGGCGACAACTCCGTTACGGATGAGAAAAGATTCGAGGAAAAGCTGGTGGACCTCCTGCGCGGTGAGTTCCGTGCCTTTTTGATCGGACAGGTCGTTGACGAGGCGGCCGAGTTCCTTTTGGAGCGGCTTCGGCAACTGGTACCCGAACTCCTTCTCCAACACATACGCGACGCCGCCTTTACCGGACTGGGAGTTGATGCGAATGATGGCCTTGTAGCTGCGACCGATGTCGGCCGGGTCGATCGGAATGTAAAGAACGTCCCAAGGTTTTTCGGCGCTCTGGTGCTCCCAGGATTTTTTAATGGCATCCTGGTGCGAACCGCTGAATGCGGTGAAAGCGAGATCGCCGGCGTAAGGATGCCGGGGATGGATCTCCATGCGCGTGCAACGTTCGTAGACTTCACGGATCGCGTTGATGCGGCTGAAATCGAGTCCGGGATGGATGCCGTGGGTGTAGAGATTCAGGGCAACGGTGACGATATCGAGGTTGCCGGTCCTCTCTCCAACGCCAAACAGCGTACCCTCCACGCGATCGGCCCCGGCGAGCAGACCCAGCTCCGTTGCGGCGGTTCCCGTGCCACGGTCGTTGTGCGTGTGGAGCGAAAGGATTGTCAATTCGCGGCGCGTCAGATGGGTCGACATCCATTCGATCTGGTCGGCATGGATATTCGGTGTCGCGTATTCGACGGTGGCCGGAAGGTTGAGAATGATTTTGTTATCCGGCGCGGGCTGCCAAGCGTCGGTCACGGCTTCGCAAATCTCGAGCGCGAAATCGAGTTCCGTGCTCGTAAAGCTCTCGGGCGAATATTCAAGCCGGATGCGCGATCCGTCAGCCACTAGCGGCTGCATCGCTTTTTTGAGAAAAGTCACGGCATGCGTCGCGATACGAATGATATCCGGACGTGTCGCTTGGAAGACGTATTCCCTCTGACGTGGGGAGGTTGAGTTGTAGAGGTGGAAAATGATGTTTTTTGCGCCTTTGAGGGCTTCCAGCGAGCGAAGGATGAGATCCTCGCGGCACTGGCAGAGGATTTGAATCGAGACATCATCCGGTATCCGGTTCTCCTCAATCAGACGGCGGCAAAAATCAAATTCGATCTGCGAGGCGGATGGGAAGCCGATTTCGATTTCCTTGAATCCGATGCCGACAAGCATGTCGAAGTATTCGATTTTTTCCTCCACGCTCATGGGCTGGGCGAGCGCCTGATTGCCGTCGCGCAGATCCACGCTGCACCAGATCGGGGCGGCAGAAAGAGTCCGATCCGGCCACTGGCGGTTCGGAAGATCAACCTTCGCAAGCGGTTGGTATTTGGTCAAAAAAGATGAAACAGCACTCGTCACGTTGCATATGTTGTTTCAAAAAAGGCGCACCGGTTATTGTCATC
>JALQZP010000216.1 GCA_023258235.1 Terrimicrobiaceae bacterium | reverse complement strand
CATCCACATTGCAATCCTCGCCTTACCAACTCAAGCGTCATACGGCCAATCCGCTGATTAAGCCCACGGACTTTCCAGGTTCCGTAGCGATCTTCAATCCCGGTCAGACGATTTACAATGGCAAGGTGCTCCTGCTCCTTCCCGTTCAACATAATAGCGGCAGCTTCCGGGGACGCCCCGCTGCGTTCACCGGCCATGTGGCCACCAGCGAGGATGGCGTGCACTTCGATATCAATCCGGATCCCTTGTTCGAACCGTCCACGGAAGCTCCTTACTCCATCGTCACCGAGCAGTGCATCGATTACCGCATCACACATTTGGACGGTGTTTATTACATCATCCACCCCGGCTGCGGTCCGTGGGGGACCATGGGGATTCTTTCCCGCACCACGGATTTCAAAACCCGTGAAAACCTCGGCATCATTTCGCTGCCCGACAACCGCATGCCTTGCCTCTTCCCGGAGAAAATCAAAGGCCGTTACATGCGTCTCGATCGACCCTACCGCGTCTGCCCAAATGATTATCACGAAATGGGCAACCTCTGGGTTTCCTCCTCGCCGGACCTACTCCACTGGGGCGACCACCAGCCACTGCTCAAGCCGGGCTTCACCCACTGGGCCACCACCAAGATCGGCCCCACGCCGCCGATCAAAACCGACGAAGGCTGGCTGGTCATCATTCATGGCGTGAGCCGCTCCGCCGCAGGCCACCGCTACAGCATCGGCGCCATGCTCTTGGACCTCGAGGATCCGACCCGCATCATTGGCCTTACTCGCAGCGCCATTCTCTCTCCCACCGAGCCGTATGAATTCAATGGCATCGTGCCCAATGTCGTTTTCCCGGCGGGCGCAGTGGCAGTGCCCGAGAAAAATGAAATCCGCCTGTATTATGGTTGTGCAGACACCAGCATCGGTCTCGCAACCGGTAGCCTCAGCGGGTTGATCGACCTCTGCAAAGCTGAAATGAAGTGATCCAAGCACACAAATTTTTTTTCGAAAAATGATTTGACATTCCAATCGATAGGATATCGTTTGATTAAGTATTTTTTCTAACCCCAATTCCACCGTGATGACCCTCCGTAAAATTGCTGCCGAGCTAGGCCTCGATTGCGGGACTATTTCCCACATCCTTAATCACGACGACTCGCGTTACAGCAAAGAGACACGCAAGCGCGTGCGCGAGTTTGCGGACAGCAAGGGCTATCGTCCGAATGCCATCGCCCGCGCCATGCGCACGCGCAAGACTGGCATCGTCGGCCTGCTCTTCCGCCAGGAACCCGGCCATCCGCTTTCGGGCGAGTCTTTCTACTCCCGGATCATCGAGGGGGTGGAATCCGACCTGCTCGATGCCGGCTACAAGGTCTTGCTGGCCTCGGTGAGCAATGCCGAGATCGCATCCTGTCAGGTCCCTTCCATTTTTCAGGATGGTTTTGTCGAGGGCATGATTATTCTGGGCACCTCCGACGAGCGCTGGCTCAAGAATGTCTACAAGGCCTGCCGCAAACTCGTGGTCGTCGACGAGGCTCCCGATGGGCTTCCTGCGGTGGTGAGCGCCAATTTCGAGGGGGGACGCCGGGCGGCGCAATACCTCTGGGAGCGAGGCCACCGCTCCTTCGCCCTTATCACCGGTGAACGACCCAGTCTGAACTTCCAACAACGCGTCGATGGCTTTCAATCCTGGATTGCCGAGCAGCTCGATGCCGAAATCAAAATACCGGTTTTCCAAGGCGACGCATGGGCGGACGGCGGCGCCTCCGCAGCCCGCGCGATTCTTGCCAGCGGCCTGCGCCCGAGCGCCATCTTCTGCACAAACGACCACATGGCCATCGATGCCATGAAGGCGCTCCAAGAAACCGGGTGCCGTGTGCCCGAGGAAATCTCGGTCCTCGGATTTGACAATATTCTCGTATCAGCCTACGCCACGCCACCCCTCACCACAGTCGCCGTGGACAAAACGCAGATGGGCCGCGAAGCCGCCCGCATGCTCGTGGAAAAACTCAAGAGCGCCGACCGCCTTCCCGCCCTGCGCAAAGAAATGCCACTCAAAATCGCCGAGCGCGCCTCCGTTCAAACTTTGTAAAACTAACCCCTCCAAACTCCCTCCACTCCTTTGAGCACACGGCCCCTCATCGCAGTCTCCAGAGCCCACTTCGTCGCTGGTGTGATTGCCGTGCTGGCTTTTTGCGGCGCTGGTGTGGCCCGCGCGCAGACCACTTACATCTACACTGGAAACACCAGCAATACGGCGGGAAATTGGACGCAGAGTAATAGTTGGACGAGTGGCACGATTGCCGTCACCAATACAAGCGGAAACTATAGGTTGCGTGTTGAAAATGGCAGCAACGCCACTCTCGTTTACAGCGCCGCACAGGGGAACACGACTTATGTTTCTGCTGGTCGCGGATTGACGATCGGCAGTGCAACAACAGGGTCCCTCAGTATAACAGGTGGCACATTTTCGACGAGCGGATCCAGTCAGCAGGATGTGCTGGCAAACTCAAATGCAAACGGGACGCTTTCTCTTGATGGTGGCAATTTTACTGGCAGCGCAGTGGGTCTCAATATGCTTCTCACTGGTGGATCTAGTAATACAACAACCGCAACCCTCACGATCAACAGCGGAACGGCCACATTGCCCAAATTGGAAATCGGATCCAATTCGACTTCTGCAGGATTTGCTACCATCAGCCTGAATGGCGGCACGATGAACCTCACGACATTTACGCCCACTAGCACCTCTGCCAACTCGACCTTT
>JALQZP010000215.1 GCA_023258235.1 Terrimicrobiaceae bacterium | reverse complement strand
TTTCTCATCGTTTGCAAGAAACGGATACACGATATCAATATGAAGTATCTCATCGTCATTCGTGAGGCGTAGGCTGATATCGTAGTAGGTATGCGGGCGATTGAGCTTAAAGTTAATCCGCTTGTTCTCGCGGCAAACTGTGAATTTTAAATTCTTGGATTCACAGTGCTCAATCAACCATTCCAAGGCCTCGTCGCTATCGGATGATGGAATATCGTCAGTATCTTGGTCGGACATAAAAAAGGGGTTTCTATTGAATGTTTTTCAAATGCGTTTCCCCAGTATTATACACACCCGAAGTCGCAACAACTGCGACAGGCAAAAAGAATCCCAAAGCGGAAGGGTGGCGGGATCAGTATAAGTGAAAAGGTAACGTGGGAGTGCTAAAAATTAGGGCTCTGGATTTTTAAAGTGAAAGTCGAGCATTGTCGTTCGTTGACCGCTTTGGGATATGGCTTTTTCAATGACTGCGGCGGCACCGTAGACAAAGAGACTTTGCTTCGCTCTCGTGATTGCAGTGTAGAGGAGTTGGCGAGTTGCTAGGGGGCTATCGGATTTTTTTGGCAATAGAACAACGACATTCTCGTATTCGCTGCCTTGAGAACGATGAATGGTGATGGTCCATGCTGGACTGTGGTCGGGGAGTTTGGAGACGCTGAACGCTTCGCGCTTGTGGAAATAGACTTTCAGCCCTTCTCCACCAGAGTAAATGATACCGACTTCGCCATTACGTAAACCGGTTTCAGGGTCGTTGCGGTTGATGATGACGGGGCGGTTGAGGATTTTTTTTCCGGCTGACTTCTCGAGTAGGATTTTCTCGATTTCGGAGCCGAGCGAGTCGCTCCCACTGGCCTGAATGCGGTGCGAGGTGAGGATGCGGACTTGATTCAAAGCTTGCAGTGCCGCTTCAGGAGTTGGAGCAAATGCTACGCCCTGCATGGCCCCTAGAACAGCGGGCGGAAGGTTGTTTAGAATCTCAGAAATGCCATTCGACTCGCTCCAAAAAAGACCATCTGGGCAAGTGGGCTCTTGGTTTTTCGCAAGCAAAGCGACGGCTTCTACGGGCTTGCGATCTTCGATGGCGATGGCGAGTTGGGCTATGGCTGGACGGTCGGCAAAGCGACGGGATTTGGTGAGGTGGACGCGGGCGGATTTCAATGTTTCCGATGCGGCGATTTCGGAAAAAATATTACCGCGACCAACGCTTTCAAGTTGGTTTGGGTCGCCAAGTAGGATGAGGCGGGCATCAACGTCGGGCAGAGCCTCCAGAAGCGCCTGCCAGAGCATCGTATCGATCATAGAACACTCATCCACGATGAATATCTTGCAGGGCAGCCGATGTCCGGCGTGGTAGGTGCAAGTGTTTTTACCGGGATTGTGGCGAAGCAGGGCGTGAATCGTCTTGCTCGAACTGGAAGCGACTTCTAACTGGGCTCGCATCACTTCATCCAGTCCCTTGCAGGCTTCATTCACAGCTTCCTTCATGCGGTCGGCGGCCTTGCCGGTGGGAGCGGTGAGTTGAATGCTTTTGGGATCAATTCCTCCGTCGATAAGGAGGGCGAGGATACGGGCGAGCGTGTAGGTTTTTCCAGTACCGGGACCGCCGGTGATGACGGTGAGGCGTTTTGCAAGGGCCATGGCAGCAGCATCGCGCTGGGGACCTTCTTCGTTAAAATAGGTGGCGATTTTTTCTCGCGTGCAGTCTACGGGAGAATCGCAATTCAAGGACGATAGAAAGCCTGCGATTTTTTTCTCTGCCTCGAAAAACCAGCGCGTTTGCACGAATGTCGAGTCACCATGCTCGATAACAACGAGCGGCGTTGTTTTGTCGCCATCAGGCGTGGCTGCGGCCCTGCCCCATTCTGAAACAGGCGTTTCCAGCTTAAGGGCGGTCGACCCCTTACTTTGCGCTTCTAGCAATTTCTCGACGGCATCGCAGGCAGCATCAGGCATTGCCCACTTTTTTTGGAGCCATTGGGTTTCTGGTTTCATGCGTTTGGACTTGTGAAGAGTTGATCGAGGCCCTGAAGAAGGTCGGCGGATGGCTGGATGTGGAGAAAGCTGTTTGGCGTGCCTTGCTGAATACCGCGCAAATAGACGAGCCAAGCTCCACGGATATCGGCCTGCGGACCGAGGTAGCGCTTGAGCGCTACGAGGTAGAGGTGGGTTTGGAGCCAATAGTGGCTCGCGCGCGCGGCCTTGCGTAGAGATTCCTGGTCATAGGCGGCGAGTTGGTTGGTCTTCCAATCGATGACCCCGTAAGCGGAGCCATGAGCTGCGATTTTGTCGATGAATCCCTGAAGAAAGCCCTCCAGAGCATCCGAGCCGAGCGATTCGAGGCTGTCGGCATATTCGCCGTCGCCATGATCGCGAAAAACCTTCGCAATTTTTGAAACGCTGAATCCCGACATGGCGGGAAGGTGGAATTGCCACTCGGAGGTTTTCGGCGTGCGGCAGGCCTCCTCCACGGAACAATCCATCCCCGGAAGGACGGCCTCGCGGAGATGATCGAGCATATCGGCAGAGGCGGGGGTGATGTCCTCGTAACCCTTCCCGAGAGAGTAACCCGAAAAGTGTTTTTCTAGAGTAGCAACATCAGGCACGGAGGCAAAATCCCATTTCTCCAAAAAGTCGTGAACCGCCGTGCCCAGGGCCGCCCCACCCCGCAGGGCAGCGAAGCGGTTCAGCGTTGGCTGCGCAGGATCGGGCGTCGTGGACTCCTCTCTGGACGACTTGGAAGCCTCGCCCTTGGCGTTCTTCTCGCGGGTGAGTTGTGAGAAGGAGGTAACGCGCCAGACGATCGGGTTGATCGTAGGTGCTTCGACATAATTGAAATCGGTTTCCTCCTCAT
>JALQZP010000214.1 GCA_023258235.1 Terrimicrobiaceae bacterium | reverse complement strand
GAATGTGATCCTCGTGGCTCCAGATGTCGGCAAGGAGGATTTTGGCGAGGTCTTTCTCAAGCCAGGCGGAGCGGCCTCGCGCCACACCACCGTCTATGTGGCCCGCAACGACAAGGCGCTCGTCTTTTCCTCCCTCCTCAATGGAAACACCCGTGCGGGAAGCGGCATCAACCCTTCCACGCCGGTCGAAACACTCTTCGACGATAAAGCCGGCGACTCTGCGAAGGTGGAAATTGTGGATGCCACCTTCGTGAACAACGCCCACACCTCGCACGGGTATTTCTACCAAAACCGCGCAGCGCTCGCCGACCTCCAAAACCTCCTCCGCAACGACATCCCCGCCTGCCAACGCCAACTCCTCCGCCACGAAAAAGCCAAACACGGCAACTACTGGATCATCCCGCCGTGAGGAAAAATAGGCGTCTTAAAATTCAGGCTTGATCGCCGGATTGGAGTTTATACACCTCCTAGACGAGGTCTTGGAGGCAAGCTCGTTGAGCCCCCCCCAACACCAAATTCAATCTAAAATATCATGAATCCATTACAAGTTAGACCATTTGATTCAGGTTCCCCCGGAAATCTCCCGTCAGAGACCACGCACGGATTGAATCTCAATCGGAATGTCGATGCCGACGCCGCAGACTTCGCAGCAGCAATGGCATCCGGTGCCGGAACCGCTCGATCACTGACACCAGAGACGGTGAAATCTATCGCGGACAAGACCGTGGAAGATATTGGAAAATCCAACGACCCAGCAGAAGCAATTGGAATCATGGACAATGCCATGAAAGAACTAAATGCATCCGTGACACAAGCCATGGCATCAGATCCGAATGTAGCAAGCGTTTTAATACCGGCTCAAGCAGAGGCGCAGATCGCCATGATGAATGCTTACTTTGCAAAGTTCCCGGTAGCCTGAAATCGAGCTTTCTCTGACCCACTCATTTTTTTAGCCAACGCTCAGCGGAAGCCGCTATGGCCTCGCATTGAATCGCATTTTTTGAATTGCCATTCATCGACTTTCTCAGCGAAGCAGTATTTATGAGACATGTTCGCCAGTCGATCTTTGTAGCGCTGGTGACATGGATGATGGCCTTCTCCGCGATGGGTCAGACCACTGCCGCTCCAATAAGTATTCCGCTTGGAGTTTATTTGGTTGAGTTGGGCGATTTCGATACGCAGAAAAAATCCTTCACCGCTGACTTCTGGCTCTGGGGATTGTCGCCTCCAGAATACCAGAATTGGATCCATACGCTTGATTATCCCAACAGCATCAATGTCGTCCCCTCACAAGCAACTGAGCAAGTCATCAATAACACATTGTGGTCCAGCATCCATGTGTCGGGAAGTTTTCGCGAAGAGTGGAATTTACAGAACCACCCATTCGACAAAAGAGAGCTCCTTATTCTGATCGAGGAATCCTACCTGGAGACATCCAAAATTGCTTTTCAGGCGGACGCCGCCAATTCCAATGCTGCCGAGGCCCTAGTTCCTCAAGGTTGGCATATCTCGAATTTCACAATAAGCCCAGTTTCAAAAAAATACAGCACCGCTTTTGGGGATCCCTCGAAGGCTCCCAACTCATCCAGTCAATACTCCAGACTTGAGATTAAAATTGAGATCAAGCGGGACTCTTATGCCGTGTTTTGGAAACTCACCGCGATTCCCTACATCGCAGCAATTTTGACCTTTGCTTCTTTCTTTGTGGTGTTTGACAACATTTTGTTGGTCTCGAGGTTCTCTCTTCTCATCGGCTCATTATTCGCCGCATGCTTAAGCTTGCGCGGTTTGAACTCGGAACTAGGTTCCGCGGACATTTTCACGCTTATGGACTCCATTCATTTGGCAACACTGATTTATGTGTTTCTCGGCATTCTCTTTGCGATTATAACCCGCGAGTTGTTCAAGCGGGAGGTTCCTGAAAGAAAAATCCTTTTTTGGAACATCATAATCGGCACGGCATCGTTAGGCGTGTATATCGCATTCAATTTTGCTCTTGTCTGGAGCGCAATAAACTCGTGATTGAGAGCCGGCCGGCTACGGCTAGGCCGAATGGATCGTAATCCCCGAAGATGTTTTCTCGATATGGCTGGAAGTTCCACCGAATGTGACATCAATGGATTTTAAGTTTTTAAAAAATCTTCTCAGCTTTGCTTAAAAAATTAAGACAGGAGAAGACTTGAGCCGCGAATTTTCTCATTGCACAAACTCCCGCTAAAATCTCACCCCATGCCGAATGCCTTCTCTCGACTGCCGCATAAGTTTCTCGTCGTAGTTTGCGGACTCATCGCGTTGGCATTGATCCTGATTTCCGTCTTGCTCGTGGCCAGCCAATTTTCGGAAGCCTCCAGCAAGAATGAAATGCTCTCGCTCACATCTTTCGTTGTCATTCTCACCTTCAGTGGGCTGGCCTTCAACTGGTGCCGCGTGCCGCCGTCTTTTGCCTCCGATGAGATTCTCAAAAAAATCTACCGCACCGGCATCCACCTTTTTCTTTCGAGCCTGCTCGCGCTTGTGGCCTCTTTTTTCATCTGGTTCGAAACCTCACCCGAAATGAACTCGCCGTGGATTTCCAAGGCCTGCCTGTTCCTGCATTGGATCTTCATTTCTCTGGCGATTGTTTTTTTCCTGATCTCGATGCTGCGACTCCTCTCTGCCCTTGCAAAAAACGCCTGGGAAACTCCGTAGCTCCCGAGGACAGGCGCGGTCCCCGAGACCATTCGCCTTGCAGGGCCCGTGGGGTGGTTTAAAAAATCCAGACCGTCCACTTTTCGAATCCCAATTTCTCATCTCATGCCGAATCCACTGCACATACTGCATCAAAAACTCCGGGCAGTGGTCTGCACCCTGGTGGCTGTCTTTTTAGC
>JALQZP010000213.1 GCA_023258235.1 Terrimicrobiaceae bacterium | reverse complement strand
CTCGCTGGCCGCCGAAGGACGCAGCGAAACCGCCCTGGCCGAGCACAGGCGGATCGTCGAGGCGATCGCGGCGGGCGATGGGACGGCGGCGGACAAGGCCTTGAGGCAGCATATCTCCATGGCCTGAATACGGGGAAGACCCCATGGAGGAGCCCGGGCGGTTGGCTAGGCTTTTATCAAGCGACCTGTCGCCGACACCAAAACATTCTAACCACCAAACCATGAAACCGATTCCTCTGATTCTCGCCGCCGTCTTCACTGTGCTTGCCTATTCCAGCAACGCCCATGCCTACCCTCCCTCGAAAGGCGGAGGTTCGTCCGAGATTCTTTCGAAGAAATCGGATTTTGAAAAATTGAAGCCTGGGGAAAGAGTGGTGCTTGTTTGCAAGGCATCGAACAGCGTGACGCTCATCGACATTAAAGATAAAAAACAAGCCATGGATCTTTGTACCGAGGGAAAAATGATCCACTGCTCGGGTTGCAAAAAGGATTTCAAGATCGTTTGGGGAAACCCCTCCGGCAAGACCGGTGCGCCCGAGTACAAAATGTCCATTGTGAATGCCAAGGGCGAGCCCTGCATGTTCATGGCGAAATTGAAGTAGCTTGTCAGAAACGGGGTCCCGGGAATATAGCTCCTGAGTGCCCGCGATTTCCGTGTTCCTGCCTTTCGTGGTTTTTTCTCTTCCGATCGCAGCTTTGTGGTTCGGAGCGTCCCGGTCGTTTTTATTTCCCCATCCAGCGGCGCGCTTCAGCTCATCGTTTCCTCACTTCAAAACCCCGCTTTTGCTGCTGTGAATGACGATTCAAAAAAGGTCAAAAAAAGTTCCAAGGCAGCTGTTCGTCCTGCTGGCGCTGCGGACTTGAATCTCACCGTTTATCACAATCCGAAGCCTCCTCGTCGGGAAGACCATTTAAGAAAGTCCCGGCCTCCAATTGCCCGGATGCTCAAGATTCATGATATGCTCCGGCAGGGCGAGTATCCGAACTGCACCACGATCTCGACGGAGTTTGAAGTTTCCTACAAGACGGTCCAGCGGGATTTGGATTTCATGCGCGACCAGATGTCGCTCCCGATTGATTACGATGGAAACCATCGCGGATTTTACTACAGCAAGCCGGTCTCCTCGTTTCCGCATGTGACGATGTCCCAAGGTGAACTGGTCGCCCTCCTTGTCGCCCAGAAATCCCTCGAGCAATACCGTGGCACGACCTTCGAGAAACCGCTGCAGTCGGCTTTTGAAAAAATGACCTCGAACTTGGAAGAGGAGGGTTTTTTTTCGATTCAGGAATTGGGCGAGGCGGTCTCCTTCCGTCCGGTGGGCTTGGCGATCCAAGAATTGCGTGTGTTTGATATTCTGGCCAAAGCCGTGCTCGAGCAGTTGACCGTCGAGTTTGATTACCACAAGCTGAACAGCCCCAAGTCCGAGCGTCGCCGGGTCGAGCCCTACCACCTCGGATGTATCGATAATCAGTGGTATCTCATCGGTCACGATCTCGTTCGCGGGAAGCGTCGCACCTTTGCCATCACGCGCCTGAGTGCTCCCAAGCTCCTCAAGAAAAAGTTCAAGCGCCCGGCGGATTTTTCGATGGAATCCATGATGGACGGGAGTTTCTCGGCCTTCGAGACGCCCAAGCCCAGCCGGGTCGTGATCCGCCTTGATCCGTTTGCCACGCGTCTCGCCGCTGAGCGGATCTGGCACAAATCCCAAAAAATCAAACCCCTCGCCGGCGGAGGGGCTGAAATGACCCTCGAGGTCGGCCTCGCTCCGGATTTGGAAAACTGGATTCTCGGCTGGGGAAACCATGCCAAGGTTCTCGAGCCCAATTCCCTCTGCGAGCGCATCGCGTCGATCGCCCGCTCCATGGCCCTTCAATACACGGTCTAGCCTCTCTTTACGGCAATAGGAGTCATATTTCCGCCCTGCCAATTGATCTGTTTTTGATGTTTTTCCTTTAGTTGGAACAACAAGATGAGATCCCCTACCAGCAACGTTGAAGATTATCAGTTCTACATAGCGCAGACCCTCTGCTGGCTGGATGGGTCGGCTACACATGCCAGCAGCGACGAGCAGAGGCAATGCCCGAAATGCCGCACAAAGCTAAGTTATACGCAGATCGGCCTCGAATTGAAAATTCTTGAAAGCTTTTGCAATGGGCATAGTGCCTCTAAAGCGACCCTTTTGACGGGGTGTGCGAAAAATACGGCTCTGAGTCATTACCGAAAGTTTTCAAAACATATGGAGTTGGGAATTGCCTCCCGATTGCTTGATGGAAGTATTGCAACAAATCCCCAGTCGATTGAAGAAGTGCGGTCACTGGAGAAGGCCCTAAGAGTCGGCAGCTTGAAAAAGAGAGTTAAGGCGTGCTTTCATCTTTTCATGCAAAGCCTCCTTTTTAAGGAGAGGATGGAAATGATTTTTCAAGCATGTATTGCTCCAGAACTCAGGGCTTATATCCTACTGATCGCGTCTCGCTTGGAGAATAAAACGCCTACGAGGCAACAGACGCGCTTGGCTGCCAAGGCCGTTCGTTTTGAAAGAAAAGCCCCTCCCTCCCAACCCACCTTGTGGGAAAGATTGCGTCAGCATTTGGTTGCTGCTTTCGACACAACAGAAACCCCGTCTCAAGCCTGTATGCAACAGGGTGAAGATTGGGTGCAAGTCTGGTTGGTCTGTCAAAGCCTTATCAAAAGCCAATAAGTAGCCCTGCTTTTTGATCCGTTTTTAAATAGCGCGGCTATTTATGAACAGATCATGAAAAAAGCAAAAAGCACTTTGAAATCGGTTCCGCATTGGATGCGGGAATCTGATCCTACTCACTGGATGGGTTCTCTATCTGGAATTCAGGACACTCCTGAGGGAAAGCTGCC
>JALQZP010000212.1 GCA_023258235.1 Terrimicrobiaceae bacterium | reverse complement strand
GCGAGAAAAGCCAACGCTATCTTGTGAGAGATGCCTAGCATTTTAGGCATGATTTTTGAAGGCCAAACAGTGACGAGTTCCCGATGAAAGCGGATTCCATCGCTTGCAAGTTCTCGCTCTTGATCCTCTGTGGCAACTTCCTGCCAAGTTGATCTTATTGTGGGAGGTGTAATGACAAGGAGGGCGAGGGGGTTTTATGATGTCGCATTGGACACGAAGGACGGGCTCGGAGGTTTTGAAGTTTGCCCCAGCAGGACTTCGGCTGCCGCTGATCTTCCGAGTCGCCTGAAATCGAACCTCAAACGCGGGGCGGGAGCGCTCAAGACGCCTGTTCCCTGAGTGCCTAGGAGAGAAACGGTGGCCTTCAGTTTTTCGCTGGCTTGGATTTCTTCGAAAAGCACCTTTGCCGTGTTGTCTTCGGGGCAAATGAAGCAGATGTGGCATTTCGGTTTTTTTTTCACAAGCCGGCTGAGATTTCCCGACACCTCGGCGAATTCGAGTGTCACCGGGTGATAGGGAGCCAATGCTCGCGTGAGCACCCCGATATGGAAATCGACTGCAGGGTCATTGGCGAACGGCGAGACCAGAATCGTGTGGTCAATGTGGTTCTTGTTGATGAAATCCCTGCACAAATCGGTGGCCGCTTCGAAATTTGGAGCCGCAACGGGCATCCATTTTGTGGTGCCGTGAAGGAGTTGGACCTTGGGTGTGGCTGGCATCAGGTGATGGAGCGCGAGGGCTGTATCATGCCAGAGATGGTCGAAGAGGATTCCTCCGCAGTTTCGGGGAATCAGTGGAATGAGTTTTTCCAGCTCGGACTTCTGCGTTTTTGGTGATGCAAATTTCGGCTTCTGGGTGGGGGAGGTTTGTCGAATGAGTGTGGGGACGGATAGCAGGACCAACGAACTGCCATTTGCGGAGCAGACTTCCGAAATGCCGGAAAGCATTTCCTGGTAAAGGCGGCTCCATTGCCAGATTTCGCGGCCAATGAAACAAACCGGCAGGCCCTTGACCTGTTGCGCGCGTCCCGAGGCAGGGTGGAATCGTCCGTTGGGGCTTTGCCACACGATCCCCTCGGCCGCAAGGTCGCGGAGAATGCGGAAAACCGTGGAAGGGTGGATATCGAGCTTCTTGGAAAGGGTCGAGAGGGTGGGGATTTTTGAGCTGGGATCGGCTTCGCGCGCCATGGCGGCGAGCTGTTCCTTGGCTTTGCGTGCGGTCAATGTGGGTTTGCGCGGCATCGCAGGGAAAAATCCTCAGGCCGATTCTATTTGCAATAAAAAAAGTATTTTTACTTTAGCCCTGGTTTTGTATGAAAAGCCGATGGGCAACACACTTCTTGTTCTGGCTGCTGGCATGGGGAGTCGCTACGGAGGTCTGAAGCAGATCGATCCAGTGGGGCCTTCTGGAGAGGTTGTGTTGGACTACTCTGTGCACGATGCGCTCCGCAGCGGTTTCGACCGCGTGGTTTTTGTGATTCGCAGGGAGTTTGAGAGGGAGTTCCGGGAAGTAGTTCTTTCCCGATACGGGGGGCGTGTGGATGTCGCTTTGGTGTTCCAGGATATGGACGACCTTCCAAGTGGTTTTGCTTTACCAAACGGCAGGACAAAACCTTGGGGCACGGGCCATGCGATTTTGAGCGCTCGAGATGCGGTGGACGGGCCGTTTCTGGTGGTGAATGCCGATGATTTTTACGGGGCGGAGGCCTTCACCGCAATGAAGGGCTTTTTCGATCAGGCGGGCGGGGAGGGGCTGCAAATGGCATTGGTCGCGTATCGACTCGCAAACACGCTCTCAGAAAACGGCTCTGTTGCGCGCGGCATTTGTCGGGTAAATGGAGATGGCCATCTTGCATCGGTCGAAGAGCACACTGGCATCCTCCGTGAACCAAGCGGTGCGATTTTCGGCATAAATTCCACCGGTGAAAAAAACAACCTTGCGGCAGGCGATTTTGTCTCGATGAACTTTTGGGGTTTCAGCTCGGATGTGTTTTCCCACCTCCGCAGGCTTTTTGGCGAATTTCTGGAGGGTGGGGGATTGGAGGATCCGAAAGCCGAGTTTTACATACCCAGTGCTGTGAGCAAACTCATCGCTTCGGGAGTCGCCAAAGTCCGTGTGCTGGACTCAGCCAGCCGTTGGTATGGAGTAACCTACCGTGAAGACCGCGTTACGGTGGCGGAGGCCGTGGGCCGCATGGTCGAGTCGGGTTCATATCCCAGCCCCCTTTGGAAAAAATAAAAACAAATATGCAAAGCATACCCCAAGATGCCCTGGACGGATTCCAAGTCCAAGGGTCTTACATCTCAAGCCGACCCTACGGCGGTGGCCATATCAATGACACCTTCGCCGCCGCTTTCAGCCAGGCGGGCACGCGTGTGCGTTACATTTTTCAGCGAATCAACGAGCGCATCTTCACCAACCCCGTGGCGTTGATGGAAAACATCCAGCGCGTCACCGAGGAGGCTCACAGACAACTTGAGATCGCCGGAGTGCCGGATGCCTCGCGTCGTGCGTTGACGGTTCTTTTGAGCAAGGATGGACTGCCCTACCACCGCGATGCGGAAGGCAAATACTGGCGCGGCTATTTGTTCATCGAGGGGGCCCGCTCGTATGACATCATCAAAAACGGGCGCCAGGCCTACGAGGCGGCGAAAGCTTTTGGCGGATTCCAAGGCCTCGTGGCGGCACTTCCCGGCGGACGACTCCACGAGACAATCCCGAATTTCCACAACACCCGCTCGCGCTTCGAGCGCCTTAAACAAGCCGTTGCAGCGGATGCCAAGGGTCGACTTGCAGAGGTCAAAGCCGAGTGGGATTTCATTCAACGCCGCGAGGACCTCGTTGACCGCCTGCTCGACCTCTGCGCCAAGGGG
>JALQZP010000211.1 GCA_023258235.1 Terrimicrobiaceae bacterium | reverse complement strand
GTTATAGGAATGCATACAAATCTGCCTCCTCGAGCAGAACGTCCTTGGTGGCGTGATGCGGTTACCTATCAGATTTATATTCGATCATATGCAGACTCTGATGGTGACGGTATTGGCGACATCAATGGAATTAGATCGCGTCTTCCATACATCAAAGATTTAGGCGTTGACTGCATCTGGATTAATCCTTGGTTTCAATCACCTCAAAAAGATCACGGTTATGACGTTGCTGATTACATGGCAATTAATAAAGATTACGGAACTCTGGATGATGCCAAAGCGCTAATTAGCGAAGCGCATAATTTAGATATTCGGGTCATTTTAGATTTAGTACCAAATCACTCTTCAGATTTACATGAATGGTTCCAAGCTGCATTAAAAGCTAAACCAGGATCTAAAGAACGAGATCGTTATATTTTCCGAGATGGCAAAGGCCCAAATGGTGAATTACCACCAAATAATTGGGAAGCCGTTTTCGGCGGTCCTGCATGGGAACGAGTTCCAGATGGCCAGTGGTACTTACATCTCTTTGCAGTAGAGCAACCAGATTTCAATTGGGAGAATCCAGAAGTTTGGCAGCATTTCCGAGAGATTTTTAAATTCTGGCTTGATCTTGAATTTGATGGATTCCGTATTGATGTGGCGCATGGAATGTGGAAAGAAAAAGGTTTGCCTGATGTTGATATGGCAGAAGTTGAACTTTTAGATCGTCATTACCGTCCTTATTGGGATCAAGAAGAAGTTCATGAGATTCATCGCGATTGGCGCAAAATTACTGATACTTACAAACATGATCCAATGTTGGTTTCCGAAGCTTGGGCGCCAAATGATCAGCGCATTGCAATGTATGTGCGTCCAGATGAATTACACCAATCATTTAACTTCTCATTCTTAACTGCAAAATGGGAGGCTAAATCTTTAAAAAAGATCATTGATAAATCAATGACTGAAGTTGTAAAAGTGGGTGCGCCACCTTCATGGGTATGGGAGAACCACGACGTAGTTCGCAAAACTGATCGTTTAGATCTTGGGCTACAAAATAAAGGTAAAGGGCTTGAGAAATATGGCGACCCAAAGAAGTTAAATAAAGAACGTGCGTTAATGCGGGCACGTGCAGCGACTTTACTTGAACTGGCACTTCCAGGCGGTGCATATATTTATCAGGGTGAAGAACTTGGCCTTTTTGAAGTTCGCGATATTCCAGAGAATCGTTTAGAGGATCCAATTTGGAAGATGTCAGGACATACCGATCGTGGTCGCGATGGATGTCGAGTTCCGATTCCGTGGACCAAAGATGCGGCTGGTGCGCATGGATTTTCTTCAGTTAAATCAGTAACAACAGATAAAGCTTGGCTACCGCAATCTGCGGGCTGGGGAGAGCGCGCCGTAGATACTCAACAAGGTGTAGCAAATTCATTTTTTGAAATGGTAAAACAAGCGCTAAAGATTCGTAAATCAGAACCAGGACTTGGTGATGGTGAGATGAACTGGCTTGATTCAACCGATGATGTAATTGCATTTCAACGTCCAGGGAAATTTGCTTGCTATGTAAATTTCGGTGTCGCAGATGTAGTTATTCCTTATGGTGCTGAAGTTTTAGTCTCATCCGCACCGCTTAAAGGCGAACACATTCCAACTGATACCGCAGTTTGGTTGCGTCTTCCGTAAATTAAGTTGATCTATTTAAACTCATGAGAAAAAAACTTCATCCAGCTTGGATTGCCGGTGCAATTACCTGGATGACTTTGGTGGCAGCAGCTGGATATAGATCTGCACCATCAGTTTTAATAGTTCCACTTGAAGAAGCATTCGGTTGGTCTCGTGATCAAATCGCGTTGGCGATTTCGGTAAACATTCTGCTATACGGATTAACTGCACCTTTTGCAGCAGCGCTAATGGAGCGATTCACGGTGCGTAAAGTGGTGATGAGCGCTTTAGCTGCCGTTAGCTTGGGCGCTTTCGGAACTATTTTTATAAACGCACCTTGGCAATTAGTTCTACTTTGGGGCGTAGTAGTAGGTATCGGCACCGGTTCAATGGCACTGGTATTTGCGGCAACTATTGCTAGTAGATGGTTTATGCAACGACGTGGTTTGGTAACCGGGGCGCTAACTGCAGCTGCCGCAACTGGACAATTGGTTTTCTTGCCCGCTCTTTCAACAATAGCAATTAATCACGGCTGGAAAAGTGTTTCTATCACAATTGCAATCGCAGCCGCAGCGGTGATTCCCTTAATTTGGTGGGGCTTAAACGAAGCTCCCGAAAAAATTGGCGCGAAACCTTATGGCGCACCAGATGATTGGCAAGCTCCGGAACGTTTAAGTGGCGGAGCTGCAAAGAATGCAATCTTTGCACTTAAAGAGGGTGCAAAACAAAAAGATTTCTGGTTGCTCTTTGGAACATTTTTTATTTGCGGACTTACAACTAATGGACTTATTGGAACGCATTTAATCCCGGCCGCACATGATCATGGCATGAGCGAAGTAGTTGCGGCGTCATTATTAGCGCTCATAGGTATCTTTGATGTAATTGGTACTTTGGGTTCGGGTTATTTAACAGATCGCATTGACCCACGAAAATTATTAATTTTCTACTATGGTTTTCGTGGAGTTTCTTTGTTGCTATTGCCATCTATTCTCTTTGCCACGGTGCATCCATCAACCTTAGTTTTTGTAATTTTCTATGGTTTAGATTGGGTAGCGACAGTGCCTCCAACTATCGCGCTCTGTCGAATCGTGCTTGGTCCAAAGTACGGAACCGTTGTTTATGGTTGGGTCTTCACCGGCCATCAAATTGGTGCCTCAGTCGCAGCGCTAGGTGCTGCCATTTTGCGAGTTAAGTTTGGCGATTATTCACTCTCGTTTTATCTGGGCATAGGTAAACCTATCTATTATTGGTTTTAATCCTGAAAA
>JALQZP010000210.1 GCA_023258235.1 Terrimicrobiaceae bacterium | reverse complement strand
TCTATTGGAGGCGGCTGATTCCGCCGCAGTCTCTTCGCTGGACCTTTCGTTGCCCGGCACTTGGCCTTCGCCAGGCACGTTGCATCCGCTCACGCAGTTGATGGATCGGGCGGTCCGTTGCTTTCGACGCATGGGATTTGCGATCGCGGACGGCCCGGATATCGAAACCGAGTGGCATTGCTTCGACGCGCTGAACACCCCGGCCGACCACCCCGCGCGCAATGAGCAGGATACTTTTTACCTCCCCGATGGCCGCCTGCTTCGCTCGCACACATCGTCGGTGCAGATTCGGGTGATGGAAAACTGCCCGCCGCCGATCCGCATCATTGCTCCCGGTTCGGCCTACCGTCGCGATGAGGTGGATGCCACGCATCTCGCCCAATTCACCCAGATGGAAGGACTCTATGTGGCCGAAAAAGTCAGCCTCGCCGACCTCAAGGGAACACTCGAGTTTTTCTTCCGCGAGCTATTTGGTTCCGGAACGAATATCCAGTTCCGCCCGCACTTTTTCCCGTTCACCGAGCCGAGCTACGAGATCGACATTCGTACCGAGGCCCTTGGCAACGAGTGGATGGAACTGGCCGGCTGCGGAATGGTCGATCCCGCCGTTTTCGAGGCCATTTGCGAACGCCGGGGTGATCGTGTTTTCGATCCCGAAAAAGTCAGCGGCTTCGCGTTTGGCTTTGGCCTCGAGCGTCTGGCCATGAATCTGTCCCGTATCCCCGATATTCGCATGCTCGTGGAAAACGACCTGCGTTTTCTCAACCAATTTTAATCGCTCGTGAAAATTTCTCTCAACTGGCTGCGTGATTTTGTGGATTGCCAACTGCCGGCGTCCGATATCGAAACCCTCCTCCGCCGCGCCGGGCTTGAAGTCGCCGGCATCGAGACGCGAGGCGCTGGGATTGACCATGTCGTTGTTGCGGAGGTTTTGGAGTCCGTCCAGCATCCGAATGCGGATCGTCTGAGTGTCTGTAAGGTCAACGATGGTTCGGCCATCCCTCGCCAGATCGTCTGCGGGGCAAAAAACTACAAAGTCGGCGACAAGGTGCCTCTCGCCCTTCCGGGAGCTGTGATGCCGGGGGATTTCAAAATCAAGAGCGGTAAGCTTCGCGGAGTCGAAAGCGAAGGCATGATGTGCAGTGCGAAGGAACTTCGCCTAGCGGAGGATTCCGAGGGCCTCCTCATTCTTCCCCCCGCTTCGATCCCAGGAACCCCAATCAAGGACCTATTCCCGCCGGAGACGCTTTTGGAGTTGGAAATCACGCCCAACCGTCCCGATTGGCTTCACCACTACGGCGTGGCCCGGGAGATCGGGGTTTTCACCGGTTTGCCTGTTAAAGCCCCGCAGTCGACATTGCCTGCAACCGCCTCTGCGGAGGGTCGCGTTTTGCTGGAGGATTCGGCCTGTGCTTATTACACGCTCCGTCGCATCACAGGCGTGAAGGTCGGCCCCAGCCCGCAATGGCTCGCGGACCGCTTGGCTTCGGTGGGACTGCGCTCAGTCAACAACATCGTGGACGTGACCAACTATGTCCTTTTCGAGTTGGGTCAACCCCTCCACGCCTTTGACGCCGCGAAAATTTCCGGCCCGATTCGTGTTCGTCGCGCCTCGGAGGGCGAGGGATTTCACGCGCTGGATGGTCGCGAATACAAGCTCTCCGCTAGCGCCCTTGTGATTGCCGATCAAAACGGCCCCGTCGCCCTTGCCGGCGTCATGGGGGGCGAGGGGAGTGGGGTGAGCGCATCCACCACCGAGGTCCTTCTCGAAAGTGCGGTTTTCGATCCCGCTCTGGTTCGACGCGCTTCGCGGTCCCTCGGTCTTCTGAGCGATTCCAGTTACCGCTTCGAGCGCGGGGTGGATCCCGATATGGTGGCCGTGGCCTCTGCGCGCGCGGTGGAACTGATTCTTGAGGTTGCAGGCGGTGTGGCCGAAGAGACGGTTGCTGTGGCGGGCGAATACCCTGCTCACCTCGAAGTTTCCCTCCGTCATAGCCGTGTGCGTTCGCTGCTCGGGTTGGAAATCTCCGATGCCGAGATCGAGTCCGCGCTCAGTCGAGTCGGCTTGGTGAAATCGGCAGGTGGTGAGATTTCGACTTGGCGTATTCCCGGCTTCCGCCGCGAGCTTTATCGCGAGGCCGATCTCATCGAGGAAATTGCCCGTGTCGTCGGGATCGAAAAAATTCCATCTCTTGCACAGGGCCCGTTCGCTCCGAGTTCGGATGCCGATGCCGCCTACGACTTCGCGATGGATCTCCGCCGCAAACTGGCTGGAATGGGCTTCCGCGAGGCCCGCACGAGCACACTCGTTTCCGCTGCCGATGTCGCCCAATTTGGTGATGCTGTCGCCCTCAAAAATCCCTTCGGCGACGATCAATCCCAGCTTCGCAACAGCCTTGTGCCCGGGCTTCTCTCCGCCCTCCGGCGCAATATCGACCAAGGTGCGAAGTGCATTCCTCTTTTCGAGTGTGGTCGTGTTTTTCATCCCTCCGGCGAGCGCCAGCGTCTCGCCATCGTCGCCACCGGCGAACGCAATGAAGCCGATTGGCGCGGAGGTTCTGTGCGCGCATGGGATGTTTTTGATTTGATGGGAGCCATCCGCGAGTTCGCTGGTCTCGCCGAGTCCGATATCGTTTCCGTCAATGCTCAAGCCCCGTTTGGCGCTATGGTGGAGATTTTCCATGGCGGCAAAAAAATCGGTGTGGCTGGTCAACTGCAGCCTGCCGTAGCTCGCGAGATCGGAGCCAGTTCGCCGATCTTGGCGGCGGAGTTTGATCTGGATCTCTGGCGTGCATGCGTTTCTTTGAAAACCGAGGTCGCCGCCCTTGCGAAGTTTCCCGGTTCTTCCCGCGACATGGGTTCCGGCGGCGGGCGCAGAGTCGAAGGTGATCGTGCCGCTGGCTTCCGAAACGGTGTAGTCGGTGAC
>JALQZP010000020.1 GCA_023258235.1 Terrimicrobiaceae bacterium | reverse complement strand
GGTTTCGGGTTCAGCCTTACGACCAACACCACCGCGATCATTGACATGGGATACACCGCATCCTGGATCAGCTTCTGGAAGTTCGCGTCCGAGCTCTCCGATGACACCAAGCTCTGGATTTACAACTACACCGTGGGCAGCGACCACGTTTACATCAGGGACGACACCAATCAGAACGTCGTAAACAGCCTGCCGAACATTACTTTTTACAGCGGTTTCGGATCGGGGTTCTTGGGCAGCGGATTCTTCGATGCACCGGAACTGCATCCGCACATTGTCCCCGAGCCTAGCACCTACGCGACCGCCGCGCTGCTGCTCATAGGCCTGGGAATCCACGCCTATCGCCGCCGCCGGCAACTCGCAGCGGGCAAGTTAAGCCCGAATCCAGCGGAATTAACCACAGAGTACACAGAGAGCACAGAGGGTGAATGAATTTGAACGAATCCCATTGGATTGTTTTGTGTGGTTCGCCGCTTTCGGAAACCGCTCTTGTTAATCCTGCAAATCCTGTCCTCCTGTCTAAAAATCCGTTTTCGAGTTAAGCTGATTTTCCAACTTTCACCATTGGGGAATGGTGAAAACAAATCCGCCGCAGTTCAATCCTTGGAGGGGATGGGGTGCTGCGGCGGTACTTTTTTAGCGAAGGCGGTAGGGGCCGTCGCCGACGCTGAGGACTTGGATTTTCACTTTTGTGAGGCCTTGATCGACGAAGCCGAGTTCGCGGGCGACCGGCTTGGTGACATCAAGCAGGCGACCCGGGATGAATGGGCCCCGGTCATTCAGGCGGACTGTGGTGGAGCGGCCGTTTTTGAGATTGGTGACACGGATTTTGCAGGGGAGGGGGAGTGTTTTGTGGGCGGCGGCGCGGGTCCATGGCCAGATATTCTCGCCGGTGGATGTTTTGCCGGGAAAAATGAGCCCGCTTTCGTCGTAGTGGGAAGCGATGCCGATATCCACGTGCCCCAGGCATTCGCGGGGTTGCATGGGGTGGTAGCGGATGCCTCGGATCGTGTAGGGTTTTGTTTTATAGCCTTTCACACCGGGGCTCATGCAGCCTGTCAGGGCCATCAAACTGAGGGCGAGGGCGGATTGCAGCGTTCGAAAGAAGATTTTTTTCACGATGCGGTGCGTGGGTTTAGCAAATCCAGTGCTGCTTTACGCGAGGCGGGGATGCGTCCGCAATAAGTTTCGATGGCAACAAGTGTGCACGTGGCGGAATCCTCGATGCCCATGAGCCGGCAGAGTTCGCTTTCAAAAAACTCGAGCGAGCGGTGGCTGGCCGGATGGGTGCTGAGGTGGCGGCAGGCGCGGTTGAGCAAGTCGAATATCTCCGGGGCGGGGCAACCGGGTTGGGTGACGAGATCGATGAGTTCCGCAAAGTAGCCGCAGAGGAACAGATTCGTGGTGCCAACGGAGTCGAAGGACTCGATGAGCCGGACTTCGCGGAGTGTGTGCACCGCGGTCTTGCGGCTGCACACGTAGGCGATTTCAACGCGATGGAACAGATCCAAGCCGCCGGCGAAGGGACTGCCCGCCCGCCGGGCGGCCTTGGCCACCGTGGTCACTTTGCCGTGACTGGCGGTGAACCAAGTCGTGATGAGGCTGGTATCACTCCACTTTTTTTTGCGGATGAGAATGGCCTCGGTTTGTTCCATGGGGTCCGGCCTGTCGCCGCTCCGGTTAGAGAGCGATGACTTGGGCGGAGTGGATATCGGCGTCGGCGGAAATTCTTAAAAGGACATCGGCGCCGGGAAGGCTGTCGAGGTTCAGCAGGGTGAGCGCGCGTCCGCCTTGTTCCGTGCGGGAGAGGCTCATGCTGGCGATGTTGATGTTTTCCTTGCCGAGAAGAGTGCCAATGTGGCCGACGATGCCGGGACGGTCGCGGTTCTCGAGGATGAGGACGACGCCGGAGGGAGTCACCTCCACCGATTGGCCGTTCACACGCACGATGCGTGGATCGTTTTTGGCTCCGAAGAAGGTGCCGCCGACGGAGACTTTCGAGTCCCCGCTGTGAACGGCGACGTGGAGCCATTCGTTGAAGTCGGTTTGCTCGCTCGAGCGGATTTCCTCCACATCGAGGCCGATGGTGGCCGCCATGCTGCGGACATTCACGCTGTTGACCTCTTCGCCGCCGGCGTGTTTGAGAAAGCCGGTGAGGATCGCGCGGCTGATGGCATCGGTGGGCATTTCCACGGCTTTGCCGCCATAGGTGATGACGATGCGGTCGTTGCGTTTCGGGGCGAGTTGCGCCACGAAGCGACCCAGTTTGTCGCCGAGGGTGATGTAGGGTTTCACGATTTCGGCCGTTTTGGCATCAATGCTGGGCATGTTGACCGCGTTGCGGATCTCGCCTTCGAGGAGGGCGGCGCGAATGGCTTGGGCGATTTCGATGCCGACATTTTCCTGCGCTTCCGCCGTGCTGGCGCCGAGGTGCGGGGTGAAAACAATGTTGGGAAGCGAGCGGAGGGCGAAATCCGCTGGCGGTGGCTCGATTTCAAACACGTCGAGCGCGGCGGCACCGACCCAGCCGGACTTCAACGCCTCTCCGAGGGCGGCTTCGTCGACAAGACCTCCGCGTGCGCAATTTACGATGCGAACGCCTTTTTTGCAGATGGCAAGGCGGCGGGCATCGAGCATGTGGCGGGTCTCCTCGGTGAGTGGCATGTGCATGCTGATGAAATCGGCTTGAGGAAGAAGCGAATCGATATCCTCGACGAGTTCCACTTGCATACTGCGGGCGCGGCTCACGGAGAGGTAGGGGTCGTAGGCCAGCACGCGCATACCGAAGGCCATCGCGCGGCGGGCCAACTCGGTGCCGATGCGGCCCATGCCGAGAATGCCGAGTGTCTTGTTGTAGAGTTCAACGCCTTCGTATTTTTTGCGATCCCACTTGCCCGCCTTGATGCTGGCGTCGGCCTGCGGGATGTTGCGGGCGATGCTCACGAGGAGGGAAAAGGCATGCTCGGCTGTGGAGATCGTGTTGCCGCCGGGCGTGTTCATAACGATCACGCCATGGCGGGTGGCGGCGTCCACATCGACGTTGTCCACGCCGACACCGGCGCGTCCGACGACCTTGAGTTTCGTCGCGGCTTCGAGAACGGCCGCCGTGACCTTGGTTTGGCTGCGAACGACGAGGGCGGAAAATTCGGGAATGATCTTGATGATCTCCGCTTCGGGGAGGCCGGTTTTAACAACAACTTCGAGCGAACCGTTCGCGGCGAGTTCTTCCACGCCGCGTTGAGAAACGGGATCGGCGACGAGGACTTTGGGTGTGTTTTGTGACATTTTCTTTGTTTTCTGATGAATGTAGTAGATTCGCTAAGTGGCCGGACTGGTTGCCGGATGATCTATTAAGCCCGAAACTATTCCGCCGGAAAATCAATTTTTATGAAATGGTCCTATCGAATCGCCCGCATTGCGGGAATTGACGTCAAAATCCACATCACATTTCTGCTTTTGCTGGCGTATTTCGGATTTGCCGACTGGCGGGACGGGGGGATGTTTCAGGGACTTTTGTCGATGGCTTTCATACTGCTGCTCTTTCTATGCGTGCTTTTGCATGAGTTCGGGCATGCGATGGCAGGAAGACACTATGGCATCAGAACACCGGATATCACCCTGCTTCCGATTGGCGGCGTGGCCCGAATGCAGGCGATCCCGGACAAGCCCTGGCAGGAGTTTGTGATCGCGGTTGCAGGTCCGGCGGTGAATGTCGCGATCGCCGGAACGCTCTGGACGGGGCTTTTTCTGTGGCCTGATCTCTTGGATCGGGGCCATCCAGTGAGCAGCGAGATCCTTCCCAACCTACTGAAGATCAATGTGGCGCTGGTGATGTTCAATATGATCCCGGCATTTCCGATGGACGGCGGAAGGGTGTTGCGGGCGTTGCTGGCCATGAAGCTCAACTACCTGAAGGCGACAAAAATCGCGGCTCGAACGGGTCAGGTTTTCGCAGCGGGATTTGTGCTCGTGGGTCTCGGCTGGAATCCCATCCTGCTTTTTATCGGCCTTTTTGTGTTCACGGCGGCCAGGCAGGAGTTGGATGAGGTGGCATTTCGCCAGCAGATCGAGCAGGACGGGGTTTATCGGATTTAAAAAAAGCCGACGCAAATCCGATTGCAGCCCATCCGCTGTTGGGGGTAGGTTCGTGGTCCTATGGGAAGACAATGGCTCCACGCTAAACGAGAGGTCGCAAATCTGAAAAAAGGCCAAGTCGTTGGCAAACTCGTTCGAGAAATCATGGTTGCGGCGAAGGCCGGCGGGGCTGATCCGGCCGGAAACGCGCGGCTTTTTGCGGCTTTGGAAAAGGCCCGGCGGGCGTCTGTGACACGTGATGTGATCGACCGCGCCATCAAAAAAGGAGCCGGTGTGGGCGATGACAAGCTCGTGCTCGAGCACATGGTCTTCGAGGGCTACGCGCCCCACAAAATCGCCGTCATCGTTGAGGTCTTCACCGACAACATCAATCGCACCGCTCCCGAGATGCGCTTGCTCTTTAAAAAAGGGCAACTCGGCACGGCCGGCAGCAACAAGTTTTTATTCGACAACGTCGGAATCGTCGAAGCGCACCATCCCGATGCGGCGATCGATATCGAGACCGCGGCAATCGAAGCGGGTGCCAATGATTTTTCGGTGCTCACCCATGCGGAGAACGACGACATTCCTGAGGGCGTCACCGGGGCCCGCTTCATTGCCGAGCGGACGGCCACATCGACCGTTTCAAAATGGCTCGCTGACAACGGTTGGACGGTTGTGACGAGCGAACTCGGCTACATCGCGAAGCAGTGTCCCTCCCTCTCGGACGAGCATCGCGCCGAGGTTGGCGAGTTTTTGCAGGCGCTCGAGGATCACGATGATGTGCACCGCGTTTGGGCGGCCTTGAAATAACCGCCATGGAGGCCACGGCGACGCGCATTGTCATGCGTTTGCGGGAGGCAGGGCATGAGGCCTTTTTCGCCGGGGGCTGCGTGAGGGATATGTTGCTCGGGAAGTCCGCGCACGACATCGACATCGCCACAAGTGCCTGTCCGCAGGAGGTTCAAAAGCTATTTCCCCGCACGGTCGCGGTTGGAGCCCAGTTCGGCGTGATCGTCGTGCTGGAGGATGGCGGAGAATATCAGGTTGCCACCTTCCGCTCGGATGGAGCCTACATCGATGGGCGGCATCCGGACTCGGTCGTATTCACCACGGCCGAGGGTGATGCCCAAAGGCGGGATTTCACGGTCAACGGGCTTTTCTACGATCCTTTGGAAAAGCGGGTTCTCGACTATGTCGGTGGCGAGGCGGATCTTCGGGCCAAGGTGCTCCGCTGCATCGGCGATCCCGATGCGAGATTCGCCGAGGACAAGCTCCGACTCATTCGTTGCGTTCGGTTCGCGGCGGTTCTGGGTTTTGAGATCGAGCCCGCCACTTGGGAGGCGCTTTGTCGCAAGGCCGCCGAAATCACGGTTGTGAGTGCCGAGCGCATCCGGGACGAGTTGGTGAAAATCTTCACCCATCCCTCGCGGGTGAGGGGATTCGACCTCTTGGATCAATGCGGCCTCTTGGCGGTTTTGCTTCCGGAAATCGAGGCCCTCAAGGGCTGCGAACAACCTCCCGAATTCCACCCTGAAGGTGATGTGTTTGTTCACACCCGCCTCATGCTTTCCCTTCTGCCGGAGTGTGTCTCCGTGCCGCTTGTCTTTTCCGTTCTGCTTCACGATGCCGGCAAGCCGGCGGCCTTCCACATCGATGAAACTGGTCGCATGAGATTCAATGGACACGAGGGGATCAGCGCCCGCATGACCGAGGATGTCTTCGAGCGCCTGCGATTTTCCAATGCCGACAAGGAGGCCACGGTCGTCGCGGTCAAAAATCACATGGCTTTCAAGGATGTTCAAAACATGCGGGTCTCCACGCTCAAGCGCTTCCTGGCTCGACCCACGATCGACGACGAATTGGCCTTGCACCGCGTCGATTGCTTGGGATCGCACGGCATGTTGGACAATTACGAATTTCTTTTTCGCAAGAGGGAGGAATTTTCGAGCGAGCCGCTTATTCCGCAACCGCTCATCACCGGGCGCGATTTAATCGAGAAGGGATGGAAGGCGGGACCGGTTTTCAAAAAAATCCTGGATGCGGTTCAGGCCCTTCAGCTCGAGGGCGGTCTGAAGTCGAAAGAGGAAGCTCTTGCGTGGGTGGCCTCGCAGCAGGAATTCAGCGAGGCTCCGACGGTTTCATGAAACGCTGACGGGCCACGCGCCAGACGAACCAACCCACGCCGAAAGAGAGGCATATCGAGACCACCACGTCGGAGGGATGGTGGGCTCCCATGGCAATACTCGACCAAGCCACGGCGGAGGCCCCCGCAACGGCTGCGACTCCCCATGCGGGCGAGGCGAAAACGATCACGGAAGCGAAACCGAAAGCGGTGGCCGTGTGGCCGGATGGAAACGAGTTGAACGCGGCATTTCCTATCAGGAGCCGCCCGTCCTTCCAGGGCCCATAGAAGCCTTGCTCGTATTTCGGGCTTTCGCGAGGACGGGTTCGTCCGGTTGTCAGTCGTGAGGTGTTCGCGAGGGCCCCGGCCAAGGTCGAGGCGATCATCGCTGCGACGAGGATGCGGGTCCAGCGGGAGTTCCCGCGCCACTTCGCCACCAAGACTCCGATCAAGGCGAAGCCCATTATCGGTGGCCAGTCGCCCCAGATGCGGATGGAGGAATAGATTTTTTTATTTGCGGATTTGTTCCAATCGGGACCTTGGGATGCGACGATCGAATCGCGCACCGGCTTGTCCAATCGAAAGGCTGCAGTGACAGCTGTGGTGCAAACCAAGGCGAGAATCAAAAGGAGCCCGATTTTTGGCCGAGGATTCATCGGTTCAATGGCGCAATCGAGCGGCAACCTCGGGCGCGAAATAGGTGAGGATCATGTCGGCCCCGGCCCGCTTGATGGCCAGAAGCGACTCGTCGCGGGTTCGCTCATAGTCGAGCCAGCCGAGCTGAGCCGCTGCGTGGATCTGGGCATACTCGCCACTCACTTGATATGCGGCGAGCGGCGTGGTCACGGCATCCCGGACCTTGCAAATGATGTCCAAATACGGTCCGGCTGGTTTCACCATCACGATATCGGCGCCCTGTTCGACATCGAGGAGAACTTCGCGGACGGCCTCCGAGGCATTCGCGGGATCCATCTGATACGTCGCCTTGCCTATGGAATCCTGGCCGATCTTGCTTCCCACCGCATCGCGGAAGGGGCCGTAATACGCCGAGCTGTATTTTGCCGCATAGGACATGATGGCGGTCTCTTGGAATCCGGCAACATCGAGGGCCCTGCGGATTTCTCCCACGCGGCCATCCATCATGTCCGAGGGAGCCACGATATCCGCACCCGCAGCCGCCTCATGGACAGCGAGGCGGCAGAGGGCTTCCACAGTCGTGTCATTTTCGACCGAGTCGCCGTTTGGGGAGAGGAGCCCGTCGTGGCCGTGGCTCGTATAGGGATCAAGGGCGACGTCGGTGATAACCAGCAATTCGGGGAAGCGTTTTTTGATTTCGCGCACGGACCGGTAGAGGAGGTTCGATTCCTCATGGGCATGGGAGCCTTCGGCATTTTTGAGCGAGGCTTCGATACAGGGAAAAACGGCCACAGCCGGGATGCCCAATCGCTGGGCCTCCTCGCAGGCTCCGAGGAGCGAGTCGAGGCCGTGTCTGGAAACACCCGGCATGGACGGCACAGGCTCATCCGAGTCGCGCGCATGAACAAAGAGGGGCCAGATCAAATCGCTCGTGTGCAGCCTCGTCTCTCGGACAAGGCGGCGGAGGTTTTCAGAGCGCCTGAGGCGACGGGGACGTTGCAAAATAGAAAGATCCACACCGCCACCCTGCAATCGCACAGGGACACAGTCAAGCCAGACGCCAGTCGCGCAAGCGGGGGAACACGAAAAGTGATTTTCACCATCTTGCGATCTGAATAAGATTCCGGACGCATTGAAATGAACCGTCCCATCCCAACCGAGCTATGGCTGCAGTGTCCGCGTTGCCATGCCGAGTGTCGCGATCGCAAACTCGCCAAAAACGAGTATTTGCGGTGTGCGCGATGCGGGGAGGAAATCAAATCGCCCTTGGTGGGTCGGACGATCCCGGTGGCATGGGCGCTATCCACAACAGGTCTGATCCTGATGGTATTGGCGAATACTTATCCGATCATGAGCTTCAGTATCGCGGGGAATTCCCAAACCAATTTGATTTATACGGGCATCGCGGGCCTGTGGCTTCAGGGTTATGGATTGCTGTCGGCGCTGGTGTTTTTCTGCGTGATGGCTGCTCCGGCGCTTTATCTGGTGACAGTCTGGTATGCTTGTGCGGCGTGGTGCCTGCACCGTCGCTGGCGAGGTCTCCACACAATCCTCAATATCGCTGCCATTCTGGAATCCTGGAACCTGGTTCCGGTTTTTGCAGTGGCATGCGGTGTCGCCACGGTCAAGCTAAGGACGTTGGGATCCGTGCGTTGGGAGGTCGGAGTTTTTTGGGTGATCCTGTATGCGCTCTGTATCCTGCTGACGATTCAATTTTTTGACCGTAAAAAGCTGATCCTTTATGTGGAGGAGGAACGCCTTTGAGTTCCCGTCTGCGTCTCCAGCTTGCCCGTGCCCTTGTGGTGACCGGGTTTATCCTTTATCTGCCGGCCAATCTTCTGCCTGTGATGACGATCACGATCACGGGGGTGGTCGAACCGCTCACCGTGATGGGCGGCGTGCGGGAGCTTTACGATACGGGCCTTGTTCCTGTTGCGGGCATCGTCTTTTTGGCCAGCGGCGTGTTGCCGGTGGTGAAGCTTTTCATTATGGCTTGGATGCTCGCGTTGCACGGTTCCGATCGATACCGCCCTTCCCGCATGGCCCTGCATGCGTTTCTCTTGAAAATCGGCACATGGGCAATGGTGGATATTTTTTTGCTCTCCATCCTGACTGCCGTAGGCCAACTTGGCATACTGGCCAGCGTGAGCGCCGAACCGGGTGCATTATTTTATTCCGCTTTGCTTGTTTGCAGTATTCTTGCTGTGGATATCTATAAACCCTACATGATCTGGCAGGATTTGCCGAAAAAGGCCCCATGAATACAGAAGAACACAAAAGAGAAAAAGAGGATCACGGCGAGATCGTCGCGACCCACACCGGAAACATTGCATGGGTGTGGATATTTCCCATTCTGGCCGCCTTGGTTGCGGGTTGGCTTTTCTGGAAGCAGTGGGAGTCCCTCGGCCCTGAAATCGAAATCACTTTCGAGGATGCGCCCGGCATTCAAGCCGGGAAAACCCAACTGCTTTACCGCGGGGTCAAGTCTGGTTCCGTGGAAGCGGTCGAGTTGGACAAGGATCTCAACCATGTGGTGGTCAAGGTGCGGTTGGAGGCCTTCGCTACCGAGTTGGCTTCAAAGAATACGGACTTTTGGATCGAGCGGCCGGTTATTTCGCTCACGGAGTTGAATGGCTTGGAGTCGATCATCCAAGGAAACTCGATTCAGGCCAGAACGCTGGGCGGACCGCCTGAAACGCGATTCACCGGACTCAACAAGCCCCCACTTTTGCCTCTGGAGAAAGGGGCCTTCACGATCCGGCTTCAGAGTAAAACGATCCCCCTCATCAATCGCGGGGCGCCTGTTTACAATCATGGCATCAAGGTCGGAGTTGTCAGAAAGAAAGGGTTCGATGAGAAGGGGCGTCCGACTTTGGACTTGTATATCGACAAGGAATATCGATCGAACGTGCGGACCAATTCCCAGTTCTGGCCGATCGAGGCCACCGCGCTTCAACTCGGTCAACAAGGCCTCAAGCTCGACATCGCGGGCATCGACGCACTCCTTCAAGGCGGCATTTCCTTTGATCACTTCGGCGAGCCGGGGCCGGAGGCCGCCAGCAATAGCGTCTTTGAGTTCAGCCTCAATGAATTTGACGCCCGCACGTGCGGAAAAACCTTCACGGTGATGTTTCAGGATGGGCGAGGGCTGATTGCCGGTGTGACCAAGGTCTGCTATCTCGGCCATCCCATCGGTCTCGTTGATACGGTGGAAGCCGTTCCGGCAACCAAAAGCGTTAAAACCACCATGCGACTCTACCCGGAGTATGACGCCATCGTGGACTCCGCCACCAAGCTTTCCCTTGTTTGTCCCCGTATTTCTTTGGAGGGCGTCAGCGGCTTGGACACGCTGCTTACCGGAGTTTATATCGATATGCAGCCGGGTGTCGGTGGTCAGCCCGCTAGCGAGTTGCTCGGACGCACGATCTCGGATAGGGAATGGCAGGTCATTCAGGATGAGCGAAACGGCCTGTTGCTCACCCTCTACGCCGAAAAACTACCCACTATAGACAAGGGAGCTCCGGTGCTTCATCGGGGGCTCGCCGTGGGTTCGGTGCTCAAAAAATCGCTCGATGCCAATGGGCGTCCGAATTTGCAGGTCGTCATCAAACCCGAGTTCCGCCACTGCATTTCTGCGAACTCCCGCTTCTGGCGTATTCCTGCAACCTCCGTCAAAGTTGGTCCCGGCGTACTGCATGTTGAGTTGGAAAGTGTCGAGGCTCTGGTGCAGGGAGGCGTCGAATTTGAGAGCTTCGGCCCCCCGATTAAAAGCGAATCCCCCGTTTCCGAGTTTCAGCTTTTTAGCGATAAAAAAACGGCCCAAGCGGAATCGACGCCGATACGGATCCGCTTCGACAATGGACGCGGATTGGTCGCTGGTCGCAGCGAGCTTCGTTACCTGGGTGTTCCGGTTGGCATTGTCGAAGACGTCGAAACCAAGGGCCCCTACGTCTGGGTGGTGGCCCGTCTCAACTCCGGCTACGAATTTCTTAGAACCCAGGACGCGATCTACTCCGTCGTTCGGCCGAATATCTCGCTCCAAGGCATCACGGGCCTGGAAACACTGGTGAGCGGCGTTTACATCGAGTGCACGCCGGGAAATGCCAAAAAAACGGCCACGTCCTTCATTGGCAAAACCACATTCGACTCCGAGGAAATCACTCCGACCGGTCTGAGCGTGAAGCTTAAAGCCGATGGAAGCCCGATCAATCCCGGCGCATCGATTTACTACCGTGGCATCAGCGTGGGGCGGATTACCGAAAAAACCCTTTCCCAGGATGGTCGTGACGTTGTTCTAACGGGCGTCATCAACCGCAAGTATTCCCACCTCGTTCGTGCGAACACCAAATTCTGGGATGCCAGCGGACTCAAGGCCACTGTCGGTTTCCTGAAATTCCGAATTCATACAGGATCCGTGATAGCCCCGGATGGCCAAGTGTGCTTTGCGACACCGGACAATGCCACAATGGGCGCGGCCGCGCATGATGGAGATACCTTCCCACTGTATGCCGAACCTCAAGCCGATTGGGCCAAGTGGAATCCCTCCATACCGACCAGCGAGTAAAAGGCCGGGAATCGGAAACCTGAGACCTGAGACCTGAAAGCGCAGAGCGACCAGTGTAGGTATAGGGGTCAGGAATTAATTATTGACTTTATTTTCATCGGAAAGAGTTTTTAGGACAGATTTTCCTTTGTTTTTAAAAAGGATCACAGGAGGTTTTTTGCGAAACAAGTCGAACGCGTGCAGCGGATTCGTGAATTGCAAAGCAATCGCCGGACGTTTGCGGAAATTTGCCAAGAATTGGAGGCGGAATAATTTGCAAAAATATTATATCAAATTATTTAGAATGCACAGGTTCGGTGTGGTGGGAGTATTGGCGGTGATTGGCTAATGCGATGCCGGCGATAATCAGTGTCATACCAAGCATCGCGCTGGCGGGCGGCACTTCGCCTAGGAGCGGAACGGCGAGGAGCGTTGCAACGACAGGGGTGAGTGAGCCGGCTATAGCGGCGCGATCCGCGCCGAGTTTGGCCACGGCATAGGCATAGCTGAGTGTTGAGACGAGGCCAACGCCGATACCTTCAAGGAGAATCTGGATCGCGAGAACATTCAAAGGTAGGTGATGCAGCTGCAAGGGTTGACTGCTCAGAAGCAGGTTTAAGACGAGAAGGGGAATTGATCCGTAGGTGACCACGGCAGCCCCTTCCAGGGCTTCCAGTCCACTGCGGCGCAAGGCGAGAGTGAATCCGGCCCACAGAAGGCTTCCAAAAAGGAAAAGTGCATAACCCCGCCACAATCCCGGAGCAGCGTGGTTGAGTGAGAAGACAAGCATGAGCAAAATACCGATCAAAATGAGCAGTAGTCCGTTTCGGCGCGTGGGCGTGATTTTCTGACCGAGAAGGAGGAACGCAAGTAAAGAGACAAACAATGGCAATGCCCCTGGCACAAGGGTGCTTCCATCCGCGACCGACGCGAAACGCATTCCCGTGCCGGCCACCAAAAAATAAGGAAAGCCTGCCCCGCATACGATCGCCAGAAGCAGCGGCCATGGCACCGCGATGATTCTGTGCCATCGCTTCCACAACACGGGCAGGAAGCATAGCGCGGCGGGAAGGAAACGGAATGCGGCGATCTCACCCACAGGCAGAGCCGCTTTCGCGCCGGCACGCAGGGAAAGGAAGAAACCCGCCCAGACAAGAATAGTCAATCCAAGTGCGAGCACCCCAGCGAACTCCACAGACACAAGCGATGTGCGCGTCGTTTTATTATTAGTATCCATGGAGGTGGTGCTCTGGTTTGGATGTCGGCAAGAAGGCGGGAGGTTGGAGCCCAAGGTGGTTTTGAAGGAGGTCCTCGGCTGTCATCAGAGCGCCTTCCACCCAGCCCTGAGCGTGGGAGTAGGCTTCGCCACAGATGTAAACCGGGAGTCCGCTCACGGGTTGGACAATGCGTTGGCTCACCGCACGGCTGTTCACATGTTGGCGCCAAAAGTTCGCACCTCCACCGTAGGGGTCGTCGCCCCAATCGCGGTAGGCTGCGGAATACGGCTTCCGGTCGGGAGTATCCTTCGCGTTGTGCATGGCGAGGATTTGCCTGTGGGCCTCCTTCACCATCAGGGCAGGTGCGGGATGCTGTTTCCACTCCTCCGCTGGCAACTGAGCCTCATCGAGATGGGGTTCGTTCTTAAATTTGTCGGGGTGTCCGCGCAAACCCTCCCAGTAGTCCATGCCGTGGCCATCGTTGTAAATGAGGATGGCTCCGGCCTTGGTATGCCCACCCACCGGCCAGTAGTAGCACTGGCGGAGGGGAAGGTCAGTTACCGACTGTCCCCTTGTGATACCCAAGTCCTCCCACCAGCGGTGGCGGTAGCAAAGAATGAGCTTGAAGAGCGGGATTGGCACTACGGAGCGGATGAGTTGGTGGACATCCTTATGTTTTGAGCCAAGCACGGCACCGCGTCGTTCTAAAAGCTCCAAGGAGCGGCGGGGCATCGCTAAAATCAGGCGGCGCGCAAACACCACTCTCTTCTCTTTTCCAACGGCAAAATGGAGTTCAACGCCTTCGGTTCCGTCTGCAAGACGCGCCATGTCGAAGCGGATCAGCCTATGGTTGCAGTGAACCTCGCCGCCGGCAGCAAGGTAACGATCGCGGAGAGTGATTGGTACGGTCTCAAATCCACTCTTCAGACGCCAGTAGCTAACGTTCGTACCGTAGTCATCCAGGTTCCAAACAAAGCCGTCCGCTGCGTTCCATGTGCGATAAATGCTCCCGTAGCCGCTACTGTCCTCTGCGAACTGAAAAGATTCGTTATTCATCGAGTGGCTGAAGGCATACCGCATGGTGAGGTCGGTGACGGCATGGTCGTCGTAGATGCCCTTTTCTGCAACGGCATCCCAATCCACATTTCGGAGGTCCACATCGGGAGTTTTGAGTACCTTGCTGAGGAAGCGTTTTGCCGCGAGAGCGGTGAAGCCGCATCGGAAGCCTTCATAATCCTCTTGAGGGATGTCATAGGGCACGCGCTCGGGATAGACGAGGTCGGCCGTTTTCAGATGCCGCCCTCGGAGATACGCGATGTTTCCTGGTTCGGAAACTTGAAAGGACTCGACCTCGAGTTGCATGTCGGCGATCAGGGCTTTGATGATCTTCTGGTCCGAGGTGAAGCGCATGCCGCCGAGTTCAATCCGGGCTTCAGGCATGTCAGGCGGTTGGACTGTGAGCAGGCGACCACCAATACGGTCGCTGCACTCAAAAACTGCCGATCGTGTGTCGTGACCTGCGGGACTCGTCATCCAGCGCCAACCGCTGTAGAGACCCGAGACACCTGCGCCTACGATCGCTAAATCAAGTTGAGGAAAAACAGAATCCTTTTGCATAAAGAGCGAAGCAAATCAGAGCGTCGGAGCTTTACAATACGAAAGCTAGGCCTCCGAGCGCAGGGAACGCGGGGGGGAGCTAAGACAAACTCTTGCCATGATTTCATTTTCCCGCTTCCTTGCGTGTCTTCCTATTACGCCTAATGCTTGATACCCTCCGCCGGCTTTTTCTGGGGTTCACTTTGATCCTAGTTGCTCCTTCCATTCTTCGTAAATTGAATGCCACCACAACCTGCTTTTGCTCGACCGCTTCGGAGAGGCGGAGAGGCGCGAAGTCGATTTCGTGGCGAAAGATTGAGGCTACGGAAGCTCAGTTTCAACCGTGACAAAATTCAAGGAGCACAAATGTGTGGAATTATTGCAGTATTAGATACCAATCAAGTTCCAATTCCTCGAGAGGCCTTATTGAATTCCGCCAAAAGCATGTATCATCGAGGGCCAGATGGTCAAAATATCTGGATAAATTCTACTGGAGCTGTCGGTTTGGGGCACGCAAGGCTTTCAATTATAGATATTTCTGGTGGAAATCAACCCTTGCTAAATGAACGTGTGGGTTGTGTTGCCGTTGTGAATGGCGAATTTTATGATTACGAAAAAACGCGTAGCCAGCTCCAAAAGGAAGGTTTTTCATTCAAAACGAAGTCAGACAGCGAAATCCTGATTCCTCTCTGGGAAAAATACGGAACGGAATGCGTTCACCATCTCAGGGGGGAATTTGCTTTTGCCCTTTGGGACTACCGAAAAGAAGCCCTATTTGTTGCTCGCGACCGATTCGGCATAAAACCTCTCTACTACACAAACCACAATGGAAGATGGATTTTTGCCTCAGAGGTCAAAGCCATCAAGGCCCTTGGAGTTCCCATTGAATTTAACGACCTAAGCGTTCAACTGGCGTTTACTTACGGCCTTAACGACACTCAAACCCTGTTCAATGGAATTTCGCAGCTTGCACCAGGTCACCTTATGTTGATTTCTCACAAAAATGCGAAATCCCGAAAATACTGGGACTTCAATTATCCTGAACAAGGTCATACTTCCAATATGGCATTTGAAGAGGCCAAAGAGGAAGTTCAGCGACTTTTATTAGAAAGTGTGGCTTTGAGGTTAAGGGCCGATGTCTCTGTGGGAATTTATTTGAGTGGAGGCTTGGATTCCTCCGCCGTTGCCGGCATGGCTGTTTCGTCAGGGGGAAAAACAAAAAATGCCTATACCATTGCGTTTAATGATGAAAGATACGATGAAGCAAGACAGGCTTCAGAGACCGCACAACATTTAGGCATGCCAATCACGGTTCTCAATGTGAATGAGGCAGATATTGCGGACAATTTTTTCCAAGCCATTGCAAAGTGTGAAGGCATTATCGAAGATCCTGCGCCCATTGCGAAGTTTCTTTTGAGCCGACTGGCATACAACCATGGAGAGAAAGTTGTCCTCACAGGAGAAGGATCTGACGAAATTTTTGGCGGCTATCCTCATTTTCGGCAGGATATGTTTTTAAACAACAAACAAGGACAGCTCAAAGCCGACATTGAAGATTTTGAACAAATAATGATTGCTTCAAATTCACTCATGTCGGGCGGACTCCTGGGCGACTTTAAGAGTCCAGGCCTCCCGGAGTTTGATACATCCCTGGGGTTTACGCCCATGATTTATAAAACCATTGGGGCCTCTATCCCATTAGTACTGCCACTTTTCCAAGAAAACAAAACACAAACTTCGAAACGAGATCAGCTTGCAAAGTTGTTTTTAAATTCGTTTGACATTCCGAATCAGTTAAAAAATCGGGACGCGATGCATGCCTCTATGTATCTCTGGTCCAAAACTTTTTTGTGTAATCGACTGCTGCGCTCTTACGGAGATGGAATGGAAATGAGCCATTCCATAGAGGGGCGATTGCCCTTTTTGGACCATCGATTGGTCGAATTTGTGTCTAAGTTGCCAGTTCACTACAAGGCAAAAGGAGTTACCGACAAATTTATCTTGAGAGAAGCCGCAAAAACCTACCTCACACCAACTATTTTTGCTCGGCAAAAACACCCCTTCGCGGCACCCCCGGTTGCTGCTGTCAAAAACGGAAAACTCATGCAGCTCTTGGTGGATACGCTTAATAGTGATAGCGTGGCTCAAATTTCCATTTTGAACCGTGATACCTGTAAACGCGTTGCCTCTTTGCTCCCGGCTGCTAAAGGCTCGCAAGCAAGATCACTGGAGATCATTGCATTAAGAATTGCAAGCCTAGTCGGCATTCAGAAGTCTCATATCTCTTGACTTGGCTAATAGGAAATCGCTTTCGGCCTTTGGCGAAATTGCCGGCATTGCGCTCCAGAGCAAAAGAATTTGGAGAAAATTTAAAAAGCTTGAGCACCGAAAGCGAAGCCAATACGAGTAGGTCTGTTATGAAAAAACCATTCATTATATTATCTTCGCTTCTCGCCGGATGTGCTCTATCAAGCACAGCATTGGCTGAAGATTTAACCCTATATTCCAATGTTGTAAAACATGTCGACGCCCATAATGCAGCCAAGGATTTCGGTGTAGGCCATCGCCGGATTCGCGAGAATGAAATCCGGCTCTCCGAAAAAGGAAAAGTGGTTGGCAAATGCTACTCGATCTCTACTACTTTAAAGGTCAACAGCAAGGCGGGCACCGGGTCACGCGTTGCGCTTGGAGTGGTGCAACTTCCCAAGGGCACTTTTTGGACTGAAACCACCGTGACTGATATGCCCCACAAGGCTGTTCCTGGGTTAGGTCACAAACATAGCGGCATTATCCTCGGTGGAACCCGCGATTACGAAGGTGTGACTGGTTCCTACGATCTTGAACTCAGCAAGGACGGCAAATATACCGTCACAGTTTGCCACATCGTACGGGACAAAAAATAACAAATATCTTGTGGACAGTCTGTTGATGCTTTAACGGGCTCGATATGATTTGTATTCTGGTTTCGGAGGGGAGACCCTCCGAAATCTTTTCAAGGGTTGAATTGCTTGAACTTTGATCGCACAGCGCGACGGTGCGTTTCAAATAAAGATCCCATGCAAGGTTCAAAAAATTCCGTCACTGGGTGACTTGTCTTCTTCATGGATTCTCCTAATACGCGTCCCATTTCCCAGTCGCCCTACGCTCTTTTTAGGGAAATTCTTCCTGCGCATGCGTTGGTGAAGCCAGATGCCACGGCTTATACATTTCTTAAGGACGACACGCAGGCAGTTTCCATTTCGTATCGTAAACTCGAGTTGGCTTCGTCCCGTATCGCCACGGAATTGCTCAAGCGGGGAGGAGGCGAGGGGAATGTGCTTTTACTTTTTCCTTCGGGGCTTGATTTCATTCAGGCATTTGTTGGCTGCGCAATGGCAGGTTTCCCCTCCGTGCCGCTCAGCATCCCGAGGGCAAGGCAGTCCCTCTCTGGGTTGGAAAAAATTGCGAAAGATTGCGGCGCCAAAGTTGTTCTCTGCACCCAAGCTGTTTTCGGGATTCTAAAAAGCCGGATTCCCAAAGGATCTCTTCTGGATCGTCTGGTTTGGATTAATGTTGATGCGCTTGATCATTCTGAGCAAGCAATCTTCACAGCTTCGACCGCCCAGCCTTCATCCCCTGTTTTTTTACAATACACATCAGGCTCAACGGGGTCCCCCAAAGGCGTGGTTGTTTCCAATGAGAATCTCCTGCACAACCTTCGAAATATTGCTTCCCTCTTCAGCATGGCGGAAGGTTCCAAGGTCGTTTCTTGGCTCCCGCATTTCCATGACATGGGGCTGGTTGGGGCGATTCTGACCTCTCTTTACGCAGGGGTCCCATGCATACTATTTTCTCCAAACGATTTCATTCAGAAGCCCTATCGTTGGCTCAAAGCCATCAGTGAGTATGGAGGTACATTAACGGGCGCACCAAACTTCGCCTATGACCTGTGTGCCTCCAAAATCTCAGCTGCGGAAGTCGAGACCCTTGATCTGCGCCGTTGGAGACTCGCTTGGAACGGCGCGGAAACGATCCGCGCCTCGACCCTGTCCGCTTTCGCTGAGCACTTCCGCAAAGCGGGCTTTACTAAGAAGGCTTTTGCTCCCTGCTACGGATTGGCGGAAGGAACCTTGATGGTTACTGGTTGCGGCGCCCGCACGGAAAATAAAATCATCAGCATCACGCGTTCCAGTCACCTCAATGGCGAATCGGTCGAGTTGGCGGCAACACCTTCCGCAGAAACTCAGGAACTCGTCGGCTGCGGCAAAAGTTTTCCCGATCAAAGCGTGCGAATCGCTGATGCCGCCTTGTTGGTTTCACTTCCTGATCTTAAGATCGGCGAAATCATGGTGAAGGGGCCCAGCGTTTCCAAAGGGTATTGGAACAACGCAGAAGCATCCGCTTCCGTCTTTGACCTGATGCTTGACGGCGAAGCGGGGTTTCTTCGCACGGGGGATTTGGGATTTCTCCATGAAGGCGAACTTTTTGTGGTTGGTCGGGTGAAAGAGACGATGAAGCTCAATGGAAAAACCTTCTACGCTTATGACATCGAATTTACTGCCTGTGAGTCGAGCCTCTGCCTGAGAAAGAATGGGGCCGCCGCTTTCTCGATACAAGGCGGGGATGGAGAGTTGCTTGTATTGATTTGTGAAGTCCGAAGGGATCGCCTGAAAAATTTTGATGGTGAAGAAATCCGCAAGGCGATTGCGCAAGCGCTATTTGATGAACACAATGTGACCGTTCAAGATATCGTTCTTATCAAGCCAGCTACGCTGCCGATGACCTCCAGCGGCAAGATCAAGCGTCTCAAATGCCGCGAACTCTATTTACAAAACTCCCTCGAACCTCTTTATACCTCACGATCCTTACTTATGAATAAAAGCTTAAACCCTGCCGTGTTGACTCATCAGTCCCTGGTGGATCTTCCCTCTTCTCTCCGCGAGAAAAGTCTTCTCGCCAACCTCAAGGTTGTAACGGCTTTGTTGGCCGACTGCGATCCCGCCATGATCGATGCCTCGCAGAATCTCCACCAAGATATCGGTCTTGATTCGATTCGCTTGATCGAACTTAAAGTCCATCTCGATCTTTTATTGGGCAATGATTTTCCACTTGAGAAATTTGCGGCTATAGAAACGCTGGGAGAACTTGCCAAGGAATCGATCGAATATCTGACCCTGGAGAAAACGCCATCACAGAGTTCGTCGGAGATTTGCCCCGGCCCATCCTACCCGCAGGATTTGGTTGTTCTGGAAAAGATTCAAAATGGATTTTTCGATTACCTTCTGCAACTCCGGGAGCAATATGGCAGGGTCGTCCGATTTGTCTGGGGTTCAAAGACGATTTACATGCTCAGTGAACCGGAAGATGTCAGGGAAATTTTCGTCAAAAGGACGGAAGAGTTCATTCGGGGCGATATCTTTATCGGAATCAGATTAACCTCAGATCTTCAAAACGTCTTCTCCGCTGAAGGCGCGGAGTGGAAGGTGCAACGCGATCTGGCTCAACCGCTCTTTACCCGCGCGGCGATCGAAACCTTCTGTGATACGATCCCTGAGCGGGTTCTCGATTGCCTTTGCGATGAGGATGGGCGAAAAGTGTCCAGAGACGTCGATCTCACTTATACCAGTAGGGAGATCACTCTTCGCATTATACTTGGCAAGTTGCTTGGTATAAATGATAAAAATAGAGTCAAATGCATTCTGGAAAGCTTGACTGATGTTGACAACTTTCAAGTTCCCTACTTCTACATATTTTCGCATAAAATTAAAAATGCCCCTATTCATAACGAGAAGTTGCGCTTATATTTTGATCCGCTGATTTTTGAACATATCGATCAGCATCTCGACCATCCGGATCAATACCAAGATATTCTCGCCTCCTACATAGCGACGGACTTCGTGCAGGCGATGCCGAAAGCAGAGCAGAGGAGTTACCTAAGGAGTATGGTTTTCACTTACATTTTGGCGGGTTTTGAATCAACCGGCAGCGGGCTTTTTTCGACTCTCTTCCTGCTGGCAAGCCATCCGGAAAAGCTCCGTAAAGTCAGAGAAGAAGTTTTGTCTGCCTTCCCTGACTCCCAATTGAAATCGCAAGACGTTCTTTCAAAGCTTCCTTATACCTATGCTGCTGTGAACGAGGCGCTTCGTCTATACCCTCCGGTTTGGTTCAATGGTCGGGAGGCAACGCAGGATACGACATTCCGCGGAATCCCGATTCAAAAAGGCGATTTTATGCTCACCTCGCCGTATGTGATTCAAAGAAATCCTCTCTATTGGGAGAACCCCTCAGAGTTCCTCCCTGAACGGTTTCTTGAAAAAAATGTCCCTATGGGGGCCTATGTTCCTTGGGGTTCTGGTCCAAGGCTCTGTGCCGGAAAATGGCTTGCGCTTTTTGAGCTTATCCTAGCAACTGCTACGATTGTAAAAGAATATGATTTCAATGTGACTTATGAGGGGGATTTTGAACTGACCACATTCTTCACCTTGAGACCCAAAAACACCTTCCGAGCGACGCTCACCCCACTTCCATAATGCCTAGCGGACTGCTTTCAGAAAACTCCGACGAAGCTCATCTCTGGAAACTGGGTTCTCTTCCTGACCGATTGATTTTTATTCTCGGTCCCCACAGGTCGGGAACCACATACCTACATCAGGCGCTCGTGGATACGGGAGCTTTTGACTACATTTCTTATTATGATCTGGTCGAATTTGATCGATTGATCGTCAACCAAGAAACCGGTCGTCGGGAAGCTTTGATCCAATCGCTTCGGGAGGAAATGGAGCACTTTGGCCCAACTCGAGGCATCGACCATATGCCAATCAACCCCCTCCATGCGGAAGAATATGGTTTCCTCCTCGAAAAGCGTTATCACAATATTCAACAGGCCTCCCACATTTCGAACACCAATTTCGAACCTTTAAAGATTCTCTGTCGCAAAAAGCGATTCCTATCTCCCGAGCAGAAGCCGCTGATATTGAAGAACCCGATCGATTTCTACGATGGTTTTATTCGTATTGCAGACAATTTTCCTGACTCCCAATTTATTTTTATTCACAGGCATCCGTTAACTGTCTTCAACTCGCATATTCTTTTTTGGAGAAATTTAATCAAAAGCAAAAACCCATGGTTGGCCAAAATTGATCGCTCCTACGATGCGGTTTTTGATTCGCCCCAACTGCTCCAAGCCATCCATCTGTCCACACTTAGCCCACGAGGGTTGCAATTGGTTTTTGAAAAGTTTTGCAATGCATGCAATTTTTATCTTAATCATATCCAGTTGCTTGCGTCTGGGCGTGCTGTGAGTCTTCGCTACGAGGATCTGTGCAAAACCCCCTTGGATGTTTTGCGTCTTGTCATTCACAAGCTGGATTTGCCTGTCGGAGAGGAGCGCCTCGACGCTCGACCATCGCCTAGAAAGATGGACATTCTACCCGAAGTGGAGCGCATCTATCGAGCGAATGCCGAACGCATCGAACCCTACTTAAGCCACCTTCACTATTCCATTATGCCAAATGAGTCATAGCGAAAATGCTCCCTCTGATTCCTCCTGCGGAATCAAAAATATCCTTTTGACCGGGGGGAGCGGTTTCGTGGGCGTGCATCTGCTCGCGAGCATCCTGAGCCATACGGACGCGAGGGTCATTTGCCTGTTGCCTGGGGGTGCGATTCCCGAGGCGACCCAACGACTCGCATTCGGTCTCGAGAGGCACCAACTCACCGTGGACTTGAGCCGGGTCGATATCCTCTTAGGAGATCTCTCGAAGCCCCGACTTGGGCTGGAGGAAAGCCACTACGCGGAGCTTCAACAATTGCTCGACCTCATCATTCATGCCGCAGCCGATGTTTCGCTGTTTCGGGAATACGGACAACTTAAAGAGGTGAATGTGGACGGCCTCGGCAGGGTGCTGGAATTCGCAAATGGGGTGAGGCGTATTCCCGTCACTCACCTCTCCTCCTACTCGGTCTTCAACGAGGCTTCGTATCGGGAAGAGCAAGTGGTCTTTGAGGAGCCTCTCCACCGCACGAAGCCAATATTCCGGAACGGATATGCAAAATCAAAGTGGATGGCTGAGTGTCTGTGCGAACAGGCGCACACGACCGGCGCTCCCGTCAAAATCCTCCGCCTACCCTATATTTTGGGAGCAGCCTCCACCAGGACATGCAATCCGAATGGATATATCGATCTCACCTTGAACGCGATGCTTCTCACCTCGCTGGCACCGGAACTCGACTTCAGATTGACTTGCCTGCCTGTCGATATTTGCGCGGACCTCATTGTGCGGATTTCTCTGCATTCCCAATCTACCCCCTTCATTTTTCATCTCACGCCCTTTGAACCGATTCCCTGGTCTGAAATCTGCGAAGCCGCAAGCAACTATGTCCACAATCTAGAGCAGTTGCCTGCGATTGAATGGTATCAACATATCAAAAAATGCGCTTTGACCCACCGTGAGCTTTTTCCCGTTGTCGCTCTTCTGGCCCAAGATCCATCACTGATGCAATTCCGATCGAATATTTATCGACTACGTTTTGATATAAGTAACCTAACGCCCTATCTTGGCGAAGCCCCTGCTTTTCCTCAAAATCGATCAACCTATCTTAGGCGCTACATGGAGTCTGTCGCCAAGATTTGAAGTCTCGTTCATTTCAAGTCGGCATTGTAAATCGCGTCAACCAGACCGGTGCAACGCTCGCGCGGAAGAACTCCTGCTTCCCAATTGCTCATCAAATAGGCAAACCCCGTTCGTCTTTCTGGATCCGCAAACCCAAGGCTACCGCCTAGGCCGATATGGCCGAAAGCGGACACTGATGTCCCAAATAGAAAACGCGTTTTTTGACCATTGTTATCCAGCGGATCCATCATGAAACCGGCCGAGAATGCCATATTACATTGTAGAATGTGATCAAACCCCTGTGTCAACCTTGTGGACATCCAATCGAGGGTTTGTCTTTTGAAGAAAGTGATGCCGTTCTGAGTGCCTCGATTGGCTAGCATAGCGTAAAATTTTGCTAACCCTTCCGCAGAGGCTATACCCCCGACAGAGGGGAAGGTGGCAGCCCAAATAAGAGGTGTATTCCACTCTGCGAGTCCTCCTGGGAGGTTGGCGGGCCTTGTGAATGCTCTGTGAACCAGCGAATCCGGATCCGCAAAGGCTCGCGCAAAAAGCACATCACAATCTTCAAGCATACCCCTCTGCGGAGCGCGGGTTGCGGCCACTCGAACACTTTCCGATTCGGGAAGGCCGATCCACAAATCGATTCCTAAGGGCTCGCCAAAAACCCGGCGCCAATAGTCACCGAGAGTCTCGCCGCCAGTCAGACGGCGCAGTATTTCTTCCAAGGCATAAGCAAAAAGATGAGGGCTATATGCAGACCCTGAATTGGAAGGTAGTAGCGGGCGTTGCTTTTCAATATAGTGCACAATTCCTTCTTTATCAATAATCTGAAGTTTTTTGTCATTTGCTGCGCAAAGCCCAGATCGGTGGGATAGTAGATGGCCAAGCGTCATATCACGCTTGCCGCCTTGGGCGAATTCCGGCCAAAAATCTGCAATCCTTGAATCAAGATCCAGACCCGCTTCTTGCATAGCATGGAGAGCACAGGCCACGACAACGCCCTTTGTTCCGGACCCTATCCCAACAAGCGTGTTCTCCTTCCATGGTCGTAGGCAAGAGGCATCGAGATAACCTCCGTAAAGCGAAATCAACTTCTTTTCGCCTTTAAAGAAACACATCCCGCTCCCTGAATCACGGCTAGCGGAAAAATTTTCTCTAAACCGAACCTCAACTTCTCTCATGGCTCGCCTAAATACATCGTGTAGTCACCTTGGCGAGCTTTTTGCAAACGCCTATGTGGCGGTCGGTGTGCTAAAGCGGGCCATCCTTATGGAGTTGTCCGCTTTTGACGGGCCGAAAGTGATCTATGCCGAAGCCTGCCTGCTTGGGCCAGACCGGTTGAGCCCTATCAAATAAATCACCATGCGCCAGACACCTAAACAAATCCGCGTGGCATGAAGTCTTGCGGTAGCTCGAATTTTCAATTAACGTGAATGCCATGAGCCAGCAGACCCTTGAAGTCACTCTCAATCCCACGTTGAAAAAGAAGGCCGCCAAAGTTTTGGATGGTTTGGGATTGGACATGGAAAGCGCAGTGAGGGTGTTTCTGACCAAGGTGGTGGCCACACACTCGATCCCATTTGCTCTCGCCGAGGAGTCAGAAGCTTATCGCTTCAGCGCCAAGGAGACGAAGGACATTCTGAATGCCAAGCGGGAGTCAAAAAAGCCTGGGATGCTAAGTGGCCACTTCACCACAGCGGAGTCGCTGATTAGTCACCTGCGTCAAGTCAAACGATGACGCTGCAGACGACGAAACGATTTGACAAAGCCTTTGCCCGCTTGGCGGCGCGTGACCAGCGGCGAGTCGAGACGGCGTTGACGCTGTTCATGGATCAGCCCTTTCATCCAGCACTCAAGAACCATGGGCTGCTCGGCAAGTTACGCGGACTGCGGGCAATCAGCGCTGGATATGATCTGCGCATCGTTTATGAAGAAGAGAGTGGTCATGCGCGGGTGCTGCTGCTGAATACTGGCACCCATGATC
>JALQZP010000209.1 GCA_023258235.1 Terrimicrobiaceae bacterium | reverse complement strand
CCGCCACAGATTCCTCGCTCCGCAGGCGGACGGGTTGGAGCACAGGAATATCCCTCTCCATCGCAAGGAGCTTGATCGCCGATGCCCGTGGCTTCATGTCGCGCCCAGCCGGTTTGTCCGGCTGCGTGACCACCGCGCAGACCTCGTGTTTTTCCGAGTCGAGCAGCGCCCTCAAAGTCGGTATGCCAATATCCCCCGTGCCACAAAAAACGATACGCATGGGATCAAATGCGAAACCGCGATGGACCCGACGAGGCGCGCGCCGCGCGCGCAACCATCAATTCACCCGCCGTGACTTCGCGCTGCCCAAGTGAGGACGCGCAACCCGTGCAGAGATAATCGTAAATCTCCTTGTCCGGCAGAACGAGCAGGAGTTTTTCACGGACGGGCATGGCTTTGCTGCACTTTTGACAATAGAGCGACGAGGCGCGGAAACTTTCGAATTGCTGCATGTTGAGATAATAAAGCGAGGCTTTCCCTCAGGATGGAAGCCTTGGAAACTCTAGTGCTCCAAAAGCGCGAAATCAATGCCGCATGCCCTATCAATTACCACGAATCTTCTTGCAAGCCGCTCGGGGACTTGCTTTCTCAAGGGCTTCACTTTTCAAAAAAACAACAAAATCCATCACTTTATGACTGATACCACCATTCTTTCCATCCGCGCCCGCCAGATCATCGACTCCCGTGGCAATCCGACCGTCGAGGCCGATGTTGAGCTCGCAGGGGGTGCGATCGGACGCGCCGCTGTGCCAAGCGGAGCCAGCACCGGCGAGCATGAAGCGGTCGAACTTCGCGACGGCGACAAGGCAAAATATCTCGGCAAGGGAGTGACCAAAGCCGTGCTCAACGTCTCCAAGTTCCTCGCCCCGGCGCTCATCGGCATCGATGCTGCCGACCAGGTGTCAGTCGATAAAACCATGCTGGCCGTGGATGGCACCCCGACGAAGAAAAAAATCGGCGCCAACGCTATTCTGGCTGTTTCCCTCGCCAGCGCGAAGGCCGCCGCCGCCCAAATCGGCCAACCTCTTTACAAATACCTCGGCGGACCAAACGCCAAAGTTCTTCCGGTTCCGATGATGAATATCCTGAACGGCGGCGCGCACAGCGACGCTCCAATTGACTTCCAGGAATTCATGATCGTTCCGAAAGAGTTCCCGACCTTCTCCGAGGCCCTTCGGGCCGGAACCGAGATTTTCCACGCCCTCAAAGGCGAACTCAAGAAACGCGGACTCTCCACCGCCATCGGTGACGAAGGGGGATTCGCCCCTGCGCTTTCCTCCGCCGAGGACGCCTTGGAATCGATCGCGAAAGCCGTCAAGGCAGCCGGATACAAGTTCGGCAAAGAGATCTTCATCGCTCTCGATTGCGCCTCCAGCGAGTTCTACGATGCGACCAAAAAAGCCTATGTCTTCAAAAAATCCGACGGATCCAAGCGCAACGCCGACGAACTCGTCGCGTACTATCAAAGCCTTTGCTCGAAATATCCGATCATTTCCATCGAGGACGGATGCGCCGAGAACGACTGGGTCGGCTGGAAAAAGCTCACCAATGCTCTGGGTTCCACCACGCAACTCGTCGGCGACGATCTTTTTGTCACCAATGTGGATTTCCTCCAAAAGGGAATCGACCAAGGTGTCGCCAACTCGATCTTGGTGAAGGTGAATCAAATCGGCTCCCTCACGGAAACCCTCGACGCCATCGAACTGGCCAAGGAAAACCGCTACACAGCCGTGATCAGCCATCGCTCGGGCGAGACCGAGGACGTCACCATCGCCGATATCGCTGTTGCCACGAATGCCGGCCAGATCAAAACCGGTTCCCTCTGCCGCACCGATCGCGTGGCGAAATACAATCAACTCCTCCGCATCGAAGAGGAACTCGGCGACAACGCCGTTTTCGGTGGTAAGATGCGTTAAGCATCCCTTTCCGGCAGCCAAGGCCCTTCCCTCCTTTCCGGGGGAGAAGGGTCTGCCGCCGGGCCAATTTGAAAACTCTCTTTTTCCATCCCCCCAATCGCTCGACGCAACTCCATCCGCGTCGCCAAGGAAGGCTTGTCTCGAAGCCCCTTGTTTCTGTCTATCACACGTTCCATTTGCTCACAGGATACTCCTATCTTAGTGTGCCTCTTTATTTATGTCCGGCCTGACTTTCGAAATCTTTTTAATATTCGTTCTGCTTTTCGCGAACGCGCTCTTCGCTATGGCGGAGATCGCCTTGGTGGCGGCACGGAAAACAAAACTCAAAACCATGGTCGAAGAGGGCAGCACCGGAGCCAAGTTGGCCCTCGCCCTTTCGAACGCCCCGGGGAAATTCCTTTCCACGGTTCAAGTGGGCATCACACTTGTGGGCGTTCTGGCTGGCGCGGTCGGCGGCGCAAACATCAAAAAAGAAATCATACCCCTGGTCGAGCGAATCCCTTTCCTTGCTTCGTATGCGGACTTGATAGCCCTGTTTATCGTGGTGAGCTTGATCACCTATCTGTCGGTGGTGATAGGTGAACTCCTCCCCAAGCGCATTGCGCTGAACAATCCCGAGCGCATCGCCTCCGCGATGGCCAAACCGATGAACGGTCTCTCGGCCCTATTCTCTCCTCTTGTCAACCTCCTCAACATCACAAGCGACTCGCTCATGGCTGCGCTCGGAATCCGCAAAAACAAGGAGGCTGCCGTATCCGAGGAAGAAGTGCGCGTTTTGATCGACGAGGGCCTCAGTGCCGGCATTTTCAAGAAGGCCGAAAAGGAAATGGTGGAAGGCGTTTTCGACCTCGACGAGCAATCCGCCGGAAGCCTCATGACCCCCCGTGCCCGGATGATCTGGCTTTCGCTTGATGATGAGGACGAGGAAAATTGGCGCCGCATCGCCGGCAGCGGCCACTCCCACTTTCCCGTTTATCAGGAAACCCGTGACAACGTGATCGGCATGGTCTCGGTCAAATC
>JALQZP010000208.1 GCA_023258235.1 Terrimicrobiaceae bacterium | reverse complement strand
GGAAAATTCCCACGAATGTGGATGAGCTTTGGGGGAATTACGATCCGACCAAGGAACCCCTTGAAACCGAGGTCGTGAGGGAGTGGAAGGAAGGGGACATCACCATCCGCCATGTGGTTTTCACGATTGGCACATTCAAGGGCCAAAAATCGAGACTGGCGGCCTTTTATGCTTTTCCGAAAAGCGACAAGAAACTGCCCGGCATTTTGCAGATTCACGGAGGCGGCGGCGTAGCGGATGTCAACGCTGCCGTCTGGGCGGCGGATAATGGTTACGCTGGACTCTCCATCAACTGGCTCGGCAACCCGATGGCTAAAATGGAGCCAGGCGATGCCAATACCGACTGGGGAGCGCTCGATCCCACGCAGAAGCACAACTCTCATTACTTCACCGGAAAACCCGATCCCCAAACGCTGGATGCGATCGAGTCGCCGAGGAACAACAACTGGTTCCTCTTAGTGCTTGCGGCGCGGCGAGCGCTTACTTTTCTGGAGCAGCAATCCGAGGTGGATCCCGCAAAATTGGGTGTGACCGGGCACTCGATGGGAGGGAAAATTACGGTCAATATTGCGGGAATCGACAAACGGGTGAAGGCGGCGGTTCCCTCTTGTGGCGGCGCAGGTGGAATCGCAGGCAAGTTGAGCGGCATGCCCGGGGCTGGTGTAAAGACCGGGAAAGTCAACATGATGACAACGACGATTGAAGATGAAGTCTATATTCCGCGGGTCACATGCCCCATTCTTTTTACATCTGCTTCCAATGACTTTGCCGGTCCGTTTGATGCGATGACGGAGAACTGGAAGAAAATCGGCAGCAAGGATGTCCGCTACACGATTGTTCCCCACTTCAATCACAGGAGCATTCCGGAATCAGCCGTATGCACAACCCTGTGGTTTGATCAGCATCTCAAGGGAACCTTTGTTTTTCCGGAGAGTCCGGAAATGAGAGTTAATCTGAAAACGGTGAACGGAGTGCCACAAGTGACGGTAATTCCAGATCGGCCTGATGAGGTGGTGAAAGTGGATATCTATTATTCTGTCGACCCGCATTGTCTCACAAGGTTTTGGCGTGATGCGGGGACGAAGAAGAGTGGTGATGGTTGGGTGGGAAATTGCCCGCTCCTCAGCACTGCGCAGCCGTTGCTGGTCTATGCCAATGTTTTCTATCAATTGAAGAAAGGTGTGGTCATGGAGCGCAGGGACAAGACGCCGGAATCGTATATGATAAGCAGCCGGGAGGTCATCTGCCATCCCGATGAGTTGGTGGCGGCCGGAGTGAAGGCGACGGACAAAGCTTCACGCATGATTGATGATTTTTCCCGTGGTTGGCATGACTGGATTCAGCTTGGTTGGAGTAATCCACACCATTGGGTGGCATCTACCCGGAAAATTCATGATTTGAAATGGCGTGGGCCTGAGGGTGCGGTATTGGTGTTTGAAGTGATGTGTCCGAAAGACAACATGCTTGCAGTCACTGCCAGTCTGAACGGATGGGGAGCCTTCCCGAATCAACCCGCTGGTGGCGACCATTCGGTTAGAAAAGCGCTTAAAGGTTCGTCCGAATGGCAAACGGTTTCCATCAAGTTGGAGGAGATGCTAAAAAAAGATACATCTGCTCCGATGACCTCTTGGGAGACAGTGACCGAGCTTAGCATCAGCCGCCCACCCACCTGCATCGTGGATGGAAAAGAAGTGGAATTCGGCAAGGGCTGGGATGTGCCCATAGAACTCAGGAACATGCGTTGGGAGGGCGGGGTCGATCGGACGGATGTAACCGCGCCCGCAGCCAGCACTGATGCAGCGCCGAAAAACTTGGACGAGACCATCCAGAAGGAAATCAAGAAGTCCTTCGACGGTGGAAAATAAGTCAACCAAGGGAAACGACCAATATCGAATCCACTCCGACTTCTTCCATTCGTTGAAATCCATTCATGAAACCAAACCATGATAAGAACCTTGTTGCAAACCCATGCCGCCATGCTGCTGATGCCGATGGCAGCCCTATTTGCCGCTGATCTCGATCCACAAGCGGTTTTCCAAAATCCCCCAGGGTTGGCCAAGCCGGGCGTGTAGTGGATGTGGATGGGTTCGAACATCAGCCGCGAGGGCATTACCCGTGACTTGGAAGCGCTTAAGGCTGCTGGGTTCAATCGCACAACCATGTTCAGCCTCGCGGATGCGACAACCCCGCCCCTCGAAAGGCCGATTTTGTTTCACCACCTGGAACTACTTCACCAAAGGCTCGCCGCTTATTCCCTCCGGCCTGCTCGGTCCGGTGACAATTTCCACCACGAAATAATCCATGCAAAAACACACACGGCTCCTGGCCCTCACCGCGTCGCTTCTCCTGCCGTCGGTCACACTTCACGCGCAAAACGCCACACCAGCACCCGCCAAGCCTCTGCGCATCCTTTGCGTGGGTGATTCCATTACGGCCGGTTACACCGACAACCCGACTTGGGATGTGCCTTTTGAATTTGGTTACCGCCAAGGACTCTTCGAGCGCCTCCAAAAAGCAGGATACCAATTCCAATTTGTCGGGGATTCGCCGGAGCCATGGGATGGACGGTTTGGTCTTCCAAAAAACTCGCCAACGCCGGATTTGAGAGCCATTGGCCAAGACCGCCACGAGGGCCATGGCGGGTGGAATACCGCCCAAGTTTTGCAACACATCGACCAGTGGATTGCAAAAAGCCAACCGGACATCGTCCTCCTGATGATCGGAATCAACGACGCAGGCAAGCCACCGGCGGCCGAGAACCTCAAGGGCATCGTGGAAAAGATCGTTGCCGCCCGCCCGCAGGCGCATGTGGTGGTGGCCCAAATCACCCCTCGATCGGAATTCCTCCAAAGCATCGCGGACTACAACACCACCATCCGCGAGATGCTGGTGCCGGATTTCCAGCGCCGGGGAGGCAAGGTCACCACCGTCGATCAATAC
>JALQZP010000207.1 GCA_023258235.1 Terrimicrobiaceae bacterium | reverse complement strand
CGGAGCCAGGCCAGGTTAAAAGCGTTGGCACAACCAGGCCAACGCCTTTGCCTGATCTTGTCGGAGCAAAGCAGAGAACATGCTCTGGTCCGTTGTGGCGTAGATAGGTGTCTTCTGATTTTCCCAAAATAACGCCATCTGGTCCCAGTAGGCCTGCGCGTTCGATCTCTGGTTTTGTCGCCCAGCGCGCTGAACCATGCGTTTCAGCTTTTTCTTTTTCTCTTGCGCGCCATACAGACATGCCGATTGCAACAGCAATGGAGACGAGTCCGCCAGAAGCAGCAATCAGTCCGCCTTGTAGAAAAATATCAGGCGCATAGGCGTCAAAGGCGTACCACCACCAGGTGCGCCCTGGATAATCTCAAACCAGGGATGCCCTAATTCTGGTTGGTAGTGAAGTTTCCAGGCGATCCACTGCGTTGCAATCCAGATTGCTGTCAGGACAATTAGAAAAACGGTGGCGATCTGGCCCCAGAGTATTTTGCCGGCAGACATATTCACTCATATGTGTGTGAGAGAATATTTCAGAGCTGAGATTGTGCGGAAAACAAGGCTGAATGAGTGCTTTTCGCAAAGCGACGTAGCACAGCGTAGGAAAAATCTTTAAAGAACGGCAAGATGAGAATTTTTAATCTAAACCTGGTGATTTTATAGCAAGCGTCTCTTTTGCAGCGCTAAGGAGAATGCAACGATTAAATCAATTAAACCTCAATTCATTGTAGGAAAGTGCTCGCCAAACCCGTTCCGCCTCCGGCGACGACCACCTAATTTCCAGCCAAACGTCTACGCGTCTTCGAGGCCCGCGCTCCTAGAATGGCTCAGCGAGAGTATGTAAAGCCGTAAAGTAGAAAATCGTGCAGCGTGACCCTCAAACGATGAACGACCCAGGGGTAGCCTTCGATAGAAATTTGAGCTCAAACCTGAGCGGAAATCCAGAGATTTGATCGAGGCCTGATAAAACTTCACAGAATGCTGCAACAGTCGAACATGGTATAAATTTTTACACAGTGTAACGCGATTGCGGGGTGTGCAGTGGGCTGTCAGTCATGTGCGAAGGAAAGCTTGTGCCTTTGAATTGCTCCGACCTCTCCATTAGCCATGGGGCAGACCCCAATCCATTTTCAGAGCTTCATTCGCTTACTGAATCATTCCAAAAAGCTGCAACTTTAAGTAGTGACCGGGGCATCCTTTTTATCGAGGATGAGGGAGAAAGCTTTCTTTCTTACGCCGACCTGAAAGTCGAGGCGGAACGTATTCTGAATGGACTGCGAAAGCAGGGGCTCAAACCGGGAACCCCTATAATATTTCAGTTCCAGCGAAACCGGGATTTCTTCATTGCCCTCTGGGGCTGCGTCCTTGGCGGTTTCGTTCCGGCGCCAATGGCCACGCCGCCAAGCTATGAGCAGGATAACGGCATCCTGCTTAAACTCATGAACGTCTGGCGCCTCCTGGGCCGCCCGCCGGTGTTTACGGACAGCCAATCCGCTCCCTTCATTGAACAATTTTCGCGGCGCATGGAGATGGAAGACCTTCAGGTCTTGTGCCTTGAAAAGGTCCGCCAGCCGACCCCAGACCCGCAATGGCACAAGGCGGAAAGGCACGACTTGGCCCTACTGATGCTGACCTCGGGAAGCACCGGGATGCCTAAAGCGGTCAGCCTCAGCCACCACAACCTGCTGGCGCGCTCGGCCGGATCCACACGGATGAACGGCTTCAGCTGCAATGACGTAAGCCTCAACTGGATGCCTTTGGATCACGTAGGCGGCGTCATCTACTTTCACCTCCGCGATGTCTTTCTCGGCGCCCATCAGATTCACGCCTCCACCCATCTTGTAATCCAACAGCCCCTTCGCTGGCTCGACTGGATGCATCGCCATCGTGTCAGTATTACCTGGGCCCCCAACTTTGCCTTTTCCTTAATGATAGATCGTAGCGAGGAGATTTCCCGGGGACGCTGGGATTTGAGCTCGGTCAAGCACATCATGAACGGCGGGGAAGCCGTTGTCGCGAAAACGGGTCGCCTCTTTCTGAAGCTTCTGGAAGTCCATGGCCTTGCTAAGAACGTGCTTCACCCCGCATTCGGCATGGCTGAGGTTTCCTCGGGTATCACCTATTCCCACGATTTCAATCTGGAAACGATCTCCGATACGGATCCCTTTGTGGCCGTTGGAAGACCAATTCCTGGCATGTCGCTGAGAATTGTGGATGACGAAGGAAAAGTCGTTCCACAGGGAAAGATCGGGAGCCTTCAGATCAAGGGCGAGACCGTGATGGCGGGCTATTATAACGATCCCGGAAAAAACAAGGACGTTTTCGACCCTGAAGGCTGGTTTCGAACTGGAGATCTGGGCTTTCTGCAGGACGGCATTTTGACCGTCACAGGACGCGAAAAGGAAGCGCTCGTCATTCACGGCAACAATGTCTACTACCACGAAATTGAGGCGGCAGTTGAGGTTCTGCCAGGGGTGCAGATAACATTCACTGCAGCAAGCGCTGTTCGCTCCGAGTCCAGCAACACCGACGAAATTGCCCTCTTCTTTTGCCCCGCTGCGCAGCTTGACGAAATTGCCACCTGGGAGCTCATCCAGAATATCCGCCGGGAAATCATTAAAAAAGCTGGAAGCGCCATCATCCACGTGGTTCCGCTGACGCCGGCCGACATTACTAAGACGTCCCTTGGCAAGATCCAAAGAGCTCATTTGAGAAGGGGATTCGAAAGCGGCGCATTCCAGGCCATTTTGCAGAAATGGGATGCCTACGGGCAGACCCAGATCGAAAAGGAAGCCGCCGCCGCACCTCCTCAGAGCGAGGTGGAATATCAAATCACTGAAATCTGGAAAGAGTTGCTCAAGGTTCCCCAATTGGGAATTCACCACAACTTCTTCGAATTGGGCGGCCATTCCATTTTGCTCGTCCAGGCCCATGCCCGCGTAAAAGCGCTTTAC
>JALQZP010000206.1 GCA_023258235.1 Terrimicrobiaceae bacterium | reverse complement strand
CATGCAATACCGTCTAGGCAATACTGCGGCCGCCATCGAACATTGGAAGGCCTGTGCTGAAAAATGGCCCAAGGATGACGCCCCCCTTATGAATACAGCCATGCTTCTCAGCAGCGAAGATCGTTGGGACGAGGCCACGCAGATCATCGATCGACTGCCCGACCAGTGCCTGCAATCGACCCTTTGGAGAAACGCCTGCAATGCCATTCGCGAACGGCGCACATTTACGATTTCGACCAAAATTTACGCCACACAGTCCATTCCCACTCCCACTTTCGGAGGCCTTTACTCTGGCGCCGACGAGGAATTCCTCATGGAGCAGAAGAAATTCACTCCAATGAAATATTGAAGCTCATCAGTCGGAAAATGAGCCCGTTTCAGCGCGAGGAGGAAGCGCCGGGGAGCGATCGCCGATTGAGAAAACGAAACCAATTCCCAAAGTTCTTTTTCATGGCCTCCCTGAAGCTGAGGTAACGGCCGTTCGGTTCGCCACCCCGTCGAAGAGCCTTCAAAAGTGCGGGCAGAGTGAGGTCCTCTAGATCAAAGTCCGTCGTGCTCACGCCCACCGCCGAATCATGGTGGGCATCACTGGCAGCCGTCATGGCGAGCCCCCGCTTTTTTGCATAAGCCAGCGCCCGCTCATTAGCCCGACGCGCACTGACAGCGGCATTGAAAACTTCCAGCACTTCGATATCGAGCTTGTCCAAGATATCCGCACGTATTCCCGCCCGCCAACGGTCAAATGGGTGGGCCGGCACCGCAACCCCTCCCGCTTTTTTAATGGCTTCAAGCACCTCGGCAGCCGGACGCCCCTTCATATAAGGCAATGTCGCCCCAATGCAGAGCAAATGCCCCTCGGCCGTGCTGACCTCCACCCCGGGAATGAGAAGGAAGCCTGCAGGTCGTTCCTTGCCTTGCAGATATTCATGCGCTCCGCAGGAGTCGTGATCCGTAATGGCGATTCCACTCAAACCCCGCTCCCGTGCGGCCGAGATCAACTCCTCCGGCGAGTTGCAGGCATCCTTGGAAAAAAACGAATGCACATGGAGATCGAAGCGATGAATCATAGTTGAGAGTATTTCCCTTGTTGATGGAAGTCGTGTAAAGAATGAACTCCATTTTATGAGCGTGGCATTTAAAGAATGGGCACTCGTTTGCGAGGCCCTTGGCAACGGCAGGCAGAGTCTCATCCTTCGTAAAGGAGGCATCGCCGAGGGACGCGACGGCTTCGCCTTCAAGCATCCCAATTTTTTTCTATTCCCCACCTGGTTCCACGAGCAACTCGCCCGGACCACCCTGCCGCTGGAATCGGATGTGCCTGCCCAACTCGAAGGCGAAATCGAAATCCGCTACGCAGCCACCCTCGAGTGGAGCCGCCTCGTCACAGATGCCGCCTTGCTGCCAAGCCTCCGTGAATTTCACATCCTCCATGATGATGTCGTGAACGAGCGCTTCCGCTATGACGACCATCAGGGCATCCACGTCGGATTTGTCCGGGTCTTTCGCCTCGCCTCACCTCAGAGACTCGCCGACTCAAAGAGCTACGGCGGCTGCCGTTCCTGGCTGGATCTCCCCATACTGGACGACATCGCCCGCGTTCCCGTGATCAGCGAAAAAGAGCACCAGCGCCGCCAAAAAAAACTGGAGCAGCTATTAAGTTGAAAAAGTTTTTGACAACCGGATAAGGAATCCCCAGTTTCACCAGCTCTCGGGCCCAGCCCACATCGATCTTTTCAGTAATACAACCAATCCGCCGGCCTAGGAAAGCAAGGGTGAAAGTCCCTCACTGTCGCGCAAAGGTCAAAGTCCGGTTACGAACCGGCGGAGAAAACCGCACCGTCCTGAGATGGACAACGGCAGCGCATGACTGTCCGTGCTGGGGGTAGTCCTTTCAAATACGGGAGAAAGGGTTGTCCTTAGACATTCCCGTTTTTAAAAAAAGGACAGTATATGAAAAAGACAACGTTCATTCTTTTGGTTTTTGTGATTTTTACTTTTGTCACAAGCGCCAAAGCAGCAATTTCCAGCTCAAACATTACCAATTGGTATGGAACAGGATCAAACGAATCCGCCTTCGTTCTCCAATGGAACGATGGAAAATCACCAGGCGCCATGGCTTGGGGGTATCGTTGGAATTCCGGTTCAGCCCCGACCCTAAATCAACTGATTGCAAATCTTTTGTCTGCAAACGCAGGGATATATGCCAGAGGAGATTCAGCAGGCTCTTACGGAGCGGGATACTATGGCTTCGGATATGATACTGGGCTGAACAATACTTTTAGTGTCACAGGCGGCTTGGACGCCGATGGCAACCCGACGACCATCAGTTTCACCAATGGATTTTCGGATATGAATTCCGACAACACCACATACCAAGCACCCGGCAGTTCAACTTCGGCCTCACCAACAAACTCCCAAGATCGATACCAAGAAGGCTGGAATGACAATGGGTTTTGGGAACTTTACACCAGCACAAGCACGGCCACCCCTACGTCCTGGTCAGCCAGTTGGGACGGGGGAGAGCAACAACTCACCGACAATGCTTGGTATGCCTACACATTTTCGAACGCGGACTTCAGTTCCAATCCTCCCTCGCTCTCTTCACCGCCTCCATCGGTCACTTCCTCCAGCATTTCAGGTTCTGTCGGCACACCATTGACAGCCAGCATAGCCGCTACCAACAACCCTACAAGCTACGCTGTGAACAGCGGCAGCCTGCCGGATGGACTCACCCTCAACACAGCCACAGGGGTCATCAGCGGAACCCCGACCACTGCAGGCAATGGAACGAGCGTTGGCATTTCCGCCTCAAATGCACAGGGCACAGGAACTGGAAATTTCACGTTTAACATAGCCAAGGGCAGTCAAACGATAAGCGGAGTCGCCGCAACGCTCTCCAAGACGCTAGGAACGGCTGCCTACTCGCTGAACGCCACAACGAACTCCAACTTGGCACTGAGCTATACAAGC
>JALQZP010000205.1 GCA_023258235.1 Terrimicrobiaceae bacterium | reverse complement strand
GTATACACAGCGGCGGCATTTTCCAGGTGCTGCCGAAAATCCCGCCCTCACGCTTCTGGAAGGTGTGATCGAGCGGCAGGCGTCTCTGGTAGCGCAATGGCTTCTGGTCGGCTTCATTCACGGGGTGATGAATACCGACAACATGGCGCTTTCGGGGGAAACGATCGATTACGGGCCTTGCGCGTTCATGGACATTTACGATCCCGCCACGGTATTCAGCTCGATCGACCGCCAAGGCCGCTACGCCTATGGCAATCAGGCGGCGATGGCTCAGTGGAATCTGACCCGTTTGGCCGAGGCGCTGCTCCCCTTGTTGGCCGAGGACGAAAATCAAGCGCTCGAGTCGGCCCGGGTGGCGTTGGGAAAATTTTCCGTCCTCTTCGAACATCACTGGCTTGACGGAATGCGAGCGAAGCTCGGATTGTTCAACTGCGAAGACGGTGATTTGGGTTTGGTTAAAACCCTTCTCGAGTGGATGCGAAAAACGAACGCGGACTACACGAATACGCTGCGCGACCTCAATCCGCTCGCCGTTCCAACGAGCGCGGATTCCGACTTCCGCGATTGGCATGGGCGTTGGGTGTCGCGGCTGGCGAGGCAACCTCAAAATCTCGCCGAGGCCGTTCAACTCCTGCACCGGCGGAATCCCGCTCTCATTCCCCGCAATCACAAGGTCGAAGAGGCGCTGGATGCCGCAGTGGAAAGAGGGGACTACGGACCGCTGCAGCGTTTGCTCGCGGTGATTTCGCGGCCCTATGAAGAAACGCCCGACAATGCCGCTTATCGTTTGCCGCCTCCGGCTGGCTCCTGCGATTACCAGACATTCTGCGGAACCTGAAAAGCCAACCCGGGAAGCCCCAAAAATACGCAGAAGTTCCGTGACGTTGGGGGTGGGTTTGAGGCAGAGTCCTTCGCGTTATGAGCGAAAATAGCATCCACAAACACACAGCGATTGGCGTCATCAACAATTGGGTCTCATGGAACAACGCGGGGGATTTCCACAAGGTGGCCTCGCTTTACGCCGAGGAGGCCGTCCTGCTCCCGACCTTTTCGCCTCATGTGCTCTCCACCGAGGAGGGACGGTTGCAATATTTTGAAACCCTCGCTTCACGCAAGGGCCTCCAAGTCTCGCTTCACGAAAAAACCCTCAAAATTCGACCCCTCTCCGACTCGATTCAAGTCGCAAGCGGGATTTACCGGTTTTCCTTCGAGATCGACGACGAGCCACTCACGTTCGAAGCGCGTTTCACGTGGGTTCTCGATCTTTCCTGCGACCGCCCGGTCAAGCACCACCATTCCGCTCAAGTGCCTCGCACGCTGGGCTGATCGCAAATCCCCCCGCGTCCATTGATTTCCGCTTGCATTGGCGGAAGCGTCATCCATTTTTCTCAGCCCATGTCACGCATACCTGTCACGATTCTCACCGGTTTCCTCGGGGCCGGAAAAACCACGCTCCTGAACCGCATTCTCACCGAGCAACACGGACTCAAAATCGCCGTTATCGAGAACGAATTCGGCGAGGTGGGAATCGACCACGAGTTGGTCATCAATGCGGACGAGGAACTTTTTGAAATGAACAACGGGTGTATCTGCTGCACCGTTCGCGGCGACCTCATTCGCATTCTTGGCAATCTCATGAAGAGGAAGGACAAATTCGACCACATCCTTATCGAGACGACCGGCCTTGCCGACCCGGGGCCTGTTGTGCAGACATTTTTTGTGGACGATCAGATCAAGGAAAAGCTCTTCGTCAACGGAGTGGTGACCCTCGTGGATGCGAAGCACATTCTGCAACACATCGATGAGAATGACGAGGCCGCCGAGCAGATTGCTTTTGCGGATGTCATTCTTCTCAACAAATGCGACCTCGTTGACGAAACGGATCTCGTCAGCCTCGAAAATCGCATCCGCGACGTGAACGTCCTAGCTGTCATCCATCGCACGACCCGTGCGGACATCGACATCGCCAAGGTCATGGATGTCGGCGGCTTCAACCTTGATCGCGCGATGGAGGTGAATCCGCACTTCCTCGAGCCCGGACACCATCACCACCATTCCCACATTTCCAGCGTGGGTATCGAGGCCCCGGGCGATTGCGATGGCAAGAAGCTCAACGACTGGCTGAGCAAACTCGTTCAAGAACAGGGTGCCGACATTTTCCGGATGAAGGGGGTCTTCGCCGTTAAAAACCAGACCGACCGCGTTATTTTCCAAGGCGTTCATATGCTCATCGATGCCGCCAATGGGGGTCCGTGGGGCGAGCGTCCTCGCAAAAACAGCCTCGTCTTCATCGGACGCCACCTCGACCGCGAGGCGCTCAATGCCGGGTTCCGCTCCTGCCTCGCGTGAAGAATATCGGCACCATCCGCGCGGCGGACCACATCCTCCACCTCGCATGGACTCCCGCAGGCGAAAGCCTTGCCATCACGCCTTCGACAGGGGAGATTCTGGTCGCGGATGCCACCGCCGGGATCATCCAGAAATTCCCCTCACACGGCATGGGGAATGGCGCCTCCGCTTGGTTTCATGCCGATCTGGCGACGTGTGGATTCGACGGCAAGATCCGCTGGGCCGGACAGGAATGGAAACCCGGACGCGGCCTGATCGAGCGTGTCAAAACAAGCCCCGACGGAGCGCATCTTGCCGCCGGACAAGGCCGCGCTCTCCACATTTTTGACAAATCCGGACCAACCGATTTCAGCCTCCCTCAGCTCCCTGACGCCGTTGCGGATTTTACCTGGAATCCCGCGAAGCCGAATGAAATCGCGACGGTCGGAGCCGGTGGCGCACGCATGTGGAGGCTCGGAGAGAGGGAGCCCTTCGCCCGCTTCGATTGGGGCGGGGCGAGCGTCTTGGTCGATTGGTCGCAGACCGGACGCTGGTTGGCCACGGCGGATCAAACGGCCAGCGTGCACGTTTACGACTGCCCCCGCGATTACCCGCTCCATATCCAGGGGTTTGAAAGCAAAGTCCAAGCGCTCGCGTTTTCCGCGGATGGCACGCGCTTGGCCACCGGCGGCAGTCCGGTCCTGACG
>JALQZP010000204.1 GCA_023258235.1 Terrimicrobiaceae bacterium | reverse complement strand
AATTGATTTGATGGAATTGGTGGGTGGTCCAATTATTATCCTTTAGGATCTTGTCTTGAAGTTGTTGTTGGTATTCTAATTCGTGAATCTTTTCTTTTACTTCGCAGGAACTTTCCAAGTCGGGTCGGCAAAGACAACCTTGGTAATGTCCGAGCCGGGCTTGGGCTGGATGCCGATGGCATTTATCTGGCTCCAGCTCTTGAGTGGGTCGTGAACACCTTGGAAACGCAGCCGCTCGGCAGGGATTTCGAGCGTTTGCCAATTATCCGAGGCCGTGATTTCGATCTCGGCCTTGAAATGCTGGTTCGCGGAAAGAATGATCGTTTGCGGTTGTGTGCAGTAAAAACGGAAGACCATCACAGCGCCTTCGGGAGCTTTGCGTTGGGGCTCGCCGAACTGCGCGCAGGTCGTGCCGATTTGATTGTTCAATGCACGGAAGCCCTTGACACCGGCGACCTCCGCCGGGCCGACCTCGCTCCAGGATTCCGAGCCGTCCTCGGCATCAACCCGGTTCGCCACGGCCTTGCCTAGCTTTGAGGGAATGGCGGCGGTGAAGTCCGTCGAAATCACAATGCCGCCAGGGTAGCGGAGGTTGGCAAAGGCGAAAACATAGTCGTCCACATTTTTAACCGGAATCTTCGCGACCCACTCGTCGCCTTTTTTCTCAACCTTGGCATCGAGCCAGAGGCGCGCACAGTTGAACGACTCCTTGAGGCAGGTAAAAACCTCCACCGACTCGATTTTCTCGGGCGAGGCGGGCTTGATGTGGAACTCCGGCACACCGGCGGCGTCGAGCTTGATCTCGGTGACCGGGCGTGCGGGCCAGGCGATGTCCTTGCCGAGAACATGTTTTTCGAGCCAAAGCTTGGCATCATTGCCGAGTTTGGAGGTGTCGTGATGCGCGCGGGCCTGATGGGCAAAATCCCACGGCACGCCGGGTTGGAATTTTTTGAAGTTCTGCTCTCCGCGCTCGTGTCCACCGTGATGGTCGTTGGTGCCGTTCAACCACAGCGTCGCCGCCGTGATGTAGGGCGAGTGGGCCTCGGGCGCGGTGGAGGCAAGGATCATTTCCTCGACGGGCGTTTTCGGCGGCTCGGTGTAGGGAACTTTATACATAAAAACGCCCTTGTCCCGGTAGTAGGTGAGCCAACCACTGCCAAAGTAGGCAATGACCGCCTTGACGCGCGGATCCATGCCAAGGTTCCAAATAATCGTTCCACCGTAGGAATAGCCTTTGGCTCCGATGCGGGATTTGTCGACTTCCTTTTGAGCCAGCAAATAGCTCAGAGCGCGGCGCTGGATGGCGCTCCAGAGGTAGTCGGGTGTCTGGCTGGGCTTGGTGATTTGGGCGGGATCGAAAGGCTGGTAGCCTTCGGGGTTGGCGGATTTCTGATCCATGTTCCCGTAGACGAGTTCCTTCGGATACTTCGTGTAGTGGGGACGGCCCTCTTTTTTGCCGCAATAGTCGTGGGCGAGCACCGCCCAACCGTCGTTCACGAGATCCATGTCGAGCCGCGGGAAGGCATACCAACCATGGATATTCATAAGTCCGGGCGCGTTTTTGGCCCCGGCTTTGACCGCGTATTTGCAATACACGCGAACCTCTTCGCCGTTCACATACGCGCTGATATAGGAGTCCTTGTAGTAAATACCGTCCTTCGTCTCCTCGGAGATGATCTCCTCCTTGAAGTCGCCGGCGTCCGGATTGTAGTCCTTCCACACCTCGGGAGGAGTGGGATATTTGGCCGGAGCGGCCTGCTGGGCGTGGCCCAGGGGAAGCCAGGAGAGAGTATAAATCGCCAGGGCGAGTGCGAGTTTTGCGCCGTTCGGATTGGTCATATTGGTCGAGGAAATTACGGATGCGATTGTATTACATGTTTTGTCCGGTCTGCAATGTCACAGGCCCGAGCAAGCCGGATGGAACGAGTGTTTGGTTTTCGGGTTTTTCATATTGGGTGATGTTCGTCCGGGTGCGGCGTTGTTCTTTGGGGAGCTTGGCATCTCCGATCAGGCGGTTCGGCCAACTATTGACAACGTCGATCTCCAATTCGTTTTCGCCCGGCTTGAGCGCATGGGTGATGTCCACTCTTCGGGGCGAGAACCAGGCAACACCGAGGTCTTTCCCGTTAAGCCGCACCTTGGCCGAATGCGCAACGACTCCGAGATCGATGTAGAATTTCCTGTCCTTGCTGAAAACGGAGGGCTGAACATGGAAAACTTTTGTGTATTTGGCCGTTCCGCTGAAGTGCTTGACGGCATCCTCGGGGCGAGCTGTCCAATCGTCGAGTTTGTCGAAAACGATCTTGCCGTTAGCGGCGTCGGCCTGCAGTCCCTCGGTCGGGTAGAACCACTCTTTATCGAATTGGACAGTCCACGGGCCATCGAGGGTTTGGAGGGTTTCAAACGCCGGGAAGTTGTTCCCCTCACCCGCCGTGGCGATCGTAGGTTTGCGGAAGACGACAAACATCGAGCCATTCGGGTCGAATTCGAGCGGAATGCTCGTGCGGCCGTTTTCGATTTTGAAGTTCGGGAGGTCGCGCTGCTCTCCGCTCATCGGATTCCACAACTCTGGTTGGCGACCGGTCTGGCGGAAGTTGGCTGTGACTTTTTCCGGACGATCCTTGCGATTGGCGAGGAAGTAAATTTCCGCCTCCGGCGTGGTGCGGTGGATGAAGTCGATAAAGGTGTCGTTCGCTCCGGCGGCCTCGAAATCCGGCAACACGCCATCGGCCAATAAAAGCTCGCGCTCGGTTTTGCCTTGGAAAACCCGCCCCTTGCCGGTGTTTCCGCCCCACAATTCCTCGCCGATCTTCTTCACCTCGGCGTCGCACTGCGGGTGGTCTTTGAGGCCGGGATCGGTCAGCGGCTTCGGCCCGATCACCGTCGCGCCCGCCTGCACCAACTCGCGGAGTTTTTTCGCCACCGGCGCTGGCATTTTCGTGGTGTTGGGAAGGACCAGCATACGGTAGCTCATGCCGTCAGGGAGGACGATTTTACCGTCCTTTACCGAGAGGCGCGTGAGCAGGACCTCCTCGTTGCAGTCATCGTAGTCGTAGCCCTT
>JALQZP010000203.1 GCA_023258235.1 Terrimicrobiaceae bacterium | reverse complement strand
TCGATCAAAACATCGAGGTCCTCGGGCTTCTCGGCACTGATGGTCAGGCCGTGGGTGTATTTGAATTTTGACTTCCAATCCTCGACCCAGGCCTTGGCTTTTTCGTAGGTCCACTTGCCTTCGACCTTGGGATGCGGGATGGGCTCCTCGGTCCAAATGCGGAGCAGGTTTTCATTGTGGTCGTCGTCATTCTCCGGGACGAAAAACGCAAATCCGCCGAGCGGATCCAGATCGCAACGCTGCCAGAGATACGGCCACGAAGCCGTTCCGTAGCAGCGGTTGGACGCATACTTGCCGCCATTCAAGCACATGTAGTTGAAGGAAACGAACTCCGGGTGGAACCCTTTAAAATTCTCTCCTTGGAAATTCACCCGGAAATTCAAAACAGGCTCGGTGTCCTTGGGCACATTTTCGAGTTTTTCCAGATTGAAGGAAATGTGCCGCCGCCCGGCATTCACGGCGAAGGTCGCGCGGGTTTTGTCCTCGGCGGTGAGGATGAGTTTGCCGCCCTGGGACTCGGCAGAAGTGAAAGGGATGTTTTTTGCATCCGGACCCGAGCCAATGGTCATGTAAAAACCCGGCCCGGGGTCTTTGGTATTGAGCATGTTCGAGCTGTTGCCTTGCGTGAAGGAAAGCGGCTTGCCATCCGGCGCGAAGCTCATCGTCACATCCCCGCCCTTGATCGTCTGCCCACCGGGTCCGCTCTTGCCGGTGTCCGTGGCTGTAACCTTTGGCGGCTCGGGCGGTTTGCAGGAGGAGAGGACGAAAAGTCCGGTGGCGAGTAGGAGCAGGGTGCGTTTCATGGTTTTGGTTTCGGCCGGGAGTTGGTTTTTCCGTTATTTGCCTGCCGGGGCCGGCGTGGTTTCGATCTTGGTGGTTTCGCCCCTGGCGAGGAATTGCACATCGAACCATGGCGCGGGGTTGGCGCATTCGCCGTCGATCCAGTAATCGGAGAAACCTTTGTCCACCTCGAAATCCTTCCGCTCGACGGGGAGGTTTTCCAGCAAGTGCCAGTTCAGGTCATAGACTCCGACTGTGTCGCCGCCTTGATACCAGAGGTATTGGCCGGTTTTCACCTCGCCCTTGATAGCGAGCGTGCCTGCGCCGGCGTGGATGACCGGGTTTTTGATCGAAGAGGGTTTCTCACCGACCATGCGGAGGTTTTCAACGAGCACCTTGGCGTGGGTGTTCACGGGAACCCGGCAGAACCCGATCGAAACGCTGCTAAAGGCTTGATAAACCTTCCCTCTGGTGTGGGGGCGCATACCCCATCGACCGACGGAATGGGCGACCTCGCCCAGCGGGATAAAGATGTCCTTGCGTCCGGTGAAGTCGACGGGAACGACATAGTCGTAGTCGCCAATCCTCACGAGGAGGAACGCTCCGCTACCGTCGCCCGTGACCGTGAAAGCCATGCCGGGCGAATTTTGCGCGTTGCCAGTGATTGCGAAATTCGGGAAGTCGACTTCTTGGTGATGCTCCACCGCGGGACGGGCCGGTTGGGGCGTGGCACCGGGAGCGGCCGGTGCAGCACCCGTGGTGGTGTTGTCGAAGGAGATTTCGAGAGCCTGGCCGACATCGGCAAACTGATACTTGCCGGTTTTGGTCATTTGCGCAGCCTTGGGTTGTAAAATCAAACCTTGGGCGGGGTTGGCAGGCGCTGGAGCAGGAGCAGGGGTTTGCTTTTGCTCCATTCCCGCGCCGAGGTTGTAGCCTTCCAAATCCTTGTTCGTCTCCGCCCGGGGCGCCTCAGATGTCTTGGCAACAAAGCCGTCTGAGTAGCCATCCAAGACCCGGATAATGAATTGCGGGGTCTGGCGGCCAAAGGGGTTTTCCAAACGCAACCGCATTTGCGGGCCGACATACTGGCGCGGCATGAGGGTGCCATATTCCATAATCGATCTCCATTCCACATCCTCCTTGCCGCGCACCATGACGCAGAAGGGTTGAATCTCATAGCCGGCCTGCGTTTTTCGGGCATCGAAGTTGATTTTCGCCACCATCGGGCCGGGGTCGATCGGGAACGGAGTCTGGTCATGGTAATAGGCCTCTTGAATTTGCTTCCGCAGCTCCGGCGTGAGCTTGGTGGTCAGCTCGCGCCAAGTGGAATATTGCTCGGCGAGCATCTCAGCGAGTCCGTGCTCCTGAATGACATTCGGAAAAATTCCATACATTGGCTCGGGTTTTTTGAAGCCCATTCCGGTGCTGTTTCCCGCTGCAGCTTGGGCGAGCGTGAAGTGGTTTTCGATCGGGCTGGTCGCGAGGCGGCGGTTGCGGATGTTGTGGAGCGACAGCACCGCTTGTCCGCCTCCGCGTTTGTTCAGAATCTCGGTGCCCTCGGACTTGAACCTGTAAACCAAGTCCCAGGGATTCGGCGTGCCGCCCGAGGTGTTGCTGGTCATCGGATGGTCGGTGTTCTGGTAAACGAACATCGTCCATTTGGCGAAACCCCACGGCACATCCTGATGGCATTCGCCGCCATCGAATTCGTTGTGCTGAATGCCCGTGCGGTTAAAAAAGTCAGCGTATTGCTTGGCGGTGATCTCAGGCAGGTCGGTCAAGCTGCTCGGGTAATAATTCATCCCGTAGGCCTTTTTGATTCCGATAATCTCCGTGCCGGCCTCGTAGCTCGTGGCGGATTCGCCGCGCTGGCAGTCGGTAAGCGTCCAGACCTCTTGATCGGTATTGGTGAATGTGCAGCTCACGATCTCGTCGCCGATCAGGATTTCGTTGTATTTGAAAAGGCGGTCGGAGATGTCGGGGTATTTCAATTTCGGGTCGGGCCGGAAAAGGATCGTTGTGTCTGTCGCGGAGATGGGTTTTTCCAATTTGCCCTTACCCCACCGGGCTAGGCGCCGGTCGGTTTTTTTCCCCTTGCCGATATACTCGGTGCCCTCCCGGCCGAATCCGAAACAAAGCGTGTGGATCATGGCATCCATGCCGTTCGCCTTGAGTTTGTCCTGAAAGGCCTTGAGGTCCGCCTCGCCGCGCGGGAAGACCGCCTTGTTCACCGTGAGCGGATGGCGGTCGTGAATAAAATACGACCCGCGCCAAGTGTCGGTGTGGAGGTAGAGGCGGTTGACCTTCAATTTCTTCGCATAGTCGATCAAAACATCGAGGTCCTCGGGCTTCTCGGCACTGATGGTCAGGCCGTGGGTGTATTTGAATTTTGACTTCCA
>JALQZP010000202.1 GCA_023258235.1 Terrimicrobiaceae bacterium | reverse complement strand
GGTGAACCAATACATCGCTACCAAAACGGGCACCACATCCACGACAGTTACCAAAGTTACGCTTGTTCCTGCCAACGGAGTTGGAGTAGTGGGCAACAATACGGAAACCTCTGGCGCTTCGAATGCTTCCACACTCTGGGGCAATACGATGGTGGGCAATGGCGGCTATGCCAGCTCCAGTTCGCTCCGCACCCTTATGGGGCTCACTTCAGCCAATGTCACTGTGTATGATGGAGAAAATCAAGCTCCTGTATTGGAAAATCAACCTATCCACTTGATCACTTGGCTCTCATCGGCTGATTCACTTGTTGCTGCCACTGCTGGAGCAAAGATTCTGAGCTACAATGGCGTTCTCGTTACTCCGATAACGGCTGCTGGAAGCTATTTGAGTAGCGGCTTCAACGAAGCAGATTTCAAGAAAATTGCCACGGGAGCCTACTCGCCATGGAGTTACCAGCACCTTTACTATCACGGATCGCTCTCCGGAAACGAGCAAACCTGGTATAACGCCATGAAAACCACATGGATTCCTCAGGGTCTCCAAGCCACATCTAACGGTGTTCGCCTTGGCGATGTAACCGTCAGCCGTCCCGATGACGGATTCCCGATCGTGGCTCCGTTGTAATCCTACTTCATTTACTAAGAAAGCCGACATCTTTGGGTGTCGGCTTTCTTTTGTTTTTTGCTGAAGGAATGGGTAACCCGAATTCAGTTTATTTGATCACCAAGGACGCAGAGAGCACAGAGGTAGAATTGATTTCACTATCCAAAGAGCGATTTTCTCTTGGAGTTCTCAAGTGTAGTGTGGGCGTCCCAACTCCGAGCCTTATCCTTTTAATGCTAAGCTAGAAGCCAGCCCTGCTGAAATGAATATGATTCGATTGCTTATTATTGGATTGGGGGCCGCATTTTTAACTCTTGGATGGTTGCTTATATCGGAATCAGACAAGGAGCACTCGCCCACTGCAAAGCCCTCTTCAAATTCAATCGCAAAATCAGACGCTTCGATTATTCCCGCTTCTCAAAAAGTTCCCTCTTGGAAAACTCCGGTATCCAAGGCGCGAACTAATGACCTTCAGCCTACCCCAATTCACTCTGCACATCAGGCGGTTGATTTGATTTCTGGCGCCCAAGCCGCCTCCATGAAATCGCCCGTCTCCAGTCCGAAAACCTCTGGAAATTCAAGTGCTGCCATGCTTTTCGGGCAGAACACTGGTTCATCGAAAAACTCTTATTCACAGAGCGCAAAGGATTTTTCTGGAGTTGGCGGCGGGGGTGCGCCTCGCGAAATATCAATACCCGTTCCTGAAGGAGCCAAGGTGCCAACCGTTTTTTTTGATGTGGAAGAAAAGCCGATAGCCCAGCAGAAGGCCCTTGATCGAATCGCCCAGGAATTCGAGAAAAATGTCTCAGAGATTCCTCCTGGACTCACTAAGGACGAGGTCTGGGAAGCGGCGCGATCTATTGCCGACGAGCGCTATTTAACGCTTTTCGGTTATCAAGCCTTTAACCAATACCATATCGAATCCGCCAAAGAGGCGCTGAAGGAAAAAAGAGCCCGCTCCACAGCAACGGGGCCGTGATCAGACGTTAGCCACGGAGCACGGAGGCAATCGAGGCGATTCTTAGTAATTCAATCACCCTCTAAGCTCTCTGTGTCCTGTGTGGTTAATTTTCTGGTTTGGTTTTACTTCCAAATTCGCGGGGATTCGAGTCATTCGCGGGCTGTTTTTCTTCTTGGGCACCGAAGGGTTTGGAAGATTTGGCCCTTGCTATGAGGAGGAATTTATTGGCTTCTTTTTGGGCGAGGGCAAGTAGGGCAGGAGGGAAGGAGGTCATCAATTCCTTGTAAGTTTTGATGGCTGTGATTTCTCCATTGTCCTTGGCGATGAGGAGCCACTTAAGAGCCTCCTTGCGGTCGGGGCTGGCAGGGGAATCTACTCCAAGGATGTGGCCGAGGTTGGATTGGGCCTTCGGGTCGTTTTGCAAGGCGGCTTTGAGGAACCACTCCTTGGCTTGTTCAGTGTCTTTTTCCGCTCCATCTCCATCGCGATACGCCACGCCCACCATGTTTTGGGATGCGGCATCTCCGGCCTCGGCGGATTTGAGCACGAAGGGGAAGGCTTTTTTGCGGTTGGGCATGATGAGAGAATCACCAAGAAACAGCAGTTGGCCGTAGGTGCGGGCTGCATCTGGGTCGCCGGAGGCGGCCGCCAGTTCGAGCCATTTTAGGCTCTCGTTGTTGTCGAGCGGGATTGTTTTGCCTTGTCGGAGCATGAGGCCCAGGTTGAGTTGGGATTTCGCGGAACCGGCGTCGGCTCCCTTGCGGAACCATTCGACGGCTTTGGCCTCGTCTTTTTCGAGGACGACTCCTTGGGAGTAAAAATACCCCATGGTGGTGATCGCATCCGGATTTCCTTGCTCGGCTGATTTCAAAATCCACTCGTGGGCCTTGGATTTGTCGTTGGGCAAGCCCTCACCTCGAAAGTAGGCGCGGCCGAGTTCGAATTGTGCCGCTGCATTGCCAGAGGCGGCTGAGATTTCCAAATCAGAGGGTGGCGTTGTCTCCGCAATGAGCGAGGTGTGCGTGACAGTGGCGGCGAGAATAAGGAGTCGGATGGATTTCATCTTTGATTTGTAGGGTTTCAAACTGGATCCAGCAGAATAAACTGCAGAGAATTAGCCCTCGGCAGGGGTCTCCTCCTCCTCTTCTCCTGGATTGCTATCCCCACCACCATATCCGAGGACTTCAACCGTGATCAGGGACGGGGTCTCATCCTCTGGTTTTTCTTGAGGTGCGGACTGCTGCGAAACTTGTGAGGCGGCGGAGGAGGCGGCGGCGCTTGACGAGGCGCCAGAGGTGAGGCCGCCGATGTTCGGTGCCGCAACGGATGCCGATGTGGGCACACCCGCTGAGCTGCCGCCGGCTGAAATATTGTCAGCATTCACCACGGCGGCTGCGGCGATTTTGATATCGCCAGTGGCCCGGATGCCGGCATCGCCTGCGTCCACCGTGCCCTCCGGAGCAATCAGATTGACGGCTCCGGGTTCAACATCTTCGACGGCCGCAAGAACACCGATACCGCCGCCAGTGGCGAGGCCACCGAGGTCGGTTTGGATGTCGGCGCTTGTGGCATCGATCAAGACGCGGGTTGGTGGCGCGGTAACGACGGTTTTCGGAGCGT
>JALQZP010000201.1 GCA_023258235.1 Terrimicrobiaceae bacterium | reverse complement strand
ATCACCGCCCTCATTCCAACCAGACATTCATCCCCGACTGTGCAGGCATGAATGATGGCGGCATGTCCAATCGTGCACCAAGCCCCCACTCGGGCCCCCAAATCATCCGCGAGGTGAATGATGCAACCGTCCTGCACATTGGTCGCCTCCCCGATGTGGATCGAATCGATATCGGCACGGAGAACGGCACTATAAAACACACTCGAGTCCCTCCCCAATCTCACGTCTCCGATGATCTTGGCATCCTTGGCCACAAATGCCGCTGAAGCCGTGTCCGGCTTCCGGTTGAGAAAAACCTCCAGTCTTTCAGCGGTCGTCATCAAGCGCAAAAAACCATCGGGCACCTTGTGCGACTGCCGATGGAAAACACAAATCCAGACTTAGGGCTTCCTGCGTTTCGCCTCGGCGGTCAGTTGATTCAAAGCTTCCAGCCAATCCGTCTCCGAATCCCCCGGCCATCCCATGGCTTGCCGGCGCTCCGAAATGTAATAGGCACGCGTGGCGATGCTTTCATTTGAAATGACAATCTGAATCTCGGCCGAGTTCTCGATCACTGGGGCAGGCGCGATCACTTTGGCCACAGATGCGCTGGCTTTTTTTGGCTCACTCGCCTTCGCTGCCGCTTTTTTGGCTGTTTTAGCTTTGGGCTTAATGTCCGCTTTCCCCGCAGGTTTAAGGATCTTTGGCGTTGCCGACTTGGTCGCAGCCTTGGTCACCTTTTTGACCACAGGTTTAGCTGCACTTTTTGCCTTCGCCGCGCTGGTGGCAGGCTTGGCTTTAGCTGATTTGGAAGACTTTGTTACACTCATACTTTCCATCTATGAAACTCCGCGCCCAAATATGCAAAATAATTCTTCAAAAATAAACACTCGGTAGTAGTGTCCACCTATGAGTGCTTTTATTCTTCGTTGGCTTGTTACCACGGTGGCCGTCTACGTTGCAGCAAAGCTTGTTCCCGGCATCCATTGCTCGAGCGTGGGGGCCTTGGTTGGAGCCTCCCTCCTTTTAGGCATCATCAATGCCTTCGTTCGCCCGGTCCTACTGCTTTTAAGCATGCCCTTTATTATCGTGACGATGGGGATGTTTATCTTTGTTGTTAATGCACTTCTTTTGCTTTTCGTATCGCAAATGATTCCAGCTTTTCATGTTGATGGATTCTGGAGTGCTTTTTTCGGCGCGATCCTCATCAGCATTACCAGTTGGCTCCTCAGTTTGTTTTTCCGTTCCAGCGATGGACGCGTTCACACAATCACGCACCATCCTTCCATGAAAAAAGCCAGCGCCCGCTTGGTTGAATGAAGCTTTTCGAACGCCCTACGCCCCGGGTGAAAATCTGCGGCATCACAACGGAAGCCGATGCCCGAATGTGCGTCAATGCAGGCGCCGATGCTCTCGGGTTTAATTTTTATTCCGGCTCAAAGCGTTACATAGACCCATCGACCTCGCTTCAGTGGATATCCAAACTTCAGGGCGCTGCCGACAGGATCGCTGTCGTCGTCAACGCCTCCCCCGAACTTGTTAAGGATTTGTGGTCATCAGGGTGCTTTGAGATGATTCAATTTCATGGGGATGAAACCCCATTGTGCTGTGAATCTTATGGAGTGGGTCAGTGGATGAAAGCCATTCGTGCCCGGGATGCGGCGGCGCTCGAGTTTTCCATGGAATTTTCTGCTCCTCATACCCTCTTGGACGCATGGTCGCCCGCTGGCTACGGAGGCACTGGCGAGGTGGCCGATTGGGCTCTGATTCGTGATTTTATCGCAACATCTCCCTCACGCCAATATGTTCTCGCCGGCGGATTAACCCCCTTAAACGTCGCCCAAGCGATTGCAGCAGTTCAGCCTTGGGCTGTGGATGTCGCTGGCGGCGTGGAAAGCGCGCCAGGTGTAAAAGATGCAGCCCTAGTCGAAGCCTTTATTTCCGAGGCTAAGAGAACTTTTTAGGGTAGAATGAAACCCTTGGTCCCCCTGAAATCGGGATTGGAAAATGAATTGACCTGAAACGAGCGGGCTTTGCCGTTCGGTTGCTAGATCTTTTCGACCTGCCAATATTCGAGGTCCACGAGTGTATCGCGGCCAAAGATGCTGACAGAAACACGCAGTTTGCCGCGCTCGGGGTCGATCTCCTCAACAAGACCGTTCTGATTTTGGAAGGGACCATCAGCGACTTTGACTTTGTCGCCAACTTCGAAATGGATCTTGGGCTTGACTGTATCCTCGCGGTCACGAACTTGGGCGAGCAGAGCCTCCACTTCCTTCGGACGCATCGGGATTGGGCGGTCTTTGGTTCCGGCAAAACCGAGGACACCTGCAGTATCCTTGATGAAATACCAGGATTTCTCGACGAGTTGGTTGTTCTCATCGAGAAGGTGCATGTTGACAATGATGTAGCCGGGAAAAAATTTGCGGGTGGTCTCGGTCTTCTTGCCGCGCTTGATCTCCTGCACACGCTCTGTCGGGATAAGGACCTCATATACCAGATCCGACATTTCCTCCGTAGCGATGCGACGATTGATGTTGTCGTGAACTTTCTGCTCCTGTCCTGCGAGGACATGAACAACATACCACTGATCTTTCGGAGCTAGAGCCATTGTATTGGGAACTGGGTGGGCTAAGGGCGGGTCAAATAACCCACCACATTAATAAGAATAAAATCGAAAAAAGCGATGTAACCGCCAAGGATGATCATGGCAACAAAAACCACGACCGTCGAATCCGTAAGCTCCTTGTAGCGTCGGAATCCCTTTTCGTTGGGATCCCACGGCCATTGGGCCTTGCCGAGTTCGGCACGAACTTCGGTCGTGAACTTGCGGATTTTGGAAAACATCGGATTGAGAATGGGAAAAAAAGGCCACAGGTCAGGAGGGACTCGAACCCCCAACAAGCGGTTTTGGAGACCGCTGCTCTACCAATTGAGCTACTGACCTTCGGACTAAAGATTAATCCTGCCTGTGGCTACGGGCAATTAGGCGATGATGTCGGAAACGCGTCCGGCACCCACGGTGCGGCCGCCTTCGCGGATCGCGAAGCGAATGGTTTTTTCCATGGCGATCGGAGTGATGAGCTCGACTTCCACAGAGACATTGTCACCAGGCATGACCATCTCGACGCCTTCGGGCAATTTCACGGTTCCAGTCACATCGGTGGTGCGGAAGTAAAATTGCGGGCGGTAGTTCGAGAAGAACGGAGTGTGGCGGCCACCTTCGT
>JALQZP010000200.1 GCA_023258235.1 Terrimicrobiaceae bacterium | reverse complement strand
AGGCCCTTCGGGATGGAATTGTCGAATGGAATTCAAAAAAGCGGCTATGTCTCGAAGTTGGGCTTCTAAATCTAAACGGAGCCCGCGCCATGAATGGTTGGGATCACTCCCTTGCCCCCTCAAATCCAAGGCATAAAAGGAAAAGTTTTCTATGTGCTCAGCCAGTGGGTGAAATTGCTCCCCTGAGCCACTCATACCGTGAATACAAGCTATGGCCCCAAGCCCTCCTTTCTTTTTCCACGTGTGTGCCAATCTCTCTTCCCCATCGAATGTTTTCCATGGGATTCTTGTTGTCTTTTCGTTGTGAGCCGTTAAATCCGAATCCATGATTTCACGACTTTTTGCTTTTCTTTTCTTTTTTCCATTGCTGGCCGTTTCCGCAGCCCAACTTGATGTCGCTGTCCTTCAATTTCCAGAACCAAAGTCTGCCGAAGAAATAAACAGCGCTCTTTCTCATGTATCTCTTCCCGACATAACCGACATTGACAATTCAGTGACAAAAATCCCCACCCTTAAAGGTGGACGGATCCTTTTTTCCCATTCTCTTCCATCATCGACCGCCTTTCAATCCCAGTGCCGCCTTTCAAACAACCAAGCCTCCATGGAGGGTCGTTATGAAAATGGTGTGCTTTCCTTGAAAATAACTCTTTCCGAAAGTGTCACTGTGGGTTTCCGGCGATTAACAAATCGCATTTTTCAAGGTTCTTCAAAACTTCCAGTTGGCCAACCCAGGGTGATCGGCATACGCAACATCGAAGTAAAAAAGAAAACCGCTTCCAAAGGCAATTTAACTGTGGAAGAAGACTTCACCTGCAATGTGATCTTGGCCCAGATCAGATGAAATCCGATTGATAAGAGCGTGCGAATAACTTGTGTTTCTTTGTGAGTCTCTGCGAAAAAACGGACAATCTTCTCCATTTATTCTTTTTCGTTCTCAAAATGAAAAATCTTATCAACAGGGGTTCTCTATCGTGGAACAAGCCTGTTCAAAGCGGGGAACAATGATGTTGAAGCTTATTCACACCGTTAAGATGATTGTATTCTATCCAAATAAAAAATCCTTTTTCTTAAACCCTGTGAACAAATCCAGAGACAGGGAAACAGAAATCAGGCAAGCAGCGAGAGAACGGGATTTTCTCAGGTTTTCTTGATCTTCTTTTTTTAAAGATCAGAATCCTTCTTTCAAAAAATTTCTAAAATGACACCAGGACCCGTTTCCCAATTCATCGACCATCATTATAGGCACTTCAATGCGGCTGCGCTCAAGGATGCGGCCAATGCCTATTCCAAGCATATCGATGATGGGGGAATCATGCTCCTGACGCTGGCTGGTGCCATGAGCACAGCGGAACTAGGGATCTCGCTGGCGGAGATGATTCGCCAAGGGAAGGTGAACGGAATCGTTTGCACGGGAGCCAACCTCGAGGAGGATATTTTCAATCTCGTTGCTCATGATTTTTACGAGCGGATACCCCACTACCGCGATCTGACTCCAGCGGATGAACAAGCGCTCCTTGAACGGCACATGAACAGGGTGACGGATACCTGCATTCCCGAGATGGAGGCGATGCGACGCATTGAAAATGTGATCCTGCGCGAGTGGATGGCAGCGGATGCCAAAGGAGAGAGACTTTTCCCGCATGAGTTTTTTTGGCGCATCCTGGACTCTGAGGAACTCAAGGCCAGCTTCCAAATCGATCCGAAGAACAGTTGGATGATTGCTGCTAAGGAAAAAAACCTCCCGATGTTTGTCCCAGGTTGGGAGGATTCCACGCTCGGCAATATGTTTACAGGCCATTGCATGGAGGGCACGATCAAAAATGTCCACACGGTCCGAACCGGAATCGAATACATGATGTCTCTGGCCGAATGGTATACTCCAACAAGCGCTAAGACACCCATAGGATTTTTTCAGATCGGCGGAGGCATTGCAGGAGATTTTCCGATCTGTGTGGTGCCCATGCTCCACCAGGATCTCCGCCGCACCGATGTTCCACTCTGGGCCTACTTCTGCCAAATCAGCGACTCTACGACCAGCTATGGAAGTTACTCCGGAGCGGTTCCCAACGAGAAAATAACATGGGGCAAACTCGGTGTAGATACTCCAAAATACGTCATTGAATCCGATGCCACCATAGTGGCACCGCTTATATTCGCTAAAGTTCTAGGTTGGTAAATTTGGATTCCCACTTCCACTTGGCGACCCAGGCCACCCAACTTAAAACTTAATTCTTAAAACACTCCACTCGGTCCCATGCACGCCCGCAATATTTTTTCCAAAGGAAAGCCAACGATCTCCTTCGAGTTCTTTCCTCCGAAAACATCCGAGGCCAAAGAGAATCTCTTCACCACCATACTGGATCTGGAGAGCATACAACCCGCGTTCGTGAGCGTGACCTATGGAGCGGGAGGATCGACACGCGAATTAACACACGATCTTGTACTCAGGCTCAAAAAACAAACGTCCCTCGACCCGGTTCCTCACCTCACGTGCGTGGGTCACACGGAAGCGGAGATAGATGTGATTCTGCAACGCTACGCAGAGGCTGGAGTCAGCAATATCCTGGCTCTCCGGGGAGATCCTCCACGGGATCGATCCGACTACGACCACACACGCGACACCTTTCCCCAAGCCGCTGATCTGGTCCGCTTCATCAAGAAATTCACAGGCCACTCCGACCCACGTGGATTCGGAATCGGCGTCGCTGGTTTTCCTGAAGGCCATCCTTCCACTCCCAATCGCCTGCTTGAAATGGACTACCTTAAGCAGAAGGTCGACGCCGGTGCTGACTACATTTGCACGCAACTCTTCTTTGAAAACCGGGATTTCTACGATTTTCGGGAGCGTTGCGATCTGGCAGGCATTTCCGTTCCCATTGTGGCCGGTATCATGCCTGTGACCAGCCTCTCGTCGATGAAGCGCATGGCCGAACTTGCGGGCGGCGCACGCTACCCGGCCCGCTTGCTCAAAGCCCTTCAGCGAGCCGGTGACTCGCCGGAAGCCGTTCGCCAGATCGGCCTTCATTATGCCACGGAGCAATGCGCCGACCTTCTGGACAACAGTGTCGCGGGCATCCATCTCTACACACTCAATCAATCCACAGCCACGCGTGAGATCTGTCAGAGATTGGGAATCACAAAATAAAAAAGGCATCTTCAAGAAATTGACGCCGGGCGGTTTGAAATTCCACCACCCCAGAAAAAACCAGATTTTAAGCACTTC
>JALQZP010000001.1 GCA_023258235.1 Terrimicrobiaceae bacterium | reverse complement strand
TTGGATGTCCATTTGTGTCACTTGTGAAAATGAATGTCGAAACATTCTCCCCCGACAACCTCCCCTCCGACCTCATCAGCTCGACCGCTATCAAGCCCGGCAGCAAGTGATCCGACCTGCTGAAGTAAAAAAAGGCGGACTTCCTCACGCTGACCGTTCCTTATAAGCAGATCACTGATCACGTAGATCGAGAACATTTTTCAGCGGGCTCATTACCAATGGCTCGTTTTCCACTTCGTAGTGCTGGCTGCGCGGAGGCTTTCCTTCAATGGGCAAGGTACTGAAAACCGGGAGCGGACGGTACTGATCATCTGCGCCGATTTTATTTGCAGATTTTTCCTCAATCAGTAACTGGGACTCAAACAACCCGCCGGGGCACTCTCCCATAATCACGTCGAGTCTGTAGGTGTCCCCTTGACTCAGCATCACCCACGAACCAGGGTATGGAACCCTCCCCAACCTCCACGTTGGCGGATTGGTAAAATAATAGACATACTGCTCACCCACCATTAGGACCCGAGCCCTGTTTACAAAGATCATAAGCACATCATCTCCGCGCCCCCAAAACCGATAGAGACCAGTACGCGGCGGGGAAAAACCGCCACGGTAATGGATGAACCACTTTGTGGGCTTCACCAAGCCCTGCAAGCCGAAGTGCGCCGGCCCTTCAGTGGCGCTCTGCACCGGAATGCAAAAATGCGAAGTGTATATCGGGCCCGCGTGAAAATACTTGGCACAAACAGCATGATTCATCCCGCTTTTCACAAATCCATCGATCACCTTAACCCAGTCCGCATGAGTTGTGGGGAGCTGTTTCCCTGTTTGAGTTTGCTTCAAATCAAAAAACGTCCCCACCAACATCAAATCATCCTTGCTCTTGGTTCCAAAGCCATTCCCCCACGCTCCCTTCCCCGCAGATGACTTTCCCCAACCGCCTGCCTTACCTCCACTCTCCCGCGAATGGGTGGAAGTAAACATTTGCTCCATATTGAAACTCACAGGCGAGATCGCCGTGGTGGTGATCGCCTTGAAGTTATTCACCGGCGCCGCCATCACGGCGACATTCTCCAAAGGAGGCAAATCAGTGGTATTTTTCTGCGGAGGTCCCGACTCACCTGAGCTTCCAATAAACCCATCGGACCCGCTTTCAAATTTCGACACCCTTTCCCCCACGTTAAAGAGAATCATCGTCCCAAAAATCGCCACAAAAATCGCGTGCAACCCAAAGGATATCGAAAATTCTCGGGAATTAACGCAAGAATCACGCAACCGAGCTAGGACTCTCGATACGAGCTTGAAGGGTTTCCTTGATTTTCTCACGGAACGCGAAAAGACATTCCGAGTTTACCGAAACCACCAAGGCTCGGCTTGGTAAATCTACAGCTCATTTAATTGAAAACCAAAAACTGCGCCCCCGCTCAGGCATTGCGGCGAGTTACTCATGGAACTCGTCCAAACCATTGTACCTTTGAAATTGGACTTTGCAGCGCAAAAGAAAGGGGGCAGGGCCGTCTCGGCTTTTGTGGACACTGGTCTACTTGCTCGCACCCTTCCAATTGTAAACAAGGAGCATACCAACGCACACAGGTGGGACGCCTGTGCCCTTTTTCAAAAATCCAAAAACAAGCGACTTTTGGTATCATGCGAATGCAATAAATTCCAGTTCCAGTTTTTCGAGTTTCTAAAATCTAGAATTCACGGTGTCTATCCTGATCTCTATTGCGAGTAGGTCATTCGAGTACAACACACCGACACATCGGGCTACCATTTCCTGCAAGAGTCTGCCCGACCATTTTCAACCTCAAAGCTCCGAATATAGAATAAAAACACGAACGTCGAGAGCCCTACCGCAGCGTTACAGCTAAAAAACAACCACTCATCCTATTGAGTTTTGAGTTTGCGATACCTGCGGATGAGGGCGTTTGTACTGCTGTCGTGCTGAAGGTTGGGTTCCGACGCACTTTCCAACTCAGGAATGATGCGTTGAGCCAAGACCTTGCCGAGTTCGACCCCCCATTGATCGAAGGGGTTGATATTCCAGAGCACACCTTGCGTAAAGACGCTCATTTCATAGAGCGAGACAAGTCGCCCAAGCGCGGCGGGAGTGAGTTTTTCACCCATGATCACGTTCGAAGGACGGTTGCCTTCGAAGACGCGGTGGGGCGCCAGCGCGGATGGCGTGCCCTCAGCCTCGACCTCTTCAAGCGTTTTTCCAAAGGCGAGCGCCTCGGTTTGGGCAAAGACATTCGACATGAGGAGGTCATGATGCCGGCCAAGGGGGTTGAGCGACTTGGCGAAGGCGATGAAGTCGCAAGGAATGAGCCGCGTTCCTTGATGAATGAGTTGGTAGAACGAATGCTGGCCGTTCGTGCCAGGTTCCCCCCAGTAGATCGGGCCGGTGTCGGCGTTCACCTCGGCACCGTCAAGTTGAACGTGCTTGCCGTTGCTTTCCATGGTGAGTTGCTGCAGGTAGGCAGGGAAGCGCTTGAGATATTGTTCGTAAGGAAGGACAGCAATCGTTTGGGCGCCAAAAAAGTCGTTATACCAAAGCGCGAGAAGTCCATGGATAACGGGAATATTCTCTTCGAAAGGAGCCGTGCGGAAGTGCTCATCCATTTCGTGAAACCCGGCCAGCATTTCGCGGAAGTGATCCGGCCCGAGAGCGATCATGTTGGAAAGCCCGATGGCGGAATCCATCGAATAGCGTCCCCCCACCCAATCCCAAAATCCAAACATGTTGGCGGTATCGATACCGAATGCAGAGACTTTTTCGGCATTCGTCGAAACGGCGACGAAGTGCTTGGCAACGGCGCTGGCATCACCACCAAGGCCGGCGAGGGACCATTCCCGTGCCGTTGCGGCGTTGGTCATGGTCTCAAGGGTGGTGAAGGTTTTTGAGGAAATGATGAAAAGGGTCTCGGACGGATCGAGGTCGTGCGTGGCCTCGGCGAAATCGGTGCCATCCACATTCGAGACAAAGCGGAAGGTGAGCGAGCGATCGGTGTAGTGCCGAAGAGCTTCGTAGGCCATCACGGGACCAAGATCGGAACCACCGATGCCGATATTGACGATGTTTTTGATGCGCTTGCCGGTGTGTCCTTTCCACTCCCCGCTGCGAATGCGGTTGGAAAACACGGCCATGCGGTCGAGGACCTCGTGGACCCCGGGAATGACGTCCTCGCCATCGACTTTGATCGAGGCTGTGCGCGGGGCGCGAAGGGCGGTATGAAGGACGGCGCGATTTTCGGTGATGTTGATTTTATCACCTCGGAACATCGCATCGATGCGGTCGCGGAGCCCGGCGGCATTGGCGAGTTCGATGAGGGATTTCACTGTGGCCTCGGTGATGAGATTTTTGGAGTAATCGAAAAAGAGCCCGGCGGCTTCGATCTGAAATTTCTCCGCGCGGCGAGGATCCTCCTCAAAGAGTTCGGCGAGGTGCGGGAGGTTTTCCGCTTGATCGGTGAGTGAGTCCCAGGCGGGATGTGAGGTGAGCATAGGAGTTTTAAGGTTTAAGGTTTAAGCAATTTTTTCATTCTGGGACCGCGCAGAGAACGATGGGATTTTTGCCATGAAATTCTTCTCTGTGATATCTGTGTCCACTGTGGTCAATTACTTCTTTTCGAGGTGGCCGCCGAACTGGTAGCGCATGGCGGAAAGAAGTTTGTCCTGGAAGTCGGCATCCCCCCGGGAGCTAAAGCGTTCGTAGAGGGCCGTGGTGAGAACAGGAACGGGAACCCCCTCATCGATGGCGGCCTTGATCGTCCAACGCCCTTCGCCGGAGTCGCTCACCCGGCCGGCAAACTCCTGAAGCGAGGGATCCTTGACGAGCGAGTTTGCGGTGAGATCGAGGAGCCAACTGGCAACGACGCTTCCTCGGCGCCAGACTTCCGAAATATCCGTAAGGTTGAAATCGAACTGGTAATGTTCCGGGTCGCGGAGGGGCGTTGTTTCCGCATCGATCATTTGCGATTTTTTGCCGATGTTCGCATTTTTGAGAACATTCATACCTTCGGCGTAGGCGGCCATGATGCCGTATTCGATGCCATTGTGGACCATTTTTACAAAGTGGCCGGCGCCATTGCCTCCGCAGTGGAGATAGCCCCGTTCGGCGGTCCCCTGGTTTTCAGGGCGGCCCTCGGTGCGAGGTATGTCGCCGATGCCCGGAGCAAGGGTCGCAAAGATCGGATCGAGACGCTGAACGATCTCTTGCTCGCCACCGATCATCATGCAATAGCCACGTTCCAAGCCCCACACGCCGCCGCTCGTGCCGACGTCGATGTAGTGAATGCCATTCCCAGCGATGCGCTTCGCACGGCGAATATCATCCACATAGTAGGAATTTCCTCCATCGATGATGGTGTCCCCTTTTTCAAGCAGGGGAAGAAGTTCATCGATCGTGCTGTCGACTGCCGCGGCAGGAACCATCAGCCAAATGGCACGCGGAGCGGAAAGCTTGGAAACAAGATCGGGCAAGGATGTGGCACCTGTCGCCTGTTCTTTGACGAGAGCATTGACGGCATCGGGTGAGCGATCAAAGACTGTGCATTTGTGTCCATCGCGAAGGAGGCGAAGGACCATGTTGGCACCCATGCGGCCGAGGCCGACCATACCGAGTTGGGACATAAGAGTTTTAAGGTTTAAGAATTAAGTTTTCAGTGGATTTTGTTCGGGGGATGGAAGGAGGAACTCGGTATCTTTTTTCGACAGAAGCGAATTACAGATTTTTTTGAAACAATATTTTTCAGTGGTCCCTCTGTGGTCAATTTTTCGTTTTTTGCGGGAGAGTGTAGTCACGGGCGGGCGGGACGCCAGCGGGAACGAGCGACGCCATGTAATCCACAAGGGCTTCGACTTCCGCAGGGGAAAGGTTTTGACCATAAGCGGGCATATTTCCCCCACCCTGCACGACTTGGCGGGTGAGTTGAGGACGCGTGAGTCGCATGCCGACATCGGACAGGTCGGGTCCGCGCTCGCCACCAAGGCCATCAATCGCATGACAGTTGCGGCATTGCTTATATTGGAGGACAACGGCCCCCTGAAGCTGGAGTGGCGAACGATGGAGAATCTGGGCGTCCGGCGTGGATTGCGCCGACCAGGCATTCATTACGGGTGACCATGGGGATGTGGCACCAAGGTAGGTGAGCATGCCAAGCCCGATCCAAGTAAGAAGAACGATAATGACGGCCACGGGGCGACGGCGCCAACTTTTCTCGCCGGTGCCATTAAAAAACGGAAGTGCGACGAGAATAAGCCCGATGACAGCGGGGCCGGCGAGGAGGGCCACAGTCTCGATCTGTTCAGGCATGAGGGCGGCAATCGAAAAAATCCAGAGAAACCAAAAATCCGGCCGTGGGGAGGCATTGATTTGGAGCGGGTCCGGTGGTCCGCTCGGGCCCTTGGGACCGAAGACACAAGCACAGGTCACAATGCCGCCGATCACAAACGCGGCGGCGATAATGTCTTTATCAATCGCCTTCGGAAAAAATGGCACGCCTTCTTTTTTGATGATGGCAGCGTATTCCTTGTCGTAGGTCTGTCGACGAACGACCATTCCGGGAACGGGATATTCGTTGATGCCCTTGGTGAGGACCATGCGTAGATGGAGGCTCACTATGGCGATGACCGATCCGGGAAGGACAAAAACGTGGAGGGCAAAAAAGCGGGACAGTGTCTCCGAGGCGATAATCTGGCCGCCAAGCATGAAGTCCACGAGTTGTTGGCCGATAAATGGAACGCGGCCCATGATCGCGGCCCCGATGCCAAGGCCCCAGTAGGCATCCTCGTCAAAGCGCATCACTTGGCCGGTGAAGGCCAGGCCGAGTGTGAGAACGAGAAGAACGAGTCCGGATATCCAAGTGATCTCGCGAGGGTATTTGTAAGCCCCAAAAAGATAAACCTGGGTCATGTGGAGCAACATGATCCCGACCATGAAATTCGAACCCCAATAGTGGACGGCACGAAGAAACCAACCCAACTGCTGGTGGTAGGTCAGATATTCCAGCGTCGCGTAGGCTTCATCAGCCGAGGGGACATAGACCAAGGCCAACATGATGCCGGTGACAAGCTGCATCATGAAACACAGGAGCGTCGCGCTTCCAAAGACGTAGAACCAACTGCCCGCACTTTGCGGCACGTGATGGCCAGCAGTGGAGTCCCAGATTTTCTTCACATGCAGACGGTCGTCAAACCAAAGGAAGAGATCCTTCCCGAGATCGCTAAGTTTTTGGACAGGCGATTTCATGCGTTCGGCTGGGCGAGAGTCGGCAGGGCACCGGCCAAGATCATCAGTTGACCATCCTGAACCTTGAACTCATAGGTGAAAAGGCCCCGGGGTGGAGGTCCGGCGGCGTGATCGCCGTTCTCGTAATAAGCGCCACCGTGACACGGGCACATGAAAAGCTTCGATTCCTCAAACCAGCGGACCGGACAACCCAAGTGCGCGCAGTTGATGGCAAAAACCTGAAACTGGTCACCCGATATGCGGCGAACCCAGCATGGAACTTCGGCCGTGACACCGTCCCAGGAGCGGTGGACGGGATTTTTAAACTGGCCGAGACGGGTTTTTCCTTCGGGAAACTTGTCAACCGGTCCAAGGCTCACCCAATCGAGTTCATGGTTCTTGAAAAAAGAGGAGAATGCGTATCCCAGAAGCGGTATGCCAACAGCCGCACCGGCGACGGCATTGAGAGCGAAACCGATTTTGAGCATGAACTCGCGACGGGTGCTATTGTCCGGTGCGGGAGCGGCTGAGCAGGCGCAGGGCGCAGACTTGTCGTGGAGATTGGAATTATCGGGCTCGTGTTTCATCGTTGGGCCGGAGGTTGGGAGAGCGGTTGGTCGAATTCGTTGACACGCTGAAAGGAGATCCAGGCCAGCACATCGGCTATGGCTTGCGGAGTCATGGGTGATCCGGGCCTGCGGGAGGAAAAGTCGGGGCATCCGAGTTCCGGGCGCCCGGCGATAATGACAGAGCGAAGATACTGGTCACTCACCAAGCTGAGATAGTATTTGTCAACAATCGAACCTGCCTTGCCTCCCTTGCCATCGGGTCCGTGGCAGGAGGCGCAAGAGGCGGTGTAGGCGGCCTTGCCGGAAACGACATCCCCCAAAGCCGCCGCGTAAGGAGGGATCGGTGTGGCTGGCAATTTCTTGGGATCGGCCCAAGCCAAAATTCCGTCCACCAAAGTCTCAATTTGCGAGTCTTGGAGCGAACCACCCGCTGCCACCGAGAAAGCAGGCATATTGTGACCAGCGACACCGTTTGCTATCGTGGAGCGCAGGACATCGCGCGGAATCGCGGCCAAATAAACCGGATTTTTAAGCGTGATGGAACCGGCCTTCGATTGACCGTCTCCATGGCAGGCGAGACAATTTTGGGCATAGAGATCCTTGAAGGCAACCACGTCCTCGGGAGAGCGCCATTTTTGGGCAAGGGTGGGACGACCAGGCATCCAGTCGCAACCTGAAATCAAAAGCAGGCAAAGGAATAAGCACGCCAAATGTTTCATTTTTTTGCCTCGGGAGCTTCGATTCCAAGTTTGGCCGCAAAGGAGAGGGACTGCATCGTTTCCACCTTTTCCTCTTTGAAGACGATGTATCCGCAGACCATGCCGAAAACGATTTGGCAGGCAATAAACCAATACCAATCGACACGTTGACTCAATATGGGATTCACAAACCGCATGGTCGCAAAAAGAAATCCCGTCCAAATAAGCGGCGTGATAATGCCCCCCCAAAACCAGGCGAACTTGGCCGGAAGCATCGGCAGCAGTGTGATGTAGAGCAAGCCGATCATTATAGAGATGCTGCCATGGCTGAAAGTGGCCACAACCAGGGAAAAGAGATTGAATTCCTTGAGCGTTTCCGTGCTGGCTTCCGCGAATTCGGGTATGGCCGCAGCCGAGAGAAGATTGACGGGATACCAGATGCTTCCATACATGAAGTGCCCCCAGATGCAGGCCATCGAGGCCATGAAAGCCGCGCCGACGAGCCCCCCCTTGACACCAGCCCAGAGCGGCGGAACCTCGATGGGAAGACGCATCCGGTGCCCACGTTCGCCGATTTTGAGATACTGGATCGAGCGGGCTGTCGTTTCCGGGCGGGGAGGTTGCTCCACGGGAACATAAAAATGTCTCGGATGGGGAAAAACATCCAGAAACCACCCTATAAATCCCGAAAGACAGATGAGAAAGCCCAAGAGCGTGATCACCAGACTGGTCATCAATCCTGCAAAAAGAAGGGTAAGCCCAAATGCCGCTATGATTGGCCAACCGGTCGGTTCAGGCAACTCAACGGTATTGGGATTTTGTTTTGAGTCTGGGTTCATACTCTGACGCTGATGATATAAACGACGCTCAGGACGACAATCCAAATGCAGTCCACAAAGTGCCAGTAATAGGAAATCGCCTCGACATGCTCGGTATGGCTGGCTTTAAGGCGGTTGCGGATTCCGGCTATGAAGATGCCTAAAAGAAGCATCACCCCGACCACAACGTGAAACGCATGAAGACCGACGAGGGAGTAAAATGTCGTGCCGAACGTATTCGTGGCAATGGTGAGACCGTCCACATAGATCAACTTCACCCATTCGGTGCCCGTAAAATAGAGGAAATAAACGCCCAACACCAACGTGAAGCCCCACCAGAAAAGAAAGCCGGCGCGGTTCCCTTTGTGTAACGCTTTCTCCGCAAGAAAAATCGTGGCACTGCTACTAAACAAGGCGATGCTCCCGAGTAAAGGAAATTCCAGAACCTCCCTTGGAAATGGAGGATTGAGGCTTTTCCCCATGTAGAAAAGGTAAGCCACCACAAAAATAGTGAAGAGGGCGGATTCCGCTAGAATCAGCGTGACCATGCCCACCTTGCGGTGGGAGGGCAATTTCCAGACATTGTCGATTTCGGTATTCGCACTCATTCGTATTTCCAGTCGGGATCATCCGGATGTTTGGCATCCCAAAGGGGTCGGCGGCTTTTGACGACAGGCATCTCCGCAAAATTGTAATCCGGCGGCGGCGACGTCGTCGCCCACTCCAGAGTCCAGGCATCCCATGGATCCTCTCCGGCACTCTCCCCACGGATATACGAGTAAATGAGATTATATACAAAAAACAGGATTCCAACAGCTTGAAAAAGAACACCAATGGTAGAAACAAAGTTCCATTCGTCCCATCCGCGATCGGCTTGGTAAGTGTAAATCCGGCGAGGCATCCCGAGAAAACCGAGAAAATGCTGAGGCAGAAAAGTCATATGAAAGCCGATCGTAAAAAAGACAAAATGCCAGAGACCGAGTTTGAAATTCGGCATTCTCCCGAAGGCCTTGGGATACCAGTAGTAAATCCCGGAGAAAATCGTGAAGAGAAGACCCCCAATCAGAACGTAATGGAAGTGGGCCACAACGAAGTAGGAGTCCGAAAGTTGCCAGTCAAAGGGAGCGACCGCCAACATCACGCCGGTGAGTCCCGCAATGAGGAATTGGAACAGGAATCCCACGGCAAAAATCAGGGGCAACTCGAATCGCAATCTTCCTCCATACATCGTTGCGATCCAATTAAATATTTTAATACCCGTGGGAATGGAAACCAAGAGTGTGGAGGTGACGAAAAAGGCATTTTCGAGCGAGGTCATGCCAACGCAAAACATGTGGTGGGCCCAAACTCCCAGACTAATAAAAGAAATCGACACCAGGGCCGCCACCATGATCGGGTAGCCGAAAATCGGCTTGCGCGAGAAAACCGGAATCACTTCCGAGGTGATCGCAAAGGCCGGCATGATGAGAATGTAAACTTCGGGGTGGCCGAAAATCCAGAAGAAGTGCTGCCAGAGAACAGCGGAGCCACCGGCTTGGGTATCGAAAAACTTCGCCCCCAGATAGCGGTCAAGCGTGATCATGATCTGGCACGCCGAGAGGCAAGGCAGGGCAAGGATCACCAGAAAAGAAAGAACCAGCATGCTCCAAACAAAAATAGGCAACCGACCAAGAGTCATTCCCTTGCATCGGCAACAAATGACGGTCACCAAAACATTGAGCGCGGTCGCCACGCTTCCCACCCCGCCTAGGAGCAGAGACAGAGTCCAGTAATCGGTGCTGTGTCCCCTTGAAAACGCCCTGGCGGTGAGGGGCGAATAGGCAAACCATCCGACATCGGGAGCGGAGCCAGCCGCATAAAGACCCGGCGCGCCCAGATAGCTGAAAAACAGAAGGCATCCCCCGAAAAAGAAGACCCAGAATCCGAAGGCATTGAGACGCGGAAATGCCATGTCCCTCGCCCCGATCATGAGCGGCACGAGGTAGTTGGCAAATCCGAAAGCCATCGGCATGCCGACAAGGAAGACCATGGTCGTGCCATGCATGGTGAAGCTCGTATTGAACGCATTCGGTCCAAGAAACGTGTTGTTCGGATACATGAGCTGGATTCGCATCAGAGAGGCCAGCAGGCCGGCAATCACAAAAAAGAAAAGAGCCGAACCGATATACATCAAGCCCAATATTTTATGATCCACCGTGAAGACAATTTTCTGAATGATCCGCGTGAAAGAACCGGGCTCGTCTCCCAGACGAACGGGATCCGGCAATCGGTAATCGTCTTCGATGAGGATATCGTTTTCCATTGGCGGCTATTTCAGCGTTTCCAGATAAGCAACAAGACCGTCGAGTTGCTGCGGTGTCAGTTTCATATCCGGCATATAACAACCGGGTTTTAAAGAGTCGGGATTGGCCAACCAAGCGCGTATATCCGCCGGAGTTCGAGGCGCCACCCCAGCCCCGAGTGTCTGGCGGGTCGCGAATTTCGTCAGATCGGGACCAAAGACCCCTTTCGCCAGTGTTCCATCGACGGTATGGCAATTGATGCAGGAGAGATCGAAGAAATCTTTTTTGCCTTGGATGGCAAGGGCGCCCTCAGGCTCGGCTGTGGGACGCTTTTGGGATTCCACCCATTTTTGAAACTCTTTCGGCTCATGAACGATAACCCGAAGAAGCATATTGGCATGCTGGGTTCCGCAGTATTCGGCGCAATTGCCGAGAAATGTGCCGACTTGGAAAGGCTCCATCCAGGTTTTGTTGATCCGGTTCGGCACAAGATCGGTCTTTCCAGCCATCTGAGGAACCCAGAAGCTGTGAATCACATCGGCGGACTCGAGCTGGATATGGGTCGGAGTTTGAACGCCATTCCGTGTGCTGACCGGAATATGAATCTCGTTGGCGGTAGTGATGCCGAGTTCGGGATAATGAATTTCCCACCACCATTGATGCCCGACGAGACGGATATGGATCGCATTTTCCGGCACCGGGGCGTCTTGAATCTCGACGATCGAACGGGCGGAAACAAGGACCAGCACGAAAACAACGAGACAGGGAATGACTGTCCAAGCCATCTCGATATTGTTACTGCCGTAAATCTGGGGTGGCTCGGTGAGATGATCTTCCGGACCACGGGGGCGAAACTGGATAAGAACAAAGACCAAAACACCCACAACGACCAAAAAAATGCCAAGCGTGACCAGCAAAACAAGTTGAGTCGGCTCCAAAAGCATTTCGGCCGGTCGCGAGAGCGGTCGGAAAATATCCGCGACCAAGTGAACGTCCCCGGACTCCGCCGCTTGCGCCGAACACATTCCGAGCCCCGCAAGAAAAGCGGAAACGATGCATCTGTTCAACGCACCGGAAATTTTGCCAAGCCAATAAAAAACCACGGGAAACATACAAGGCGATTCCCGGTCTTGATGGAAGAATTATTTCCCTCGCCCTGCAAAAACGGCCATCGGATTCACATCCGCAGGATCAGGGCTTGAGAATCGCGAATGTTTTCCGTCCCCGACGGTCCAAAAGAAGAAGAACGCCTTGATCTTGATCGGCCAAACCGAGTGCCGCCTCCAAGTCCTGCGGATCAAAGACAGGACGGCCTCCGGCCTCGGTGATCACGTCCCCGACCTCGAGTCCGGCCGCTGCGGAAGAACTGTAGGGCTCGACCTCCGTAACAACAACTCCGCCGCTTTCCTTGCGGTGGATCTGGAGCGCGGCGAGATTTTCCGGAGTCGCGCTTTTAACCGTTAGCCCAGGAGTCGATGGAGCCACGGGGGGATTCGTACGCGGCGCTGTGGAAGGGGATGCGGGACGGCGCACCGAGGCCCGCATAAACTTGTCCGGCTGCTCACCGGTTTTCACCGCGATGCGCAGAGATTTGCCCTGCCGGACCACATCCAATACCACGCTTTGGCCGATTTTTTTGGTTAGGATTTCGCGTTGCAAATCGGAGGCAACCTCGACAGTTTTGCCATCGACTTTCGTGATCACATCGCCGGGAACGAGATCGCTCATCTGGGCCGGGGCTCCAGGCTCAACCCCTCGGACAACCACCCCTCGACTCGCGCCTTGGAACAGGCCATGCCATTGCTTCAAATCCTCAAGACTCGCGATGGAAACCCCCAACCAGGGCCGACTCACGTAGCCCTTGGAAACGATTTGGCTCGCGACATCTTTCGCCGCATTGATGGGTATGGCAAAGCCCACGCCGCGATTGCTGCCACTGATGAGCGTGTTGATTCCAATCACGCGACCTTGGATATCGCAAAGCGGCCCGCCACTATTGCCGGGGTTGATGGAGGTATCGGTCTGGAGGTATTCATCATAGTGGCCGCCCAGCCCGAGTGTGCGCCCCTTCGCGCTCACGACTCCGAAGGTGAAAGTGTAAGGAAGCTCCAAGGGCGTGCCGATGGCAAAGGCAAACTCCCCGACCTTCACCGCATCGCTATCCCCCAACTCGGCGACCGGAAGATCCGGAGCGTTGATTTTCAACACGGCCAGATCGCTGCGCTCGTCCGCCCCAATCACTTCGGCCGCATAGCGGCGCCCGTCTTTGAGTTTCACTGAAATCTCGACCGAATCGGCAATGACATGATTGTTGGTGAGAATCCGACCATCCGCACTGATGATAAAACCCGAACCGATATTCGGCGAGACCTCGGGCGTCGGGCCGTTTTTTTCCGGCTTAATACGATAAGGAACCCCGTTGGGGCCCCGGAAAAACAACTCCAACCCGTCGGGAACCGCGCTCTCCGGTTGACCTTTGGCTTCGATCACCACCACCGAAGGCGAGGCCTTCGAGAAAACGGAGGAGAATGACGCGTTCAATTGCTGCAAAATCGGGACTGGCGGAGCGACCGGTTCCGCTGCAGGGGCTACCGCAGCCAGCAATGGAAATACGGATAAACAAATCTGCCTGATCATGGACGGCAAACTACAACGAAGCAGACGTATTTCAAGTGGATGGCTTAATTTTTTTTGACAAAAAAAACACCCTTTTACCTGCATTTCAAAGTGGCGCGAAAAATGCTTGCGGTAGCAGCATTCATGCCTGACGATTCGTCGCAATATGGCAGGCATGCAACAAGTCGCAGGGATGGCTCTTCAGCAAACGCTGTCGCCACAGATGCAACAGAGCCTGAATATCCTGCAAGCCCCCCTCACCGAATTGCGCCAACTCGTGGATTCCGAACTGCGCGCAAATCCCGCCCTGGAGGAGATCGTTCCGGACAAATCCGACCCGTTGGACAAAAAGGAGACCAGCAAGCTGGATGAGCAATGGTCTGAATACTACGCTCAGCGTTCAACAGCGGAACCTTGGACGCAAGAGGCCCTCGAGCGGAGGCAGCATTTTTTAGACTCCCAAGTCCGCCCGCCCACCCTCGCGGAGCACCTACTGGAGCAACTCAGCACGGCATCCTGGCCGAGGGAGGACGCCGAAATCGCTGTGGAAATCATCGGAAATCTCGACGCCGGCGGATACCTGCGCGCGGAACTGGATGATATCGCAGCGGAACTTGACGTGATGGCATTCGATGTGGAACGCGTTCTGGAAAAGGTGCAGGAATTCGATCCCCCCGGTGTCGGAGCCCGAAACCTCTCCGAGTGTCTGCTTCTCCAACTTAAAAACCAAGGGCGCCAATACTCGACCGAGACACGCATCGTGAAGCACTACCTCGATGAACTCGGTCGCAAAAAAATCCAGGAAATCGCCAAAGCTCTCGATCTGGAGCCCGCCGAGGTTCAGCACGCCGCGGAGGTCATCGCCCAACTCGATCCGTTACCCGGTCGCGCCTACGCGCCCGACACCAACCAGATCGTGACTCCCGAGGTGCTCATTGAAAACGACGGAGATGGCTACTCGGTCTCGCTGAACAGCGACGAGATCCCCCGGCTCCGGATTTCGGACGACTACAAAGACATGCTTTCCGGAAGCACAAAGGAAGTGCGGGACTACCTGCGGGATAAAATCCGAGGTGGCAATTTTTTCATCAAAAGCATCCAGCAACGCCAGCAGACGATATTGAACATCGCCCGGGAAATCGTGGTCCAGCAGAAAGAGTTCATGGACCTCGGCGCGGCCCACCTGAAACCGATGACGATGAGCCAGGTCGCCGATGCGGTGGGTGTCCACGAAACGACTGTCAGCCGCGCAGCCGCTGGTAAATTCATGGCCACTCCCCAAGGAATCTTCGAGATGAAGTATTTCTTCACCCACGGATACACGAATAGCGACGGCGAAACGGTGAGTAACGAAAGCGTTCGCCAGGCCATCGCCCAAATCGTCCGGGAAGAAAACCCTCAGCATCCCTACAGCGACCAAAACATCGTCAAGATGCTCTCCGAACGAGGACTCGGCGTCGCACGGCGAACAGTGGCCAAATACCGCGAGCAACTGGGCATCCTTCCGAGCCACCTGCGCAAAGCCTTTTAGTGCGGATTCCGGTTGGCAGGAACGCCCAAACCCGCTTAGCCTTGGAATCTCGATCACAATGACCTTTCGAAGTGCCAAACAAATCCCGCAGGGCCTCTTTTTCAACGTCACCTCGCTCGTGGACGTTCTGCTTGTGTTAGTGATTTTCTTGCTCGTCAGCTGGACGGAAAGCCGCATTGAGTCCGAGCTTGCGATCGAACTCCCGAAGTCTTCCTCCGCCCCGCAACATTCCGCTCTCAAATCCCCCATCCTAGTCAATATCCGCCCAGGCGGCGAGATCACCGTGAACCAACGACCCATCAAGGATGCCGGCCTCCGCGATATGCTCTCCAATTTGGTGAAGCTGGACGCCGGACAATCGGTGGTCCTTCGGTCCGACAAATCGGTGCCTTATGAAAGAATCCTGCAAGTGCTGGATCTTTGCAACGAATCAGGAGTCACCGCACTCGGCTTCGGCGCGCTTCCGCCGAATGCGAAACCTCAATAAAACCCGCGAACAATCTGTCCGTTACTGCGGTTGATTGAGGTGGCTGTGTTTTTTTCCGTAGAGGAAATAGACCATGACTCCGAGTGCCATCCAGATGAGCAAACGCAGCCAAGTATCCGATGGAAGCAACACCGTTTGAGCCACACAAATCAACGCGCCGAGAATCGGAACCAACGGCACCAGGGGCGTACGGAAGGGACGGGGCATGTCGGGACGGGTCTTGCGCAGCACCACAACGCCGATGCAAACCACAGTAAAGGCCAGCAATGTGCCAATCGAGACCAACTCACCTAGAAGATTGAGCGGAAGGAAACCGGCCATCGCAGAGCAAAGAAGTCCGGTCATGATCGTGGTAATATAAGGCGTTCGGAACTTGGGATGAACTTTAGCGAAAACCGGTGGCAGCAATCCGTCCTTGGCCATGCTGAAAAAAATGCGGGGTTGGCCCATCAGGAGAACGAGGATCACCGAACTCAATCCGGCGAGAACAGCCAACTCCACCGACATCCGCAGCCACTTCAAACCATCGCCTGCGGCTTTCTCCAAGGCATAGACAACAGGAGCGTCAACCCGAAGTTCCTTGTAGTCGACCATGCCGCAAAGGACCACCGACATCGCCACAAAGAGGATACCGCATATGACCAATGAACCGATCATTCCCCAGATAAGATCTTTCTGGGGGTTTTTGGTTTCTTGGGCAGCGGTCGAAACCGCATCGAATCCAATGTAGGCGAAAAAGATCACCCCTGCTCCCTTGAGAATGCCGCTCCATCCGAACTTGCCCATTTCGCCGGTGTTTTCGGGAATGAAAGGCGTCAGATTGTCGGGGTTCATGTACCCCCAACCGAGCGCTATCACCATGAGGATGATCACCACTTTGATCGCCACCATGAGGTTGTTGAAGCGCACGGACTCCTTGATTCCCACAACGAGAAGCGCCGTGATAACCCAGACCAAAAGAATTGCCGGCACATTGATGAAGTTTTCCGTCGCGATCATCTTGCCATCCACATAATCAAGCGGGGCGCGGCAGAAGTGCTCGGGTAGCTGGATGCCAAAAAAATCCTTCATAAAAGGAATGAAATGTTTCGACCAACCCACGGCCACCGTGGAAGCGGCGAAGAGGTATTCCAAAATGAGATCCCATCCGATAATCCACGCCATGAACTCACCGAGCGTGGCATAGGTATAAGTGTAGGCGCTCCCGGCGATCGGAAGCGAAGAGGAATACTCGGCGTAGCAGAGCCCCGCAAACAAACAGCCCAATCCGGACAGCACGTAGGAAAGAGCCACAGCGGGACCGGCGAAGTCCGCCGCCGCATGTCCGGTGAGCACAAAGATGCCGGTGCCAATCACGGCCCCGATACCCAGTGCGATCAGATTCATGCGAGTGAGGACGCGCTTGAGACCAGTATTTCCGTCTTGTGCCTCGCGGGTGAGTTGCTCGATGGATTTGGTGCGGAAAAGGTTTTTCATGGTATGGTTGGCCTAGCTTCGCATTTTTGAGGATCAAACCACCGGAGTCAATGCGCACCCGCTGGCCGGTGAATTTATTCCATCGCAATGAAGCGATCCGCATTTGGCAAAATCGACGGGAATGCTAATCTATCGCGATGCGTTATCTCCTTTTTTTAACAATGCTTGTGGCATGCTTCTCGGCAAGGGGGGAGAAAACCCAAAGCTCCGAGAAAGAGGATTCCCCCTACGAGCAACTCGAAATCCTCACGCGGGCCATGCAATTGATCCGCCAAGACTACGTGAACGATTCCAAGACCAGTTACAAAGATCTCACCTACAGCGCCCTCCACGGCATGCTCGACAACCTCGACCCGCATAGCCAGTTCATGGAGCCTAAAGACTTCAAAAACATGCAGGAGGATACGAAAAGCGAATTTGCCGGACTCGGTGTCACGCTCACTCAGAAGTCAGGCATCCTCACCATCCTGCACCCGATGGAAGACACGCCGGGATTCGAGGCGGGCCTCCTCCCCGGAGATCAGATTTTAAAGATCAACGGCGAATCGACCGAGAAGCTCAACATCAACTCCGCCATCGACAAACTTCGAGGCAAAGCTGGCGAGAAAGTGACCCTCACGATCAACCGGCCTTCCACATCGCAGGTGAAGGATTTTGAGATCGTCCGCGCCATCATCAAAGTGCCCAGCGTGAAGGATGCACAGATCCTCCCCTCTTTTGAAAAAACACGACCCCGCATCGGCTATGTCCGCATCACTCAGTTCAATGAACCCACGGCGACCGAACTGGCCACGGCCCTCAACAACCTCGAAAAAAGCGGCATGGACGCTCTCGTGCTCGACCTGCGATACAATCCAGGCGGGCTTCTCGGCAGTGCAGTCGATGTGTGCGGGGAATTTGTGGAACCCAACACACTGGTCGTCTCGACCGAGGGCCGCACCCCGTCGCGGGAATACCGCACATCCGCCAAATCGACCTCGCAGCGCGAATATCCGATTGCCGTCCTGACGAACTATGCAAGCGCGAGCGGCTCGGAGATTGTTGCCGGGGCGCTCAAGGACCTCGGTCGCGCACTCCTCGTCGGCGAAACCACATTCGGCAAGGGGTCCGTGCAAAGCGTCGTGTCGCTTCCCGACGGCTCCGCCGCGCGGCTCACCACCGCAAGATACTTCACCCCAAGCCGGAACCTGATTCACGAACACGGCGTGAGCCCGCATATTCGCGCGACGCTCACGAGCGATCAGGAGACCGCCCTGCTCCGCTCGCGCCGGAAGGGAGAGGGCGCAACCACCCCCCCTCCCGCCGACCCGCAACTCAACCGCGCCGTCGATGCCCTCCAAGCGGTGATTCTGAGCGCCCAAAGCACCCCGCCACGCCAAATCAAAAAATGATCTCCCAACCGACACTTCTCGCCATCGAGACCTCGTGCGACGAAACCGCCGCCGCAATTTTGAGGGGATTCGACGACGTACTGGCGCATGAGATTTTCAGCCAGGCCTCGATCCACTCCCAATTCGGCGGAGTCGTTCCCGAAGTCGCGTCCCGCAACCACCTCATATCCGCACCCCTCATCATCGATCGGGCGTTGGAAGCCGCAGGCATCGATATCTCCGGTCTCGATGCCATCGCCGCAACCATCGGCCCCGGCCTCGCTTCCGCTCTCCTCGTTGGTGCCTCGACCGCGAAGGGGCTAAGCCTCGGATCCGGCAAGCCCTTCCTCGCCATCAACCACATCGAGGGCCACTTGCTTTCGCCTTTCTTTGGCAAGCCGGAAATCCCTCCTCATATCGCCCTGGTTGTGAGTGGCGGCCACACGCTCCTCTTCGACGTCGAGGGATTCGGAAAATACCAACTCCTCGGCCGAACCCTCGATGATGCCGCCGGTGAGGCCTTCGACAAGGTGGCCAAACTTCTCGGCCTCGGCTATCCGGGTGGAGCGGAAATCGACAGGCTCGCACGCTCAGGGAACCCCAAGCGACACGACTTTCCACGCGGCATGATCGACTCCGGCGACTTCGACTTCAGCTTCAGCGGACTCAAAACCGCTCTCAGGATTTTTTTAGAAAAAAACGGCCCGGTCACAGAGGGCATGCCGGATATCTGCGCGTCGTTTCAAGCCGCCGTCACCGAGGTTCTTGTCGCCAAACTTTTCCGCGCCGCAGCGAAACAGGGACGGCGGATTGTCACCATCAGCGGTGGCGTGAGCGCGAATGCCAACCTGCGCTCGCTCGCCATGGCCAAGGCGGAACGAGAGAATATCACTCTCCTGACGGCCCCACCCGGACTGCACACGGACAATGCCCTGATGATCGCATATACCGCCGCCCACCACCTCGCCGCCGGACACACCCACTCGGCGGATGTGGACATCTTCCCGAACTTCGACCCCGCGACGATATCGAGCATGGTCAGCGAGCTCGTCGCTTGACTGCAAAAGGTCGCCGCGTTTCGCGAAGCGGTTCCTCCCGCTCTTCCTGAACGGCAACCTCCCCGACATAAATCCGGTAAGCGGCACGCTTGGCGCGCTCATGGGCCTTGGCTTCATATTCCTGGGCGTGGAATCCCGAGCGGGCGAGTTGAGCAAGAAATGCGGGCTCACGCTCGGCGGACCAGATCGCCACGCGCCCCCCTGGTCGGAGTGCGGCACGAATCATGAAGAGGCCCTTGCTGTTGTAGAGGCGCGAGTTTTTGGCCTGCACAAAGGATGTCGGGCCGTTGTCCACATCAAGAATAATGGCATCATAGGTGCCGGGGCCTTTTTTGATGGAATCGAAAACATCGCCGGTGACGACCTTGACGCGGGGATCATCCAGAAGCTTGCCATTCAACCCGGACAAGAACTCGCGATTCCAGGCCACAACCTCGGGGAGAAGCTCGGCCACAACCACGACGGCCGAGGGCCCCGCGATTTCGAGCACACGGCAAAGACTGAAACCCAAACCAAGTCCACCGATAAGAATGCGGGGACGCTCCGGAACGATGGAAAAACCGCAAGCCAGATCGGCAAGCATGATCTCGGATGTCGTTAAATTCGACCCCATGAGCTGGCGGCCATTCAGCTTGAGAAAATAATCCCCATCATGCTCATGAAGGGAAAAGCGGGAACCGTCAGGCGTGCGTGTCTCGGCGAGATTGCGAAAGGGAATCATGTTTAGGTGCTAGACTAGGGCTTCACCAGGTTCAGCGCAAGCGAGCCACTCGGCATTCGCTTTTTCGAGAGCATCGGCCACCCCGGCGAGCTTGCGGTTGATTTCCATCGCGAGTGACGGGTTTTCATAAGTTGCGGGATCTTCCAACTGATTGCTTAACTCGCGCTGCGATGCCTCCAGTTTATGGATTTCATCCTCCAAGGCAAAAACACGCTGTTCGCGAGCGCGACGCTCACTGGCAGCAGCCTTGCGTGCATCGGCCTCGGCGCGACGCTGTGCCCTCATTTCCTTGAGACCAAGTTTCGGAGCCTCTTCCACAGCGACTTTGGGAGCGGAAGGCTGGAAATTCCCGAGCGAGGCGACCGTGCCGGCACGGGCTCCCCCACCCACTTGGGACTTCTCCCGGTAATAGTCGTAATCCCCCGCATAACGGGTGATGCGACCGGCCTGGACATGAATCACCGACGTCGCCATGGCTCGAATAAAATGCACATCGTGGCTAACAAAGTAAACCGTGCCATCATAGGGCTGAAGCGCCCGGATGAGCGCGTCGATACTCGGCATGTCGAGGTGGGTCGTTGGTTCGTCCAACAGGAGAAAATTGGGCGGATCGAGAAGCAACTTCACCAGGGCAAGGCGGCTTTTTTCCCCACCGCTCAGCACGCTCACGCGCTTAAACACATCATCCCCGCGAAAAAGAAACGCGCCAAGCACAGTGCGTGCCGCCTGTTCCGGCACCGGACGGTCGATCGACTGCACTTCCTCGAGAACCGTTCGTTTGACATCGAGAGCCTCCGTGCGGTGCTGGGCAAAATAGCCGATACTGCAGTTGTGACCCGGCGTACGGGTGCCAGCTTCGAGTTCCAGTTGACCGGCAAGAATCTTCAGAAGTGTGGATTTTCCGGCTCCATTGGGTCCGACCAACACGGTGCGCTGGCCCTTCTCGACCTCGAGGTTGAGACCATCATAGATGACATTTTCACCATAGGCCTGACGCACTCCGTCAAGGGTGATGACTTTTTGCCCTCCACGGGGAGGTTGAGGAAAACGAAAGCTCACCGTGGGCTCATCGGACTCCGGAGCCTCGATGCGAACCATGCGAGCAAGCTGCTTCACGCGATCCTGCGCCTGCGCGGCCTTACTGGCTTTTGCGCGGAACCGGTTAATGAAATCCTCAAGGTGGGCGATCTCTTTTTGTTGGTTGCGGTAGGCGGCGAGCTGCTGTTCTTCACGGGCTTTTTTTTGCTCCAGGCAGGCATCAAAATTTCCCGTGTACCGAATGAGTTTGCGGTGGCGGATTTCCACAATGCTGCGGCAGATGAGATTGAGAAATTCCCGGTCGTGGGAAATGGTCAATATCGCTCCGGGATATCCGACCAGATGGTTTTGAAACCAACCGAGCGTCTCAAGATCAAGGTGGTTGGTGGGCTCGTCCAGCAAAAGAAGATCGGGTTCCTCCACCAGCAACCGGGCCAGATGGGCGCGCATGATCCATCCGCCGCTCAACTCACCGACAGAACGATGAAAATCCGTCTCGCGAAAGGCCAAACCTACAAGAATCCTCTTCGCCATGGCCTCGGCACGACCATCCGCCTCGGCACCGGCCGCGAGCTCCATCACGGTTTGGTCGGTGACGGCTGCGGTCTCCTGCGGAAGAAAACCCACCCTCACGCCACGCTGAATGGTCACAAGCCCCTCATCCGGTTCATCATGCCGGAGCAACAACGAAAAGAGCGTGGATTTCCCCGCCCCGTTGGGCCCAATAAGCCCGATGCGGTCGCCCGTGTTGACCTGCAGCGAGGCCTCCTCGAAAAGAACCCTCCCGCCAAATGATTTTGTGACCTGTGAAAGCGTAAGCATGTGAAAATTAAAGGGGACGAAAGGTGTCCGACAGAACGCGGAACGTCCACACGTTTTTTTGAAACCGAGATTGAGCTCGACTCATACCGACTGCCCAAACGCCTGCATCTGGAGTTTGGAAAGACGATGGATGAGCCAACCCGCAATATCGAAATCATCCACCATCGAGGACATGTCAAGGGTTCCCGACGGGGAAAAGGCTCCGCATTTACCTAGAAAGTTTCTTCGCATTTCGCGAACGGCCGAATCCTTGGGCTTGCTGGATTCAAAAAAGACGCGGATTTTTTGCACATCCATGCTGGAAGTGGCCTCCGCGCCAAGGGCGATATTTTGTGTCACCCAAGCAATGAGTCCCGAGGCGCACGCTTCAGCCCCCGGCGGCAGCGCCGCTCGCGACACAGCCAAGCCGGCAACGGCCTCGCCTATGTGTCGAATCGTATGCAGCCACCCTCGGAGGCGTTGCAAACGGAGCGATTGATCCGCTGTAAGTGGATTCTCGGCCGCCAGCCGCACGCAAAAACTCTCAATGGCAGAACCCAGCCTGACAAAGGCCGGCGACTCGCTTCCATCTTGATTTGTGCCCCACAAGGCCCGAGAAGGACTCATCTCGGCAAAAAGGCGAGCAAGCTCTTTGGGTATCAAATCCAGCGCCGTTTCGGGGTCCGCCAACGCCTGACTGGTGAGGTATTTCGGGACGTCCGGCTTGTCCGAGGAGTCGCTCGGCCAAAACTTTTTCAATACACCATCGCAGAGTGGCAGGAGGGGCGTAAGAGCGAGAGCAGGAATGAGGTTTGAAAGTAAAAACACCATCGCCAATTGAACAGGAGCCCCGCCATTCATCCTCGCGGCCAAGGCTCCCACAAGAGGAACCCCGGCCTTTTCGGCATACAAAAGCCCCATCATAAGGACTCCACCGAAAACACAAAACAGATCCTCCATTCGAACAATCCGTATCGAGGAACCACGGAGACCGGAGGCCAAAAAAGCACGCAGGAAAATCGCTCCCAGATTGGTCCCATAGATCAGCGGCATCGCTTGGGCGACTCCCAGTGCGCCGCTTTGAGCCAAAGTGATAACCACCATCGCCGCCCCGGTATTAGATTGAAGAAGCGCCGAAGCGGCAAACCCGATCACAAATGCCAGCAAAGGAGCCGCCAGAGCCATCTCCAGCACCTCGCTAAACCATGCAGCATCTTTCAATGGAGCCAACCCCGAGCCGATTTGCTCAAGCCCGAATAAAATGATCCCCACCCCGAGAAAGGCACCCGCATAGGTATTCCAAGGCTTCGTTCGCACGGCCCCAGTCAAGATGCCCGCAGCACCGACAAGATAGGCGACTATGGGCGAAATGGGGAACGCCGCAAGGAAGGCGAATGCCGTGAGGCCCACATTGCACCACACCAGCACCAACCTCGCCGCAGTGGATTGGATGATCCCGCTGCCCAGCATGCTCACCAAAATAAAGGTCACCGCTGTCGCGCTCTGCATGAGAGCCCCCGCGAGCAAGCCGCAGAGCGCTGCCAACCATGGGGAGTGGGTTAGGCCCCTCACCAAATTACGAAAACCCCCGCCGCCAAGCGCACGCATGTTTTGGCCCGTGAGCTGAAGCCCCAGAAAAAACAGACCAAGCCCCAGAATCATGCCATTGAGCGAACTCATTCGGTGTCAATATGGGTCCGACCCGAACCTTCATGCAAGACGTCAATATACCAACAAAACCCAAGCCCGTTCCCGCTTGATAAAAGCGAGGGCAAGAAGCTAGAATTGCGCGATCCATGTGGTTCCACCCCCGCGATTATACGGTAGTCCTTAACAATCCCGCTCTGTGAACTTGGTCACAATCATTTGGTCCATGGTCGCAGCGGCCTCGCTCACATTGGCCGCCATACACGGCTTTGTCTGGTTTAGGCAACGCAATGCCCTCGCCAGCCTCATGTTTTGCCTGATGGCCACTTCCACTGCGGGAATGGCCGCGTGCGAGCTTTGGATGATGAACGTCCAGTCCCCGCACCAATACAATCATGCACTGCAATTTTTCAATGTTCTTCGCTGGCTGATCACGATCTCGATGGTCGGATTTGTTCACTACTATCTCGGAACCGGGCGCAAATGGTTGGCCATCGCCATTTGCGGATTGAGAACAATTGGTCTTTTGCTGAATTTCATCTTAACACCGAACATCTACTACTCCTCGATCACCGAAATGAGGAAGATCTCGTTCCTCGGGCAGTCCGTGACCATCGTGGAGGGAACTCCCAACCCACTCATGTTCGTCGGGCAATTCAGCCTGATTTTGCTTGCCGTCTATTTGGTGGACGCGACGGCAAGAGCCCACAGAGAGCGCATCCACCGCTCTCTTGTCGTAGGCACGAGCATGCTTGTTTTTGTGATGGCACTCTCCGTCCAAACCTACCTCGTGCTGTGGGAAAGCATGGATTCCCCCATCACCGCCAGCCTTTTCTTTATGGGAATCGTGGCAACCATGGGTTTGGAACTGAGCAATGACATGGTCCGCGCCGCCATACTCGCAAGCAACCTCCAAACCCGGGAATACGAACTCCATCGCGAGCGCCAACTCACCGACGCCATTTTTGAAAGCGCTCCGGGAATGCTCTACCTCCATGCCAGAGATGGCCAAATCGTGCGTTGGAACTCGCAACTCGAAAAAATCACCGGCTACTCGAGTGAGGAAACAAAACAAATGAAGACCGATGCCCTCTTCCGTCCCGAGGACCACTCGAAACTCCATCGAAGCTGGGACCGTGCGTTCTCAAAGGGCACCGATGAACTCGAGGTCGATTTGATCCGCAAAGACGGACAGGCTGTACCACACTTTTTCAAAATGGTACGAGTGGAGGTTCGCGGCAAAGCCCATCTGGTGGGCATCGGAATCGATTTGAGCAACAGGCAGGCGCTGGCGATAGAAACGGCCCATCATAATGAGGAAATGGCCCAACTAGCTCAAATGGCCTCCATGAGCGAGCTGTCCAGCTCTTTGGCCCATGAACTCAACCAACCGCTCACGATCATCCTCAGCAATGCGCAAGCCGCACAACGCCTACTCTCCCAGAGGGCACCCGACATGCAAGAGCTTCGCGATATCCTTGATGACATCGTTACCGCCGACATCCGGGCAGCGGATGTCATTAAAAAATTACGTTCGATTTTGAGCCGAGGTGAACCGGCCCTTGAGCAGGTCGAGCCGGCGGATTTGTTTGAGAAAGCTCTTGCTCTCGCTCAAACGGATGTGGCCGCATCGGGAGTCTTGGTAAGCAAAAAAATACCCAAAGATCTTCCAGTTCTTTATGCAGATCGAATTCCCGTGGAGCAAGTTATACTTAACATTATTAAAAACGCATGCGATGCAATGGAGGATACCCCGATCGACTCCCGGCGCATGACACTTTCCTGCAAGCAGGACATGGGATTCATTCAGTTTACAGTCCAAGATAGCGGATGCGGGCTCCCGGAAGATGCCGAGCGCATTTTTGATGCTTTTCACTCAACCAAGCCTAGCGGACTGGGCTTGGGTCTCGCCATATCACGCACCATCATCCGGGCGCACGGCGGTCAACTTTGGGCCGAACGAGCCAAAGATCGCGGATCCCTGTTTCACTTCAATCTTCCATTAGACGCCATCCACTCATGATTCCTCCACAAAAAGTTTTTCTTGTTGACGACGAACCCGCCCTCCTTCGAGCACTATCACGCCTTCTACGTGCAGAGGGGTTTGAAGTGATACCCTTCACAAACGCCACCGATTTTCTCAAAGCCCACGAACCCGATGCCCCCGGTTGCCTTGTGCTCGATGTTTCGATGCCCAGCATGACCGGACTCGAACTTCAGCAACACCTGATTGATGCCGGTTCGAATCTCTCCATCATCTTTCTCACGGGTAATGGCGACATCCCGATGAGCGTGCGTGCCATCAAGGCGGGGGCTGTGGATTTTTTAACAAAACCCGTAAAAGATTCTGAACTTATTGGAGCCATACGACTTGGAATCAAAAAAACAAACGAAAAACGATCAACCCAGAATGAAATAACCTCACTCAAGAATCGACTCAAGCTGTTGACAACAAGAGAGCAGGAAGTTTTTCTTCACGTCGTAACAGGAGAACCCAACAAGCAAATAGCCTCCTCGCTTGGAATCACAGAGCAAACCGTCAAGGTCCATCGCGGTCGAGTGATGCACAAAATGGGCGTCGATTCTCTGGCCCAGTTGGTTCTCATTGCGGAACGCCTCGGACTTCTTGTTTCAAAAGATTAGGTCCCATACAACCAAAGTAGAATGGACGAAATTTGTTAAAAATTCGATAAAGCTCGTCCAATTGCCCCCAACTATTTACTGAAATTAAAAAGTAACTTCTGAAGTTTTTCCCTCGCCATGCTATTCAAAAAAAACAAGTCAAAAGTTTAGGATAAAATCAACCGTGCTCAACCCCCACGATTTTCTAAATATTTTCTGATCCGTAAGAATGCTCAAAGCAGTTAAATTGCTGATTTGTTGCTTGGCTTTGCTTGCTTATTTAAGCCTGCATCAGGCTACGGCTCAGACAGTGCTCACGGTCCGTGAGGCGGAGTTCCGTTCCCGTTGGGCCGGCCCCCAGGAAGACCGTGAAATCACCCCTCAGTATTTCGAGCCCGACGGTGGCCTCACCGAGAAGGAAACCGGCGAGGCTCCGCCTGGACAGACATTTGCAACACTCTCGGAAAACATGGATCGCCTTGCGGATAATTTCCGACGCCGCCTTCATTTCGGCCCCTTGGAATTCTCCCTGGGCCTTACCAGCGGCTGGGAATACTCTTCCCAGACATCCACAGGCGAGGCCGCCAACTCCGCCGGCAGAACCAGCCTTTTTTCCTCCCCCACCTTTGCGGCTAACTATGAACGTGAGATCGGACTTTGGAGCATAGGCGCGCGCTTCGCTTCCGGTTACACTTATTATTTTAATCAGGACTACACCGCTGCCGGTCAAGGGAGCCAGCGAAACCCCATCTCCATGACGGCCGGTATCAATATCGGATACAACTCGACCCGCCTTACGCTCAGTCTTTCCGCCAGCGCCTCCACAGGCAGCGGCTACGACATTATCACGGGATCGAACAACCTGCAGACCTCGGCCTCAACGTCCCTTTCCGCTCGATATATCATCAACGATTCGGTCAGTGCAGGTGCTGCAGCCTCGCTCTCCTACACAAAAACCTCCGATGCTCAGGTCGCAACGGGCCAAGTGAGTCAACCAAACAGCAACACCCTGAATGTTGGCATAAGCGCTTTTGCAGATTACCTCCTCACCCCAAAGACAAACTTGAGATTCATCCTCAGTGCTGGCGAAGATCTTCAAACCCTCCAGAACGGCTTGGATGGAGGCCGCCGCTCTGTGGACGCCATGCTCATGGTGACCTACCAGATCGCCCCCAAATTTTCTGTCGATGCCGGTGGCGGTGTGGGCTACGTGTCCGACCAAGACATAGCCAATCCGAAGGATGTCGGCCTTCGTCCCGTTTATAATTTGGGGATCAGCTACACTCCAACGGAGAAGACTTATTTCAAAACCACCTACAGCTTCCAAGGCACAGACATCCGCCCGAACTTCAGCCTTGTGGCGGGCTGGAACGCGCGTCAGAAGACCCGCCTGTCTCTTTCTGTTTATCAAAATCAAGGTTTCTCCAACCTCTCACCGGATCAGTATAATGTCACCCGAGGAGCTCTCATCACAGTTTCCCAAACCCTCATCAAAGGAATCAGTCTCTCTCTCTCCGGCGGCTACGAGCAAACGGAATACGTCGCCCTCTCCAGCACAGAGAACACAAACGCGACCGAAGGGCCACCGGATTACTTCCTGACCAGCGCCACGCTCAGTTGGCGCCTTCGCGAATGGGCTTCTTGGCAGAACACCATGATGGTGACTTCAGGACAAGGCAATAGCCCTGGCAGCGATCTCCAGACCCGTTTCAGCAGCAGCTTGAATCTCAACTTCTAGACCAACCAACATTCAAAATAGCGGCGAATATCAGGTGCAACGGAAATGCGCCAAGTATTCGATATTGCCTTCCCGACCGGTAATCGGTGACTCGATTGCCCCCATCCATTCGTGTCCTGCGGCCACTACGAACATTCGGATTTTTTCCACGCAGCGCAACCTCACATTGGCATCGCGTATCAATCCTCCCTCCTCGACTTCTTCGCGTTCGGCTTCGAATTGAGGCTTGATAAGAAAAATGCCCTCCGAACCCGCGGGGAGAACATCGAAAACCGCTGGCAGGATTTGTGTGAGCGAGATGAAACTCACATCCCCGACCGCAAACACCGGGCGCGGATCAAAGTCCGTCTGCTTTAAGTAGCGAGCATTCACTCCCTCACGACTCTGCACCCTTGGATCCTGTTGGAGCCTCCAAGAGAATTGCGAGCGCCCCACATCGATTGCATAAACAAAAGCAGCCCCGTTTTGGAGAAGGCAATCGGTAAAGCCTCCGGTGGACGCGCCGATATCAAGGCAGACCAACCCGGAAGGATTCACTCCGAAATGAGCAAGAGCCCCCTCCAACTTGTATCCCCCCCGACCGACGTATTTTTCCTTGTGCGCTAAAGTGAGAGCGGCATCAACTGAAACTCGCGTACCCGGTTTAGTGACAGCATGACCATCCACCGATACCAAACCCGCCATAAGCGCACGACGAGCTTGATCCAACGATTCGTAGAGCCCACCATCCACAAGAGCAGCGTCGATTCGTTTTTTTAACGATGCCATTCCCGGATCGAATAAAGGCAACCAGTGAACAAGCCGATTGCGGGCTATTGTTTCGTTCCCGCTGCAGCCTTCACCATCGCTTCAAAATCCAACCAAGCGGATTCCACCAAAGCTGCCGGACCGGTCATTTTCACAAAAACATCACCCTTTTCCTCGTCTTGGAGAATGGCGCCACGCAAAGCATAGTTTTCCATGGGCGTTGTAGGTCCCCCAGGCATACCACTGGAGAAAGTCCCCGATGCTTGAACAAAAACAACTCGCACCCGCCCGAGAGTCACCTCATTTTGCGCGGTTTTGGCATTTTGAAATTGCCCGAACCAGCGGTCCACATTGGCCTTCACTCCACCACCCTGACCAGGTCCGAAATGAAAAAAAGTGACATCCGCTTTAGATTGGTTCGCCCCTGAAACCTCCAACTGTGCTTTGCGCATCGAGCTTGTTGGAACAACCCAACCCCAACCTGACGGACGGACAAATGAAAATCCTCCAACTTGAAACTCAACTGGATCCACCGCAAAGAGCACCGTCGAAACGAAAAAAACCGATAAAAAGAGCAACGATTTCACTATGGATTTGAAATTTTATCTTCAGGCCGAGTTGTCGAAACCCAAGTCAAATTAATACTTACACTCGCACTTGTATAACCACCGGAAGCAGCCTGCTCAGCATAAATTCTGACAGGAGAATCAATCAACGTGATAATGGATCCACTAATCGAAGCGTTATCTTGAGGATCGCATCTGTAAGTGATTTGCGCGGGACTATTGGACTGAGGAGCAATAATTTTAACCGTGCGCACACCATTGGAAGCCACTTTTTGCTCATGCAGGCCAAATCCCGTTAAATTTGGACTCTGTCCTCCTGCTGTATTAATAGTGAAATTGGCACCTTGAAATGTGATAGTGTAATTATCGCCAGCACTTAATGTTCCCTGATTAATGGCATAGGTTCCAGGATCCTCTCCTGTTACGCGGCTTAGAGAACCAGTAAAGCTATTTCCGGCAATCAACGCTGTCGGATTGGATGTGTAGCTGAACGCAGGGTCACTCTCCCCATAAGTCTTGTTTGCGGAGGCAGCCGTCACTGTCACTAAAGCAGGTGATATATCCACTGTCACTCCCGATGGCTGCGTGAGACTGTAGTTCGCGGCGTCCCCACCGCTCAGTGCATAGCCTGCCACCGTGACCGCCTTGCCTGTCCCCACTCCTGCGGATGCCACTGTGCCGGCGGGCGTGCCTCCGAGACTCACCGCGTCTCCGTTTTCCACTCCAACAAGCGCGCCACCTGTAAGTGCCACTGCTGTTGTTCCGTCATATACTCGGTTCGTCGCGCTGACTCCTGATATCGTCAGTGCTTTCTTGGATACGGTCAAACTTAGGGACACCGGTGTGGCCGCATTGTAATTTCCATCGGCTACCTGCGAGGCTGTGATTGTCGTTGTCCCTACCCCCACAATTGTAATCCTCGTTCCACTCACTGTTGCCACGCTCTTGTCGCTGCTAGTATAACTGATCACTCCCGAACTTGCTGATGTCGGCGGGATGATCGACAGGGTCGCGTCACCATATGTAGCGCTTGTAGCACTCAGCGAAAACCCTGTCAGCGTTGGCGTTGTTTTTGGCGTTGGCGTTGCTTTCGCTTCGGCTTCGGCTTGAGCCTTGGCAGCAGCGGCGTTGACAGCAGCTTTCTCTGCGGCTTTTTCTCCGCCAGTTTGTGGAGGGGAGAGTTTACTCAAATCAATTTGAGATTTTTCCTGATCACCCTCTTTTTTTTCACCATCTCCAGCTTTTCTCTCGCCTTTTTCGGATTTTTTCTCCTCCTCTTTCTTTTTGAGTTCCTCTTGAGCGGTAATTGCGGACATCACAAACTCGCCCACTTGCTGGACAATTTGAGTCACAACCCTCATGATTTCCATACTGTCTTTAGGTGAAAGTTGGGAATTGAACACAACCGTGACCTCTTGGCCTCCGGAACGATCTGCCGAGGGGGTTAGGGTCATAGTGGACACCGATCCACCAGTGACAATGGGCGGCTTGCTTTCACCTGGTTTGGAGAATGCAACCGCGCCTTCAACAACACTCAGCTTAGAGTTCTGCGGCTTGCCTTTGCTGTCTAAACGAACGGAGAGCTTGAATGTAGTGCCTCGAATTCCGGCGACGCCGAGAGGAGTCGAAACCGTCATCTCGGATGCGGAGCTGAGTTTTTTCACATTACAAATCACATCACCATAATCCAGCTTGAGTTTTGTCTGCGAAGAAGTGGGTTCTTTTTCGAGTTTTTTAAATGCCGCCTCATCGAAATCCCATGGTTTTTGGAGGTATTCTTCGATGGAAAATTTCGAATCACTCTGCACCTGAAGCACGGATCCATTTGAAAAGGCAAGACTGGCCGTGCTATTCGGTCCGGTGAGAATAATGTCTCCCTTTTGTAGTTTCGCGCCAGATGAGGGTCGCTGCCCTTCGGGGTTCTGGGCTGTCGCAATCTTCACGTCACCCTCAAATCCAGTCAGAACAATGAGGCCGGGAGTCATTGCTGCATCTTGAGAGGCAGGCGGCTTGGGCGCCTGCGCCATGAGCACCGTCGATATAACGGAAAACAGAAAAACGAACGCGATTGCGAATTTTTGAAATTTCTTTTGGTTCCTCATAGAAAATAGGGGGTGTGCAATAATTACTTGAACCACCTTAAATCAAATTGGCAAGTGTTTTTAGCATCAATTCGATTGTTTGATTGCAGGATACCGAAAAATCGCGAAAATCACGTGGCATGGATAAACAATTCCCGACACGGCCAATCGTAGACTCGAGTTCATCGAGAGCCTATGCTATTGTGGCAAGCGAGTTTAATCGGGAACTTGTTCAATCGTTGTCGGATCACGCCGTCGCAGAGCTTATTTCCTTGGAGCCCAATGCCGTCGTGGATGTCTTTTGGGTACCCGGTTCATTTGAGATCCCTTTATTTGTGCAAGCCGCAGCAAAATCCCGGCGCTACGATGCCATACTTGCCCTGGGCTTGATCCTGCAAGGGGAAACATCGCATGCCTCCCTGATTGCGGACGCGGTCACCAAGTCGCTTTTAAATATTTCCCTTGAATTCGAACTACCTGTGATCCATGAGGTCTTGCTTGTGAACAACATGGAGCAAGCGCAGATCCGTTGCAAGGGAACCGAGCATAACCGGGGAGTGGAGGCTGCAAAAGCCGCTGTTTCCGCCACACGCAATCTTTTAGTTTTCAATAAATAATATGGGTCTTCGACGCGACGCCCGCGAAGCAGCGGCACAATATCTCTACCAACGTGAAATGCAGGGTGACGAAAGCGATACGGCATTATCCGAATTTTATGACATGAGGGGACTGAGTCCGAGCGGTCGCCGCTTTTGCAATACCCTCCTGCAGGGATGGATGCGCCACCGCGAGAGTGTCGACGAGGCGATACGAAAAAATGCGTTGAATTTTGAATTCAACCGTCTCTCGGCCGTCGATCGCAATGTCCTGCGTGTCGCCACCTACGAACTTCTGCACTGCCCGGATGTGCCGCCAGCCGTGGCCATCAACGAAGCCATCGAAATCGCCAAAAAATTCAGCACTGGAGATTCCGGCAAGTTTGTCAACGGGGTACTGGATAACATCCGCAAGCAATCCCGCGAGGGCTCAAAATCCTCCAAATAAAATATGGCTGCGGGATTTTTTAAAAGTTTCCTCGCCAAATTCACCGGAGCGCCGGTCGACTGGGATGAACTCGAGGAACTGCTGATTCGGGCCGATCTGGGTGTCACGATGACGCGTCGCATTTTGCAGTCCCTCCGCGACCGCGGGTGGGATGTCACGGGTGAAACCGCGCTTGAGGTGACTCGCGAGGAAATCCTCAAAATCCTGCCCCCAACCCCGCCCGCTCCATCCCCATTGGCAGGCAAACCAAATACCTTCCTCATTGTCGGAGTGAACGGAACCGGCAAAACGACATCGGCAGCGAAGCTGGCCTATTGGCTGAAATCCCACCACCATTCCTGCCTCCTCGTCGCGGCGGACACCTTCCGAGCGGCAGCCATCGAGCAACTCTGCCGCTGGGGCGATCGACTTGGCATCGAGGTACTGAAAAGTCAATATCAGGGCGACTCGGCGGCTCTTTGCTACGATGCTTGGAATAGCGCCCACCGTCGGAATATCGAATTCCTGATTTGCGATACGGCAGGTCGCCTCCACACGAAAAGCAATCTGATGCAGGAACTCGCCAAGGTCGCTCGCACACTCGGCAAGCACGATCCCGATGCCCCCCAAGAAAAGTGGATCGTTCTTGATGCCACCACGGGATCGAACGCCCTCGTGCAGGCGACGGAATTCCACAAAGCCATCGGTCTTACCGGAGCCATACTCACCAAACTCGACGGGAGCGGGAAGGGCGGCATGGCCGTGGCCATTCAACAGGAACTTGGCATCCCAACCCGCTTCATTGGCACTGGAGAAAAGGAAACCGATTTCGCTCCATTCGACCGCGAGGCCTTTGTTAAACAGCTTCTTTGAATGGATCGGCGGGCACATCGCCGCCATTTTCCGAGACCCTTTCGTGCAGGTTACGAACCTGCAGAAGAGTGAGGATATTGAGGCCGAAAAGAACCCCGAAATAAATGCTATGGCGATGCCAATGGAACGCCCCCGTCACAACTTCAAACGTCCCGATATAATCCAGAGAGATCCCCCATAACACCGGGGATGCCCCCAATCCAAGACTGGTAATCACGCTGAAAAGCGCGAAAAAATGATCCCGTCCGGTCTGAGGCATAATGGCAAACGCCATCCGCGAATTGGCAACATTGAACCCGGCCCCGGCCACCCCGGAGAGAAAGTTGATCGTGAAAACAACCTCGCTTTTCGAACTCACAAGACCTGCCGCGAGGCAAAACCAGCCAAAAATCACGATACCAAAAAGAAGCAAGGAAACGAAAAGCAACGCTTTGTTTCCAAACCGATCCAGCCACCTGCCGATGAATGGCAACACGAAGAGCGAACCGATGAAGGAAAGGCACGAGAAATACAACACGACGGAGTCATTGAAACCCGGAAGATCCCTTAAATACTGGACAGAAAAAACCCCCAAGCTTCCGACCTCGAAAACAAAAAGTATATTGAAAAAGAGAAGCGCAAGGAATGGGGAATAGACGAAAATACTCCTCCAAGAGACGGGATGGGACGACTCCTTCACTGCGTCGGGCGCATGAACATCAGGAATTTTTTTGATGAAATACAAAGCAACGCCACCCGCCATGCCGCTCAACAAGAAAACCAGCGAAAATTCATAAGCGGCAACCTCGCCTCCGATTAAAAACGCGGAAACCAGCAATGCCAACAGGGAGCCGGAGAACATAAAAAGCTGGTCCCTTGATAAAAACCGCGCCCGCGCCTCCTCCGGAATCAAGAGAGCTATCCATGGCATCCATGCCGCCGAAGCTGCTCCGCGCAGGATGTTAAAAATCAAAATGCAAAAAACCAACAAAGTCAGCTTTGTCGTTTTATCCAAAAAACCCAGCACAGGAATGAGTGCTATAAAAAAGATAAAAACCGTCCGCGCCCCCCATCCCATCATGACAAAGCGTCGGTAACCGAAAACCGGCAGGTATTTTGCAGCCGGCAACTGCAACATAGTCATGAGCGGAGTGGCTGCTGCCAGCAGGCCTAAAACCGTCGAACTCGCCCCTATGCTCTTCGCATAAAGAATAAGTGGCGTTCCAATAATAATCTGGAATGTGAGCGCATTGAAAAAAGCGAACCAGTGGGCGTTGAAGGATCCTTTTGGACAGTCGTTGTTCACGAATCCCCTATCCTGAATGTGGCGGCGTTTGAGGAATCAATGGTTCCTATTTTGTGCCTTCAGGGGAGTCAACTGCGGGAGCAACCAAGCTCAATGCGCTTGGAGCACCGCTCCCCGGACGATAAACAGGGGCGGATGTAAGGGGCGGTTGGATGAGACTCTTTTCAATGAAGGCCTGATTGGGAGGCGCAATGATACTATAGCTCCCTTTTCCATCAGGCATCATTGGCGTGCCCCAGCGGTTGCGGCATACCACTTGTTTGGCAGCGACGGGAGTTCCATTAAGAAGGTGGTTTTGAAATTCGGGGAGCGGTGGCTCAACGAGCGTGGTGATCAAGGATCCGCCAGCAATAAGGAACGTGAACATAAGAAACATCTAGACCTGGCATCGCTAACCGGCAAAGAGATTTTTTGGAAAAAGAGTCCGGGCCTACATCCTGCTGGCTCCGATCTCGGCCAATGGACTACGCTCGCCCTTGGTGAGGGAAATGTGGGCGGTGAGGGCATGACCTCTCAGTCGATTGCGGGTATATACAAGCCCGTTGGAGCGACTATCCACGTAGGGATTGTCAATCTGGGCGGGATCTCCGACCATGACCAACTTGGACCCCTGCGACATGCGTGTCACAACAGTTTTAGCCTCAAGCGGGGTAAGTTGCTGCGCCTCGTCGAGAACGAAAAACCGATTCGGTATCGAGCGGCCACGGATGTAGCAGAGGGCCTCAATTTCCAAAAGACCGCGCTCAATGAGCTGTTCGTATGGCTTCACAATAGGATTTTGGTGACCACTGTGTGATGCGGCATTGGCTGAAGCCGCCGCCTCCTTTTTGCGATCACTGAAAGGGCGTTGCTTTCCTCCGTCGGCCTTGGTGGGATTCAGCGGCATTAGAAGCTCGCAGGCGTCATAAATCGACTGCAGCCAGGGATGCATTTTTTCATTCAGCGTGCCGGGCAGGAACCCAAGGGTATCCCCCATTGCAACAACAGGACGGCTCACTGTCATCCCATTGAATTCGTGCCGCCCCGTCATGAACAAACCGGCCGCAACGGCAAGCAGGGTTTTTCCGGTACCCGCCTTTCCATAGCACGTGATGAGCGAAATGCCAGGGTCGAGCAACGCATCAAGAAAACACTGCTGGCCAGTGTTGGCAGGCCTTAAGTCAATGCCTCGAGGGATCTGCAAATGCGAGGGGATATTCAGGCGGATAAAGACGCCATCAGCCGTATGACGCGCCGGCAGCAACTTGCCTCCGGACACTTGCATTTGGACGTATTCATTGATTTCCATCGCTCCGGTTCGCTCGACTGGAAGGGTTATCTCACCCGAGCTTCCGAAGCGTTGGAGTTCGTGGGCTTCGAGGGGAATGCTTCGGATATCGTTGCCGTCCACATCCTGTTCCGCGACTTTGTCGCTGAGATAGTCCTCGCACTGAAGCCCGATCGCCATCGCCCTCAATTGCATGTTGAGATCTTTTGTAACCAGGATCGTGGGGGCCGCCTCCCTTTCCTGAAGGGCAAGTGCAGCCGCCATAATGCGATGATCCATGCGATCCTGGTCGGGAAAAATCTTCAGAAAGCGCTTCATCGCCGCGGTGGGCTTGGCTCCGCGCGCCGATTCGTTGACCAAAATACGAATGGATCCACCTCCCGAAGTGGGAACTCCGTCGGTCACATTCGACAGGTTGTGACTGAATATTTGGCTCAAAAAACGATGCACGCGCCGGGCGCTTGCGCCACGTTCGTTTTGTTCGTTTTTAAAGTTGTCCAACTCGGTGAGAACCTCGACGGGAATGAAAACATGGTTGTTCTGAAAACGATTGAGGCAATGGGGGTCGTGAACAAGCACGTTGGTATCGAGAACAAAGTTTTTTGCCAAACCCGGAGAAGGAGCTCCGCCGCCGGGCGCAAGCTCGGGAAAGAAAAATCCCTGTTCATCCGTGGAATCCAAAGGTGTGGAACGATGCATATTTTATTGGCTAAGGTTAATTGAAGCAAACATCGCAATTAGGATGAATGCAGTAAAGTGGAGGTGGAGAAACTTTCGCTGAAACCCGAGGGGTTTTGCGATTATTGATGCAGGACGCAACTTGGCTGACCTTCTCAAAACAAAGTTACTATTAGTCCATTCCCCGGCGCGCACAAGGACATTTGGAACGGACGCAATATTTTTACTCTGCACTCAAAAAAGGAGTGAGCTTCAACCGCAATTCCTCGCGTGCGCGGAACAACAGGCTTTTCACCGAGGAAACCGAGGTTTTCAAAACGTCCGCAATGTCCTCGTAGGGCAATTCTTCGTAGCGGCGCAGGATTATGGCCATGCGCTGGGCCTCGGGCAGCGAGGCAATCGCCTGGTCGACCGCTTCGCTCAACTCGCTGCGATCACACTGCTGCATACCTGTCCGCGCGTTCGGATCGAGAAACTCCCGAAGCGTGCCATCGCTGTGTTCCATCGGAAGCCACTGCGCACGCTGACGGCGCCGAACCTCATTGAAGACAAGATTGCGAACAATGGTAAGCAGCCATGTTGTGAATTTCGCCGTCGCTTGATAGCGGGGCGCGCTGTTCCAGACGCGCAAGAAGACTTGCTGTCCAAGATCCTCCGCCCCCTCATAGCCGCCGAGCATTTTTGAAATCGTTCCGATGACTCGCAACTGGTGCCGCTCAATCAATGTCTCAAATGCCGCTTCATCGCGCATTCCCACGCGTCGCATGAGAGCGAAATCCTCGTCTTCCGTGAAGGACTCGTCGGGCGATTCCATCAGTGAAGTTCCGCCGACGTTGAACCCGTTAGTTGGCAATGCCGCACAAGAAATGAGGATCCAAATTCAACCAACAAGCGCTCCTCGAGATCGATGCCATGATTGTCCAATATCGCAAAAATGGTGGATCCCGATCCGGACATCATCGCACTGAGAACGCCGGCTTGATCAAGGAGCCATCGTTTCAGGACCGGCAGGACGAGGTATTTTGAAAAAACCGGCTTTTCAAGATCGTTCATCAACGCGATGGAACCATGGAATTGGGAAAAAGTTTCGGCTGATTGGGACATATTTTGATAGGCCTGATACGCCCATGCCGTGGGAACGGGGAAAGGCGGCTTGACCAGTAAAACATTAGCCCCAGGAAGAGATGCAATCGGTTCAACAATTTCACCGCGTCCACGACAGATGGCAGGACAAGAGCGGATAAAGAAAGGAATATCGGAACCGAGCATCGCAGCCATCGACTCCAATTCGCTAATGGAAAGACCAGTCCCCAATATCGAGTCGAGGGCCTTCAGCACGGCAGCCGCATCACTACTCCCTCCGCCGAGGCCGGCCCCATGGGGGATTTTTTTGTTTAAATGGATCCGGGCGTGGAAACGAAGTCCGGTATGCCGGGCGAAAGCATGCGCCGCACGGCAAACGAGATTTGTCCCATCCAACGGCAGCGAGACATCGCTGCATGTGAAATCAATCCCATCCCCCTTCCCAACCTCGATATCAAGGGTGTCCGCTAGCGAAAGAGGAGCCATGATCGTCTCGACCTCGTGGAAACCATCGGAACGCCTTCCAAGAATGCGAAGACTCAGATTGATCTTGGCCGGAGCTTGAAAAACCATACCAAAATCAAAGCGGCAAAGTCTGGTAGTCCAAACAAAGAAAAACGGTCAATTGATGCCCGTCCGGAAGTTGAATTTGCCGCAGCGGGCGAATCTCGGCAAAAGCTCCCTTGATCGTTTGCGGAAGCTCGGAACCGAGAAAAAGCGCATTCCTTCCAACGAAGGGATTCACTCCCTTTTGCTCGGTGAAAAACTCGTCGGCGATCTTGTCGGAATCAATAAAATCGGCATAGGACGGCCAGAGCCCGAACTGGCTACTGATGGCCGGGGATTCCGTCACAAAAACGGGGGGATAGGCGGTTTTTGTTCTGGTTTTGAAATAAACGGCAAGAATAGAAGCCTGATCGGCGTTTTCGGCCACCAAGAAGCCCCCTCCCACACTTGCGGGCATATCGCGACTGGCGATGTTCATTTCCGAAGCGATCGCCGCCCACATGCCCCTCATCACACCGGATTGCCGGAGCATCAATGCCGATGAGACAAGGGCTATGCCAACCAGGATCGTTCCGACCACAGGCATGAATCTCTGGTGAATCCCGTGAGCAGCCAAGAAAATCACAATCGGGATAAAAGCGAGGGAAGCGGCAGGCGCGATATTCCCGCCAACAAGAAACACATAAACCGCCCAGAAACCCGCAGGAGCACACAAGCCAAGCAGAAACTGATATTCATCACTTTTTTTTGCTGCCCAGAACAACCAAACAAAGCCACCAAAAATCAGGAACCCCAAACCGAATGAGAACAGTCTGAAAAACTCAGCCAATTCGAAACCCAATGTGGAGAAACGAATCTGCCAGAGCGTTCGAAAAGTCCCGCCGGCCATTGGCACCCATCCCAAGGAGGCATTCCATGCCAAAGGGGCACACAAAAACACGAGGGGTAATAAAACTAGGGCCGCGCAGGCGATAATAGAACTCCGATCCTTTTCAAAAACCGAACGCCGTAGATAAAAGCAAAAGCTAAGAGAAAATAAAACGGCTTCATACCGAAAGAGCGCAGCGAGGGAAATGCACACCGCCGCGACATACCAATTGAACGAAACGACCTCCCGGGATTTGGCAACAGCCAAGGCCGCAGCCAGAGTAAAAACAAGCATCGGCATCAATGGGCCAATTGTCACACACTGTTCATTGAATGCCGGAAGGGCGTTGAGAGCGACCACCACCCAGCCAGCCACGACCTCATCAAACAGGGAGCATGCAAGCAACCACGCGCACCATGCGGCTGCAAAACCGAGTATAGGCCAAGCGAGGCGAATCAGACTCAAAGAGTCACCCGTCAGCAAAGCCAACCCATGTACTAGCAGGGCTGTCCCGGGAGGCCCGTCGAAAAAAGCGGGTGCAAGTCGACCAGCGCACATCCAATAGTAGGCTTCCTGAGGCGCGATCCCCTGGAAAATCAGCCAAAAACACCGAAGAAAGGTGAGAGAGACAAGAAAAAGGAAGACAGTTTTGGATTTCACGATTCGATCAGATCAGGGTGGGCAGCGTGGAGGACGGGCGCGATTCTGTCTCCAAGTCGCCTCCAGAGAAAAGCGGAAAACGAAACGCAACCCCACCCACAGGCGGCGCCGAGCAGACAGCCCGCCAACACGTCCGAAGGCCAGTGAACTCCGACATACATGCGACTGAACGCGACCAGCCCCGCCGGAAGAAAGGCGATCCACCCCCGGCGGCGATAAAAAAGAAAACACACTGTGGCTATGGCAAAGCTGTTCGACGCGTGCGAGGAAGGAAAAGAGTTGCCTTTGATCGCGGGGCTCTCCGGAGCAGAAACCCGGACACGCAGTGGCAAAGCCATCGCAAGCACGCGCGGAGTGGCTTTGTCGAGATCGATGGTTCGGATCCCCGCGATTACTTGGTGAGGCCTAGGACGCGAGGCGAGGTGTTTGAGATTTTTGCAAACCAATCCGTCGGATAAACCGACTGCAAGCCCAATCACAACCCACATAGCTCTGACTTTGAATCCCCCCAAAAAAAGCCCGCCCACAGCAGCCGCTATAATAAACGGCCACCAGACAGGCCAACTACTCAGTGCGGCCATCCCCACATCGAGAGGCGGAATGGCAAGTTGATGATTGATAAATTGGAGAATTGCGGCGTCCATCGACAAGTAGCAGGAACCTGACAACAGATTGGCCGAAGCAAGAACCGTGGCAAGTCCGCAAAAGCCAGAAGCATTGAAAAACATCCTCCTCAGAGCGCTTTCATCAGAATCTCATTCATAAACTCCGGTATCCGCCGTTCTATCCAAAACCCCCTCCCATCCACAAAACCCAGATGCCCCCCCGTATCGGGCGTCTCCAGAAAAAGCCGGGAATTTTGGCGGGCCGCAGCATAAGGGAAGGACTCAAGACTGAGAAAGGGATCGTCCTTCGCATTCAGAAGCAATGCCGGAACGGAAAGGCGATCGATATACCCGATCGCGCTGGACTGACGCCAATAATCCTCCGCATCGCGGAACCCATGAATCCGTGCCGTGTAGCGATCATCAAAAACGGAGAAACTCCGAATTTCACGAACGCCTGTGGCATTGATCTCGGTTGGAAACCGCTTTGCCTTGGCTTCGATTTTCGCTGCCAAACTTTTCATGAATCGCCGAAGATAGAACTGATTGCTTGCTCGCCGATCAAGCACCTGCGCACTTGAGGCCAGATCAATAGGAGCGGAAACAGCGACTGCGACCCGAACGAAGGGGTGGACATCCCCCTCCCCCAGATATTTCAAAATCACATTCCCCCCGAGGCTGAATCCCACAAGCGCCAAGGCCGCATAATTGCGGGCCGCATGGTTGATCACGAGTGACAGGTCGTCCGTCTCGCCGCTATGATAAAACCGCAGGCACCGATTCGTCTCCCCACTGCAACCCCGAAAATTCCAAGCCAGTGTATCCCATCCGGCATGGTTAAGAGCAACGGCGAGCCCCCGGATGTCGCTGTTTTTCGAGCTTCCCTCAAGACCGTGCGAAAGAATGGCCAAACGCCGATGGCCCACCATGGTCCAGTCCAAATCAAGAAAATCCCCATCCGGCAATTCCAACCGCTCTGGGACAATGTCGGCCCGATCCTGCCTTGGTAAAATCGCCCCCAAAATCGTTTGCAAATGCCCGTTCCTCAAATAAAACGGGGACTTGAATCGGGATTCCAGGACTGGCATGGGAAACTCAGTCGGAAGACCCGGAATCTGTGGACCGCAAATTCCGAAAGACCTCACCGAGAGCCTCGATCTCATCAGCGCGATGACCCGCAGTGACGGTATATCTGAGCCGGGCAGCCCCTCTTGCCACTGTCGGAAACCGGATGGCCGGCACAAGAAATCCCTGACTTAAAAGAGTGGAGGAGGCCAATGTGGCTTCTCTCTCTGGACCGATAATTTGCCGAACTATCGCACTCTCGGGATTGGGGCATTCGAGTGCTGCCGCGAGATTGCGGATATTTGACCAAAGCAATTCTCTGAGACGCGATCCCTCCGGCGAGCATGATATCGCAATCGCTTTGGTCGCGGCAGCGGCCACTGGCGCCGGTGGGGCTGTGGAAAAAATAAAACTCCGGGCACGATTGATCAAATAATCCCTTAAGGTGCGGCTACCGGCGATATAGGCACCATGGGCGCCGAGAGCTTTGCCGAGAGTTCCCATTTGAACCTCAATGCGGTCGCCAAGACCCAACTGCTCGGCCAACCCTCCCCCACCCGGTCCAAGCACACCAACGGAATGGGCTTCATCCAGAAAAAGCCAAGCTCCAAAGCGTTCTTTCAGATTCACAATCTCCCTCAGCGGCGCGAGATCCCCGTCCATGCTGTAAACCGATTCCACCACGATCAGCACCCGTGCATGCGGATGTTTGCGCGACGACCAGTTTAAATGACTCTCAAGCTTATCAAGATCGTTGTGTGGGAATATGCGCAGGATCGCTCCGCTCAACCGCGCTGCATCAATGAGGCAGGCGTGAGAAAGCTTGTCCATAATGATGACGTCGCCCTTACCGCAAATGGCCGGGATCGAGCCCATGGCAGCGGCGTATCCGCTGCCAAAAGACAAAGCTGCCGGAGTGCGTTTGAAGCCAGCGATGGCTGCCTCCAACTCCTCATGTGCAGCCAACGTTCCACAAATGAGTCGCGAGGAACCGGCGCCGAATCCGCCTCGCTCCCATTCCAACATGGCGGCATCGCGCAGGGCCGGATGCGCCGCCAAGCCGAGGTAATCGTTTGAGGAAAAATTGACCACACGCACATTCCCACGAGTGACACTTGGCAGTTGCGGACTTTCGAGCGGCGAGAGACGTCGCGTCAATCCAGCGAGCTCGATTTCCTCCAGAGCGCCCAACAAAAAAGCGTCGAAGCCGTTCGCCCTCATTTCACCTTCCCGCGATAAGGTCGCACATTTCCCGGACTGCGGAATGCAAGCCCACAGTGATGGCGCGTGAGATGATCGCGTGCCCGATATTGAGTTCCTCGAGTCCGGGCAAAGCCAGAATGGCTGTCGTATTTTCGTAGTTGAGACCATGCCCGGCATTGACTCGCAGCCCCAACTCACAAGCGAGCGTGGCGCCTTCCACGAGCTTCTGCAATTCCTTGGCGCGAGAAGCTCCCGTGGCATTGGCATAGGCGCCGGTGTGAAGCTCGACAAAATCGGCGCCCAACGCCGCCGCCGTGCGAATCTGCAATTCCTCGGGATCGATGAACAGACTGATGCGCGTTCCCACGCTCCGTAGGCGGTCCATCGCGGGCGCGAGCGCATCGCGACACCCCGCGCAGTCCAACCCGCCCTCGGTCGTCACCTCAAGGCGATTCTCGGGAACAAGGCACACGTCTTCGGGGCGAACGGCAAGGGCGACTCGAAGAATTTCCTCCGAGAGACCCATTTCAAAATTCAGCTTGGTTGTGATTTTTTCCCGAAGAAGAAAAATATCCCGATCCTGCATATGGCGACGATCTTCGCGGAGGTGGGCGGTGATCCCGCTGGCCCCCGCCATTTCAGCGACAAGCGCAGCCGTCACGGGATCCGGTTCGGCGTTGTGGCTTTCCGGTTGCTCGCGATAGCGTGCTTGGCGAAGAGTCGCCACATGGTCGATGTTAACTCCGAGAGTTGGCATGGGACGGATATTTGCGTTTGATCCGCCTCGCCGCAAGGATTGCATCGCGCAAGGCCTCGAATCCCGAGAGAATGGAAACCTTCGAGCCCTTCACATCCGCCCACTCCACAGGCAACTCCAAAGCACGAAAACCAAGTTGGCCCGCTAGCAGCAAGGCCTCCACGTCAAAACCAAATCCATCCTGCTCGAGCCTGGAAAAAACGGCCTGCGCGGCTTCGCGGCGAAACGCTTTGAACCCGCACTGGGTATCCGCCAAGCGTGTTATTCCCACGACCCGGAGGGCAAGATTGAAAATCCGCCCGGAAAACTCACGTGTGAACGGCTGATGCACCCGAATAATACTACCCGGATGGCGACGACTGCCGACAAGCACATCGGCCTCCGCGACGTGATTTAAAAACTCCGGGACATACCCCAACGGCACGCTGAGATCGGCATCCATGAAAAAAACCAAATCACCACGGGCGCGAAGCATTCCCGTTTTCACCGCGTAGCCTTTTCCACGAGCGACGGGATTGGCTATAACGAGAAATCGAGGGTCTCCATCGATAGCTTCGCGCACAGCCGCCTCCGTGCCATCGGAACTCAACTCGATCACAATGATAAATTCCCATGCTTCATCCGGAAATGCACTGCGGATTTGTCGAATCGAGGGGGGCAAACGTACAGCCTCGTTTTTCGCGGGAATGACAATACTGACGCGCGGCACTTGATTGGACATGGGTGGAGGGTTTAACTCAATCGCGTGACCGATAGATTCGTAAAAAGTCCATGGCCAGGGATCGTGATTGTTTGCATCGCACTTGTTCTGCGTTGCTGGCTCATAGAAATCAAGCCCCCGCATTTTGACGAGGGCATTAACGGTTGGTTTGCGGATCAAATGACAGCCAACGGCTACTACCGCTACGATCCCTCAAACTACCACGGACCACTCCACTTTTACGCTGTCTTTTTGTCACAGACGCTCTTCGGCCGCGAGGTATGGGCGCTGCGCCTGCCAGCCATATTGGCCAGCGTACTCGGCGTGGTCGCCATGCTGCGGTTCCAGCGGTTTTTCGGAGCAGGAGTGGCTCGGCTCGCCGCATTGGCCATGGCTGTTTCACCGGGCCTCGTCTTCTACGGCCGGTATTCCATCCATGAAAGTTGGCAGGTTTTATTTTCCATCCTTTTCCTCCACGGGCTGCTTGGCCTTTGGCAGAACGGAACCCGGCGCGATTTCTTCACGCTCATCACAGCTGCAACCGGAATGGTTCTCACAAAGGAAACTTACCTTGTGCATCTCGGCTGCTTCGCCATTGCCGGTATCGTTTTGTGGGTTTGGCAATATCTCGTCCCATCGAGCCCGGCCTATCCATTGGCTCATCAAAAATGGGGACGCGATGATGCGATTCTGGGTGTCGGCATCGCGGTCCTGACCATCACTTTTTTCTATTCCGGCACATTTCGGGATTTCGGGGCTTTGCGTGGACTTTATCAGACATTCACGTTGTGGGTGAAGACCGGCGTGGAATCGGGGGGACACCACAAAACCGCTTACGATCTCGTCGGACCGTTGAATTATTACTGGATCGCCATAATGGCCCGCTACGAATGGCCCGCGCTGGCCGGACTCATCGCCTGCCTGCGCTACACGGCACCCTCCGACGCCCGGTTGCGCTATACCGCGATCGCATCCACCGGCACGCTGTTGGCCTACTCCCTCATTTCCTACAAAACGCCATGGTGCATCATTTCCATCATCTGGCCTTTTTATCTGATGCTCGGCGCTTTTCTCAAGGAATGGGCGGATCGTTGCAACCGCCGCCGCGTCTGGCTCATCGCCGTACCGCTCATTGCCGTTTCGCTCGCCGCCTCGATCCGTCTTAACTTTTTCGTTTATACAGACGACAGCGAACCCTACGTGTATGTGCAAACGTTGGAGGACATACGAAAATTCACCGATCCGGTTCTAACCGCAGCGAAATCCCAACCCGACGGCTACCTCATGAAAGGCTCCATCATTCTCGACAGCTACTATCCCCTGCCATGGATGCTCGGTGATTTCACCCGGGTCGGATATTACAAAAAAGACTCGATGCCGGACGATTGGGACTGTGATTTTGTGATTGTCGATACGTCAATGGAAGCAGCCACGGAAAAAAAACTCGCCAAACCATTTTATAAAATCCCGTTCCGGCTGAGAAGCGGTCAGGAGGATTGCACAGCCTACCTCTCTGCAGCGCGGTTTTCCGAAATACTGGGATCCACGGTGAAAATCATTCCTGAAGCAATGACCCAGCAATGAGCCACGCTGGCCGCATCATCACAGGGCTGCTTGTTCTGGTCGCCGTTTCCGTCTCCAGCGCCATCGGATGGTCATTTGCGGCAGGCGGACTAACCTCGAGCGGCGCGTATTTGGCCATAGCACTTGGCACGCTGGCAGGCCTTTTCACAGCTTGGTGCGTACAAGAAGAGATTGCCCCGACACCCACAGCCTGGGACGTCCTGCTACTCTCCCTGTTCGCCCTGGCATCGCTACGGGCCTTTATCTGGCTGATCTACAGTGTGGGCGACGAATGGCGCATACTCTCGCCAAACAATCTGGGCGACATATCGATCCACATCCAATTCATCCGCTACCTCGCTTCAGGAATTCCATTTTGGCCGGAAAGCCCCATTTTATCAGGATCTCCCCTCGTTTACCCGCTTGGCATGGATTTGTGGAATAGCCTTCTCCTTCTCACGGGCATCCCACTCGAACGCGGACTGGTCTGGAGTGGACTCGTCGGCTCCGCGCTCACCGCCTGGGCCCTATGGAGATGGGGAGGCGCATTTGCTATCGCTGCCCTTTTGTTCAACGGTGGCATTGCCGGATTCGCCTTTTTTAGCACATGGACAATGGTGGATTTTCAAACCGAACTGGCTTGGAAAAACTTGTTTCTAACCATGTTTGTAACCCAGCGCGGATTGCTTTACGCGCTTCCTTGCGGACTCGTTCTGCTGAGGGCATGGAGGGAGGATTTTTTTGGAACCGGCTCAGGCATTCCAAGAGTGGTTCAATTTCTTCTCTATATCACACTGCCGTTTTTCAGTGCCCATGCCTTCCTCGTTTTGAGCTTCATTCTGGCAGGACTGTTTGTTTTTCACCCCCCATCCCGAAGATCACTTTTGATGTTCGTTGGTTCGGCAATTCTTCCCGCCTCGGGAGCAATGTATCTGATCACTGGCGGCTTCTCGGCGGCATCCGGACTGCGTTGGCTTCCGGGATGGATGCAAGCGGATGGCGGCATCCACTTCTGGATTTTGAATTTTGGCATCTCCCTGCCGCTTTTGATAATCCTTCTCGTGTTGGTCACGGTTCGTGGTGACACCCAGTCTCGCAGTTTTTGTTTTCCCGCCTTGGGAATTTTCGCCATCTGCTTCTTTTTTGCCTTCGCCCCGTGGGAGTGGGACAACACAAAAATGCTGCTTTGGGCCTGGCTCGTGTGCGCCCCCTTTTTATGGCAAATCCTCATCGCGCCTTTGCCGCAACCTTTCCAGATGCTCGTGTGTGCCGTTCTTTTTTTCAGCGGTGCTGTGTCCTTGATTGGCGGCCTCGATGGCCGGCACGGATACAAACTCATCACCCGCTCCCAACTTGCCGCGACCGAACTCGCATTGAAAAAAGTGCCACGTGGTTCGAGGATCGCCATTGATCCGCAATTCAACAATCCGGTGATGCTACTCGGCTGGCCCGTCGCCTGTGGCTATGAAGGACATCTTTGGAGTCATGGCCTCGATTACAAAAAACAATGGCTCAAGCTACAAAATGTTCTGGAATCCCGCCCCAGTTGGAAAAGCGATGCGAATGATCTGAAAGTAAAATGGGTTTTCCGGAAGGATGGAAAACTGGAATCCCTCAACGGCGAAACCCCGTAAAAAAACTCGGTCGATTACTAAGACGGGATGGCCCGCCAGAGCATCACCAAAATCGCAACGAAAACGATGCAAAGAAAAAGGAATTTGACTTTGTCATTCTGAACTTCGCGAGCCAAACGGGGCTTTCCTTTCTGGGGATAGGATGACTTGCTGCGCGGCATACTGAATGGCGCATGCGCGACTGCAGCTACGTTCAGTTTCACTTTTTTCCGCTCCTGCTCCTTCTTGCGCTCTTGCTCTTTCTTGGCTTCAAGAAGGAGAGCTTTCTTAAGCTCCTGCTCTCGGCGAACGAGTCCTGCCTGTTCTTTCGAGAGGCGCTTTTGTTCGTCAGTGACTTTTGTCGATGAGGACAACTTGGAGAGACGCATGGGTGTTATTTAGCGGCGGCAGACCAGATGTAGATGAGAATAGCGAGAACGGCAATCACTTGCAATGGCAAGGTGAATGCAAATCCATTCTTGAGCCAAAAATAGAATCCCCGTTCCTCCTCAAACGAGTAGTCGCCCTCCGAGGTGCTTGAGAAGTTTTCATCATCCGATGTCGTATCGACGGAAATTTTGGCTTGGGCTTTGATATATTCCGAGCGGGCATCCTCCACAGCACTGATCGCCTTGCTGAGTTCGCGCGGCAAATCCTGAGGATTCCAATTACGGGTATTGATCGCTTCCAAGTGGCTTAGATGCTGGGTGAACGATTGGTGGATGGCGTGCATCTGCTCCACTCGTTTTTGGGATTCCTCAATCTCCCTCTGGACGACTACGAGCGCACGGGTGAACTTATCAAGGAGATCCGATCGACCTTGATCGAGCGAGTCTTGGCGACGCTTGAGTTCCTCCAGACGATTTTTTTCACGCTCGATTTCCTCTTGTTTCTGTTTGAGGCTTTCAAGTTCCGCCCGCACTTGCTGCACTTTGTCGCCAAGCTCCCCGTTTTCCTCGTCGGAGAGATTAAGATACGTGTCAGAAAGTTTGCTACTGTGGTCGGATCCCATAAAAGGCAGTCTTTTTAATCTTTTCGATACTCACTTTCCAGCCAAATTATAAAATTTTCGCGGCGCTTTTTCTTGAATCTGGATCAATTTGATTTTTCGGAAAGAAGACGGAAATCCCCTTGGGCATCACGATAAAAACCACGCATATAAACTGGGGTCTTCTGTCCCAGTTTCCGTAATTTCGGGGAGAGGCCGAGGTCGTTTTGAGACCAGGATTTCTCCCGCACTCGGCCGGATCTATCAACTACCAGATCATTGGGCTTCGTAACCAGAGTGTACTCCGATTCGGTCAGTCTGGAGGCCTCGAGCATCTTGGGATTGCTGATACTGATCCACCAAGCGCCATAAGCGTCCGTAGCGGTTTTGGGGGTGATTTTCACGCGAATACTGCCGATGTTTTTTTCACCGCCCTCAAAGGGGATAGCATAGATCGCAGCGACCTCGGCGCGGGAACTTAAAAATCCAGCCATGAAGCTTCGAAGAGTTACCCGCATCTCTTCGTTGCTTGAAGATTTTCCATAGATTCCGAATTCAATAGCGGCCGGCTTATCCGGGTCGCCATAGATATTCATCTCGATGAACTTGTTAATGCGAAATGACATGTACGGCACGTTTTTGAAGATTCCATTATCTATGTAGGTCGCGGGTATCTGCTCAAGCGATTTGATGGCATCGTTGTTACGTATATCATTCACCATCACTCGCCAGGCCGGAAGGTCGCCTGCCCGGGACACTTCGGTGAACTCCAATCCCATATCGGCCTCGTCGTGAATTCGAACGATCTCCGATTTGGGATAGGCATTTTCCCCGTATCTCTCTTGAATCAAAATGGTCTCCGCCGTGTTTCTCAAGATCACACCCCGCACAACGCGACCGCTTTTCAGAACAACACTATCAGGCTCTGCATAGGCATGCTGTTTCGCAAAAACCGGCACCGATATCCCGATTAAAAAAAGACCGACCCATTTCAACGTTGAAGGCAACATGCACAGAATCTATAAGGCTGGGAACATGTCACTCAATCCGATTCGTGCGACTCTTCTCTCCCTCGTTTTTCTGACCGGTTGCGTGATGCCGCCCAAAGCGTACCGGCAACCCTCCACCACACGCGCCATTCAAATCGGACCGTTCTGGTGGGGAACGTCCACAGCCAGTTTCCAAAACGAGGATCGCGGGGTGCCAAAAGATTCACCAGAGTATTTCAAGACGGATTGGGATACATTCGCCGAAGAGGGAAAGATCCCCCCTCGGGGAGACGAAGCCACATTCTCATGGACTCATTTTGACAAGGATTTGTCGGCCTTGAAGAAGATTGGCGTGAACCACTACCGCTTCGGAATTGAGTGGGGGCGGGTCGAACCCAAACCCGGCGAGTTCAATGAAAAAGCCATTCGCCAATACGCTGAAATGGCACGCAAACTGAAGGCCGCCGGCATCACACCCGTTGTCACGCTCTGGCATTTCACCTTCCCCGACTGGCTTTATGATCCCAAAAACAAGGCCCGCTCGAACTTCTTGCATCCCGACATTCAATCGCACTGGAAAAATTACGTCACAAAAATGGTATCCGCCCTCTCCCCCTACGTGGATGTGTGGGTACCGCAGAACGAACCGAATGGCGATCTTTACATAAGCTACTTTGGGGGCCACTGGCCACCGGGCCTCCTGGCCACTCCCGGCGCCCTGAAAAAAGCAACAGCGGTGAGCGTTGCGATGTTCCGCGAGGCCGCTTTTATCATCCACAAAAATGATCCCGGCGCTCTGGTCATGAGCATCCATTCCCTGCCCAAATGGAAGCGCAACCCACTTCAAGATCCAACCTCCTGCGTTTACAATATGATGCAGAGACAGAATTTTGACCACCTTGACCAAGTCGCGGATACCGTCGATCTGATCGGCGTGAATTATTACTATTCCCAAGTCGCTTCCGCCCGACGCTTCATCGTGCGTCCCAAAGGAGAGCAAAGTTCCAACTACACACAAAACGGATGGCTCATCGATCCTGAAGGTCTCCACAGCGTGCTTGTCGATGTCCATCGCCGCTACGCCAAGCCCATCGTCATTTCCGAAAACGGCATCGGCACACAGAGTGAACAGAAAAAAATCCGGTACTTCCGCGAACACGTGAATCAAATGCGCCGTGCGATGGAAGACGGCGTCGACATCCGGGGATACTTCCCATGGACCCTGATCGACAACTACGAATGGGCAGAAGGCTACGCCGCCAATTTCGGACTTTCCTACCTTAACAAAAAAACCATGCAACTCGAGATTGGACCTTCGGGTATTTGGTTCCAGAATTTCATCAAGGCCAATCCCGAACCCTAAAAAATACGCCGGTTTTCCATCCACAACTCAACCACCTCTTTTTATGACGCTTCTTGAATGTGATCTTCCCGGAATCAAAAAACTCCGCAGCGGAAAAGTCCGCGAAGTTTTTGATCTTGGCGATTGCCTCCTCATCGTGGCCACCGACCGCATTTCGGCCTTCGACTGCATCCTGCCGACCCCGATCCCGAGAAAGGGCGAGGTACTCACACAGATGTCGGTATTCTGGTATGACGTTTTAGACTTTATTCCCAATCACTTCATCACCGCGAGATTCGAGGCATTCCCATCCGTTCTGCATCCGTTCGAGGCCCAACTCGCAGGCCGATCCATGCTGGTTCGCAAAGCGAAACCGCTGCCGGTGGAGTGTGTCGCCCGCGGCTACATTGCCGGATCCGGTTGGAAGGAATATCAGGCCTCAGGCACCGTCGGTGGCCACGAGGTTCCTGCCGGCCTGCAGCAATCCGCGAAACTTCCAAAAACCCTCTTCACCCCATCCACAAAGGCGGAGACAGGTCATGATGAAAACATCACTTGGAAGCAATGTCGCGCTGTCTTGGGCGATGAATTAGCCATCCAAGTACGCGACCAGACCATCGATCTCTACGAGCACGGCTGCTCCCATGCGGCGCAAGCGGGTATTTTGATTGCGGATACGAAGTTCGAGTTCGGCATTGCCGATGACCGCGTGATCCTGATCGATGAGTGCCTCACGCCCGATTCCTCGCGTTTCTGGCCCGCTAACTCCTGGGCTGCGGGAACCAACCCTCCCAGCTTCGACAAGCAATTTGTACGCGACTACCTCGAAACCCTCGAATGGGATAAAACCCCGCCCGCCCCCGAACTGCCAATAGAGGTGGCGGAAAAGACCTCCCAAAAATACATCGAAGCCTTCGAAAAATTGACCGGCCGCAAACTCCCTTCGTTCTGATTCGATCCCGCCAATCTCTCCGCGTTTAGCGGCGCCATTCTTGATATGGAAATTCTTAAAACGCTCGCCGTAGCCCTCAGCTTGGGAAGCTTGGCTGGACTGAATTTATATCTCACCGTTTTTGTGAGCGGCCTCGCGCTGCGATTCGATTGGGTCACCCTCCCCGCTCCCCTGCACGGTCTGGACGCACTTGCTCACCCGATCGTCATCGTCTTGGCCGGTATTCTGTATTTGCTGCAGTTTTTTGCCGACAAGATACCATGGATCGATACCGCTTGGGACTCGGTTCACACCTTTATTCGTCCGCTAGGAGCGGCAGCCCTTGCCGTGGCCGCGATGGGAGATGCGAATCCCGTTTTTGAAATCACAGCCGCCCTCCTTGCCGGCAGCATGGCCCTCTCCTCGCACCTTGCCAAAGCCGGAACCCGCCTTGTGGCGAACACATCGCCGGAACCCTTCACAAATATCGGCCTGAGCCTCGCCGAGGACGGAATCGTGCTGGGTGGACTCAGCTTGATCGCATGGAGCCCGCTCATCGCCTTGGGAATCGCGGCCATGCTGTTCATGGCCATCATCGTCGCTCTTCCCCCACTACTGCGAAGCATTCGCAGACATCTTTGGTTTGCTTGGCGAAAGCTCAAGTGTCCAGCCGAAGACCAAAAACCCGACGCACCGGAAACAGCTCTGCCTGCACGCTGGGAGACACTTTTAAGACGATCCCACAGCAACAAAAACCCTGTTCGCTGGGCCCTGCCTTGCGTGACTGGAAGGGGATCTTTATTGCCTCCAAATATCCACGGCTGGCTCATTCGCCTCGACGAGGCATCGGAGGAGATTCAATTCATCGGTCGCACGTGGCGGGGTTCCACCTTTGCCGCGATCGATTGTCTTGATGCAACTCTCGAATATCATCCAGGGTTCATGGCGGATAGGATTTTCCTCACCCACCGGGATGGAGACCCTCGCCAAAACTTTGACATCGAGCATTTGTATTCCAAAGCCGCGCAATCCGCCTTGGAAACACTCCGATCGCCAAACGAGGACACAGCCTCCTTGAAATAAACGCCGGAATTTTCAATCGGGAATCATCGACACCGTGGAATCAGGATGCGACCGCACGAGGCGTCTGAACGATCACCCTTTGGGTGGGATTGTCTTTATCATCCAAGGTATCGCCGGATTGATTCGAAAGGAGATGCTCCTCAAACAAGGCCACCGCGCGGGCCCTGTCACATAAATCACTTGCATTGACCAACTCCAAACGCTCGTTGAAATCACGAAAGTCCACCCTCACCTTGCCTTGCGTCAGGATTTGAACAACGATGCCAAGCGCTTGGGAATTCGAATACCCGAGCTTGAGCATGTATTCGTCAATTTTTTCCGACAATGGCTTATATAAACTGCCAGTGGACTGCATGGCACCTCCCTCATTTTCGAGTTTGGTCTCTTTGATCGCAATCTCGGACGTATGGGGGGCTGCATGACTTGACATACAGTTTGACGATAGCAAATACCCCGTTATTTCAACGAATTATTTTTTTCTATCATCAGCACTTTTCTGTATTCATCCATCTCAACTTACCCCAGAAGCCTCTCTAGGCACTCGAGCCCTTCCAGCGAATTGCGACAATGAGTAAAATTTGGGGCCCTGATCCGGAACGCTACCGGCCGGCCTTGTGCGCACGCGGTGGCTGAATCACAATCCTCTGGGTCATATTTGAACCAGAAGCCTGCGCTGATGCAGGTTTTTGCATATTGACGATATGTTTATCGAAAATATCGACCGCCTCCGTGCGGCTAAAAAGAACGCCATCTTCGAAGAGTTGCAATCTCTCGGTATAATCACGGAAATCAACCCTCACCTTACCTTGAGTGAGAATTTGAACGACGATTCCCAGTGTCTGCGAATTCGAATACCCCAACTTGAGGATGTATTCCTCGATTTTATCGGAAAGAGTTTTATACAAATCCCCCGCCGGCTGCGATGCGCTGGGATTATTGAAAATTTTCGACTCCTTAATAGTAATAGTTGAGGCTGTTTTGAGAGGCTTAGGGGACATACGACTTTAGTATAATAAGATTCGTCAGAATACGATCATTTGTTTCACAACTTTTGAGGTAGAGCAAGCGCACAGCAAGCCCGGGGGCTTGCTGGAGATCGGCTTCAGTTACTGGCCCGAGTGTCAGCCCTGCTTCTGCGGCAATGCTCCCGACGCGGGCAGCTCGAATGCTCTTGAGGCTGTTGGGTCGAGCGTCACGTCTCTGCCTCCCAACTCCAGCAACCGCTTCCTAATCTCTTCGGGTGTATACTTCCTACCTTTGCTCTCAGGAGTCCCTGCTCCCGAGCAGCCAGCTTGCGTTGTAGATTTCGGCAAGGCGCAATCCGGAAGCGGGGGCTTGGTTTCTGCGGTTGATACAGGGGGGTCTTGGATTCATGATGATTGATTGAGCGCATAACTAAATTGATCATCACCTCTGCGCCAGTGGCTCGCGTGTCATAGCGACTCTTTGAATCTCTGCATCGATCTTTTTCTTCGATGTGGCGTCTCCGATTCCGATAACGATTTCGGCCACCACCCCGAGAAGCAGATCCAGACTGGGTGGATTTTATGACACATTTCAGGCTTGGATTCGTTCCCGTTTTCTAGTATAAAAGTCAGTACATCAGGAATTCCTGTGGCCGCGTTAGATGGGTCAGGATGCCAACCGGGGAAAGAGAAAATCCCACGGTGGTTTG
>JALQZP010000019.1 GCA_023258235.1 Terrimicrobiaceae bacterium | reverse complement strand
AGCATCAACTTAATTACACTGTTTGCATTGGTATTGGCAATTGGAATTGTAGTAGATAATGCCATTGTGGTTGTGGAAGCAGTTCACGTAAAAATGGAAGCGGAAAATATCTCTCCATTTGCAGCTGTGAAAAAAGTTGTTGAAGAAAAACTTAATTATAATGATATTGAAATTATTAAGATACCGTCAAATGACAATAGATCATATCATATAAACTCAGATAAAATAAAAAAGAAATTAAATTTTATTCCTAAATTTACCATTGAAGATGCTATTGTAGAGTTATGTGATGCATTTAACAAAAAATTACTACCTAATAGTTTTGATGATGATTTTTATTTTAATGTGAAACGATTACAGAGGATACAAGCAGAGTGAGTAGAAGTTACATCGTTACAGGTGGCGCTGGTTTTATAGGAAGTCATATGTGTGAATTTCTTTTGTCGAGAAAGTTTAAAGTAGTCTGTTTTGATAATTTAAAACAAGGATCTTTAAATAATATAAAGTTATTAAAAAAGTATAGAAATTTTAAGTTTTATAAAATAGATTTATTAGATAAAAAAAAATTAAGCAAAATTAAATTGAGAAATATTTACGGAATATTTCATTTTGCTGGTATTGGTGACATTGTGCCTGCAATCGAAAGACCTACACAATATATTGAAAATAACGCTTTAGGTACATTAAATATTTTAGAGTATGCCAGAAATAATAAAATTTTAAAATTTACTTATGCTGCTTCCTCATCATGCTATGGTTTAGCAAAAAAAATACCCATTTCAGAGGATTGTGAAATTGATATTCAACATCCTTATGCTTTATCAAAGTATTTAGGTGAACAATTGGTACTCCACTGGAATAAGGTTTATAAAATGAAAACAGACGTCTTGCTTCATTTCCATTTTTTTTCAACTTTAACCTTAAGTCGGCGTTACCTATTTTCATCGATGGAAATACAAGTCTTGCTTCATTTCCATATATTTTTCAATTTTAACCTTATATCGGCTTTACCTATTCTCATTGATGAACATACCAAGCATTTTCTTCATCTTTTGGATCATAAAATTGCTTCTTACCTATTTTCACTATATTTAGGAACAAACTCGCTTCAGTTCCCATTTTTTGAGTGAAAGTTCTTCGGCTCGAACGGTGGGAGCGACCCCCAACTTCAAAGTCAGGGTATCCCAATCCGATTTAAGTTCGGGAAGCATTTTTCGAAGTTGTTTTCTGCGTTCGGAAAATCCACGCCGAACAAGGGATTCGAATCGCGTTTCATTCAGGGCGGAAACGCTTTTGCCTCCGCGCCGGCGAAGAGTGATCACGGCCGAGTCCACCTTGGGCCTGGGATAGAAAACAGAGGCAGGCAGTTTGCGCTCGAATGACACATCCCAACGGCGCCCCACACACACGGTCATCGCTCCATATTCTTTGGTTCCGCTCTGGGCGCCCAAACGTTCCGCTAGTTCGAGCTGGAGAGTGAGAACGAGTATTGATGCGGGTGACAGGGCGGATGCGTATTTTGCAATCAGTGGCGTGGAGATATAGTAGGGCAAGTTGCCGATCACCTTCACCGGGCCTTTCCCCCACAATTTTCGGAGATCGAATTCCAAGGCGTCCGCGTGGAACACCCGCGTTGTTTCACTCTCGAAATTTTGTCGCAAGTGTTCGATGAGACGGTCGTCTTTTTCGATAAGCGTGAGTCGGATATCGGGTCGCTGAAGAAAGCACGTTAACGCTCCTAGCCCGGGTCCGATTTCCACGATGTGATCGCCTGGTTGGATGTCGAGGAGATCCACGATTTTTCGGGCCAGATTCTGATCATACAAAAAATTTTGACCGAGGGTTCGTGTCGGAGAAGCCTGCAGATTTGTCAGCACGCGTTGGATTTCGCTCAATGTCATTTCACTTACGTAATCTTTTTCACAGTCATTCACAAAACTGTTGTTAAAAAACTTCATGGTTCAGGGGCTTTGTTTCACAAGTTATTCACATCTTTTCCTTCTTGAGCGGAACCCCCAGCAGTGGAATCTTCTACGTGCCGCCATGTGGCGCGCACTAAGCTATGTTCAGCGGATCAATCCATCATAAACCCTATCCCCCCTTCCGCTCGACTGCGGTTCACGGGCTTTTGATTCTGGGGGCCATGGTGGCGGTGTTTCTCGCGGGAAGTGTGAGACAGGGGGCGACCGGGATTTTCTTCACGGTGGCCGGCGCGACCATGGTCTTGCTGGCGCCGAACCGCATCGTGCCCTGGCGGTATTGGATTTTATCCGGCGGTATCCTGCTTTGCGCCTCGGCCTCCCTGTTGCCGCAGGCTTGGTTTTATACCCCGCCTTGGCGGTTGGCGTTGCAGGATCTCCAATGTATGCCTCCCTTGCCGTCGGTTTCTTTGGTGCCACGGGAGTCTGTGTATTGGCTTATCATCCTCGCCTCCGCGTTGCTGATAGGTCTTTTTTCCATCGGCCATCCGTTGCGCTCGAATGCGAAAATCTATCTGGCTCTTTTGGGGACTCTCGCCTGTGGAATGTATGCCGGTATATCCATCTATGCGAAAACAACGGGCTGGGAATATCCTTTTTTTGACAAAGGGGGATGGGCTCCACCGGATTTTGGCTTTTTTCCGAACCGGAATCACACGGCGGCGCTTCTAGTCACGGGCAGCATCTTGTCGATGGGGGTCATCCGTGAAGCGTGGTCTTCTAAAAAAATCGTGGTGTTTTTGCTCGGGGGGGCAGCTTTGACAACGTGTGTCTATGCGCTTCTTTTTTATTCGATGTCGCGCGGGGGCGTTGTTTTTCTTCTTCTAGGCGCAGTGATATGGGTGGGAGCATTGGGAGGAAGCCACCGATCGCTTCCCTTGTTGGTCTCAAGCGCGGCCATAGCAGTCGCCCTTATAGTCTACTTTTTTGCCGCCGAGGGGATGTCAAAAAATCGTCTTCTCGAAATGGTCGGGATTCAGAGCATGGGTGCTAAAGTCGCGACAGGTTCGCCGCAGGTGATTGCCACTGCAACCACGGATAAGCGCACCAAAGTATTTCAGGATACCGCGCGGATGATTTGGGATTATCCCCTGACAGGAACGGGGCTTGGCACCTATGCGTTCGTGTATCCCTTTTACGCCAGAAAAAGCATTGGTGAAGCGGGAGCCGTCCACCCCGAAAGTGATTGGATGATGATTGCGGCGGAATCCGGTCTGCCGTGTTTCATCTGCGCCATACTCCTTTTGGCCGTTCTGCTGAGGGACATGAGGGAACTTCGCCGGAGTCAGTCGTGGTCACTACGATGGGGCATTATTTGCGGAGCGCTGATCGCCATTTTACATGGCCTGGTTGATGTGCCGCTCCATCGGGTCGAGTTGGGTTGGTGGGTGCTTGTGCTGGCGGGATTGGCTTTCGGATATCCAACGCCTACCCAGACGGAGAGAAATACGCAGTGGATTTTGCAGCGTTGGGTTTTTGGGCTTGGAGGTGGGGCTATTTTTGCGATGGGGGTGCTTTTGGTCGGGGCTCAATGGTTCTCTCTTCCGCCCTTTCCGCCTTATCGCGCGGGATTCGTTCTAGATCAGATGAGGGAACTGTCTTCCGTTGGCAATGGGGAAGACGCTGTCAAACTGGGGCGCTCGGAAATGGCCCGCTCTCTGATGTCTCGAGGATTCTATCGCGAACTCGGCTACCGAATCCTGAAAACCGGGGGAGATCCCGTCGATGTGGACGCCATGTTTGCCATCGAACGAGGGTTGAATCCCGTGAGTGCAAAAATTCCACTCGCTCAAAGCCAGCTCTGGCTCAGCAAAGATCCCCTTCGCGCAGCCAAGTTATGGGGTGAGGCGCTTCAAAAAGATTTCATGATAGAAAATGGCGGAGGTCATGCGAACTCGCCAGACATGTTCCGGGGAATAATAGGAGCGGGTCGCCAGAACCCCGAGCTTGCGGCGGCCTTGGGGAACTATGCTCGGACGTCACCGAAGGCGTGGTTCGCATGGGTGCCGATCGCTCCCAAGGGCAGCATCGAAGAGGCCTCGAAGGACTCTAAATTTCTCGCTATGCTGAACAAAGAGGATAAGCGCAAATTTTTGATGACTTGGAATAATGTCGGAGATCGCGAGGCAATGGCATCCTTTCTGGCTACGAACCCCGCTTGGGAAGATGCCGCTTGGCCAGTGCGCGTTCGACAGTGGATTGAAAAAAAGGATTTCCAAGCCGCAGTGCTCGCCACTCAAGAGCGATATGCGATCGATCTCAAGTTGCCGGAACCAAAAAATACCGAAGACCTATCGATGGGTCTCGCGGAATCAGTGTCTTCGCTAGCCATGCGAGGGAATTTGGTGAGTGCCCGACGGATGATTCAAGAGTCGCTCCAATCGCACGAACCAGAGGGGTTCCGATTACAGTGCATTCTCGCAATGATGAGCAACGACTGGACAGCCGCATGGAAGTCGCTGGAGGCCTACCTCCGTGAAACACAGAGGGGCAATTTACCCTGAGGCGTTAGGAAAGCTTGCGCTCGACGGCCATGAAGCCCTTGAGTGAGGATGATTCGTCCATCCAAGGGTGGAGTTCGATCTGTACGCGATAAACAGTCTGGTCCTTGTGGTAATTCAAGACCTCTGTCACACAAGGTGTTCGGGTTTGAATGGCCGTTCTCAATGTGGCGATACTGTCCGGAGTGGTCGCTGGTCCCTGTAAGAACGAGCCGGGTTTTTTTCCTTTCACCTCGGCGAAAGTGTATCCGCAGAGATTCGAAAAAGCAGGGTTGATGGCGATGATACCCCCTTTTTCATCAGTAAAAACACGAGCAGGTTCAGCTTCTATCCGCAGTAAGACTTTGGAAAGCGTTTGTGATTCTCCGAGGAAGGGCGCTATGGATAGGTTTGTAGGATCGGTCATCAAACTAAGAGGTTGTGATTCAAATTACGTTCAGAGGATCCTCTGGGATGCGTTTAATCTGCTACGGCTTTCCGTAAAACTGCAGAATGCTCGCAACAAGGCCTGGGATATCGTGCACTGGAGCTTCCACATCAACCGGCATTTTGAGGCTTTGCATTGTTTTGGAGGTGACCGGCCCGATGCTGGCGAAGCGAACTCCTTCATGGGCGGGAAGTCCAAGTGCGTGGAAGTTTTCGGCTGTCGAGGAGCTGGTGAAAGTGACCATGTCGGCCCCTTCAGCACGATAACGCTCGATTCCCCCACTGGCATCTTCCGTTTCGGGCACGGTGCGGTAGGCGATGGTTTCGTCCACGATGGCACCGAGCTTTTCGAGTTCCACGGGAAGAACATCGCGCGCGCCCTCCGCCCGGGCGAGGAGGACCTTTACGTTTTCGAGACTCGTTTCCTTTTGAAGGGCCTTGAGGATTTCTTCGGCCACATATTTTTCCGGTTGGACATCGACGGCAAAGCGGTAGGAACGCACGCGCTCGGCGGTGGCTGGGCCGATTGCGGCGATGCGAGCGGCACCCAGACTGCGCGCGTCTTTGTAGAGTTCGTAAAAAACTCCAAAGAACGCGTCGACGCCATTGGGGCTCGTGAAAATGATCCACTCGTAGCCGTGGCTGTAGGCCACCGTTTCGTAAAATTCGCGTTTATTCGGAGCGGGCTCGATCCGGATCGTTGGCATTTCAAACGCGTCCGCACCCAGCTCCCTTAAGCGCTGAACGAGATCCCCGGCTTGCTGGCGGGTGCGGGTTACGGCGATACGTTTTCCAAAGAGCGGCTTGGATTCAAACCAGTTTAGTTTGTCTCTGAGTGCGACCACGTCACCGAAAACAGCCACGGCGGGAGCTTTGAATGCGGCGGCTTCGGCTTTGGTTGCGATATCGCCCACTGTGCCGGTGAGGGTTTGCTGCCGACCGGTTGTGGCCCAGCGGACGAGTGCAACCGGCGTGGAGGCGTCCATGCCGGCTTTCATCATCCCTTGGGATATGATCGAGAGGCGCTCGATGCCCATGAGCATAACCTTCGTCCCCGGGGCGGATGCGATGGCCTTGTAGTCGAGGGAGGTTTCGGATTTGGTGGGATCTTCATGCCCGGTGAAGATGGTGAGCATCGTATTGTGGGCTCGGTGTGTGACCGGAATGCCTGCGTAGGCGGGGCCTCCAATGGCTGAAGTTACGCCTGGAACCACCTCGAATCGGCAACCTGCTTGAACGAGAGCCTCCGCTTCCTCCCCGCCGCGTCCGAAAAGAAAAGGATCACCGCCCTTGAGGCGTGTTACCGTTTTTCCCGCCCGGGTTTTCTGGACGATCAGATCGTTGATTTCATCCTGCTTGAGCGTGTGGGCGCCGGCTTTTTTCCCAGCGTAAATTTTTTCGACGTCTTTGCGGGCCCATTTGAGGATTTCCGGATTGCAAAGATAATCGTAGATGAGGACATCGGCCCGCTGGATGCATTCACGGGCTTTCAGGGTTAGCAGAAGGGGATCGCCGGGGCCGGCACCAACGAGAAAACATATTCCATGTGACATGTCGGCCATCGTTGCAGGATGCGGCGGCTGAATAAATCATTTTGATTGGCTGGATAATTTAAAAAGAAAGGGCATGATGTGGAGCATGCTAGAAGCCATCGAAAAACTCCTCGCCCTCCAGGATAAAGATCAGCGTCTTCGTACGCTGCGTCAGGAGCTGCAGGCAATCCCGGCGGATATCGCCAACAAGGAAAAACTCATCGCTGATTCTGCCTCGAGGCTCGAGCAGGCCCGCACCCGTGCGAAGGCGATCGAAGTCGAAAAGAAATCACTGCAAGTCGAGGCCAGCGCGAAGCGCGATCAGATCGCCCGTTACAAAACGCAGCAAATGCAGACCCGCAAAAATGAGGAGTTCACCGCGCTGGCTCACGAAATTGCCGGCTGCGAAAAAGCGATTTCCGGAATTGAAGACAAGGAACTCGCTCTGATGGAGGAGGCTGAAAGTCTGCGTCCACAGATTGCCGCTGCCGAAAAAACCTATGCCGAGGAGAAGGCCCGCTATGATGGCCAGATCAGCGTGCTCCGCGAAAAGTCGGCCAATCTCAAAACTCGAATTGCGGATCAGGAACAGCTCCGCCCTGCAGCGATCGAGGGAATCGACGAGGATTTGCTCGAGCGATACGAGCGGTTGTTTCAAAACAAGAATGCCCAGGCTGTCGTGGCTTTGGAACACGAGGTTTGTATGGGATGCCATATGAAGGTGACATCTCAGACGGGATTGGCCCTCCGGGCCGATAAGACGATTGTCTCTTGCCCTCAGTGCGGCCGAATCTTGCATCTTCCGGCTTAAGACGCGCACTCACTCTGTTTCGCAAACGAATGCGGCTTATTTCAGGTCGATCGTCTTGCCGCCACTTCGTTGGGAGATGAGTTTCATTTCTCTCGAGTCCTCGTCTTTGGCCTCGAATGCGATGAAGTTCACCTTGCAGGATCCAGATTTACAAAGATTCTCGGTGAACCTTTTTTTCACCTCTGGCCAAGGGATCGTTCCCGAACCACCGCCAGCTTTCCACTGGAAGCTCCCATCCGAAATGATGAAAATCACATCGGGCTTCATTTCAGCGGCAACGTCAAGAACGCCGATCAAGCCTTGAGCGTTTGATGTGACCTTGGACGATTGCGACATGCTTCCTCCTGTCACCCATTCGGATTGAACCCAATTGACTGCAGCTGCCCGGTTGTTGTCTGTGGCGGGGAGAAGTTCCTTGCTGAAGGGTTTGTAGTTTTGGGTGAATTGGATGAGCCCGAATTTGGAGGTAATGGGAAGTTTTCCAATAAGGTCGATTGTTTCCTGTTGGATTTTTTCGAGTGGAACCCCGGCTTTGGCTGCCTTGTGGGTCACGCTCAAGGATACATCAAAGAGGAGGAGAATCCGTTGACCGCTCGATTGAATCCCCAAAAAACTCATTCCCTTGTCACTGAAACCTCCGCCCCCCGTACTGGCAGATCCCGAACCGGTTCCCATGGCTCCGATATTCGCCAGGGATGCGATTTGATCGCCGATGAACTGGGAGGGGTCCAATGGCAGCATCTGGTCTAGGGGAAGCTTGGGGACATCCGGCAGGGAAAAGGCCGTGGGGCGGGAGCTTTGCATCTTGTCGCTAAAAGTCGGTTTGGGCGCGATGGCGTCCAGTGCCGCCATGTTCATTTTTGCCTCCCGTTTTTTTGCCGGGATCCGGACGTCTTTCGTGCTCTTGAACTCAGCCGGCGCCTCGGCGAAGTAGCGTGCAACAACAACGATGCCGGCAACGATAGCTGCCGCCACATGGATTCCGACGCTGATGAGAATGAGCGTAATGATCAATCGACGGCGACTTGAGCCAGCGTTGGAGGCTGTTTGTGATGGCGAGAACGTCATTCTTCCTCTCCTGTGGCTCCAGCGAAGGTCACACCTTGGATCCCAGCGAGGGCGCAGGCATTCAAGACATCGATGACCCGCTGGTGCACGGCGTTGTCGCCGACATCGAGCGTGATGAGGGCCTCGCTTTTATTGGCATCCGCCGTCTCTTTGAATCGTTTCAGCGTGGAGAGCAAGGCGGGGAGTTCGGAACTATTGACGGGGTCGAGCGGGAGGTCATTGAGAATGATTTGTCCGTTGTCCTGGATGATCAGTCTTTGCTCGTCCGGGATTTCCAGGGTTTGTTCCTGTGGAATGGTTCCGGGGAGTGTCATGGTCATATCCGACTCTTGCTTCACTGGCTTCGAAGTCAGGATGTAAAAAAACAGAAGCAAAAAGCACACATCGATCATGGGCGCGATCTGCAGCTCGATCTGGGGGTGTTCGCGATGTTTCATTTTTGAATGACTCCAAAAATCACCTCGATTGCACCGGCCTCGCTGGCAATAGCCATCACTTCCTTGATTTTTTTACCGGGAGTGCCGGCATCCGCCCTAATGGAAAGTTTGAGCGGGGGGAAATCCTTGAAGCGTTGCTTGAGGTGCGCGGTGAGTTCCTTGGGGGTTACCGGTCGGCTTCCGCTGAAGAGTTGCCCATTGGCATCAATATTGACAACATCCCTTGCGCCTTCGTCAGTCGGAATCTTTCCCGTTTTAGCGAGCGGAATTTTGATATCCATCAACTTGTCGGCTTTGGTGATTTTTCCAGCCAGCATGAAGAAAAATAACAACAACAATGTCACGTCGACCATGGGGGCGATCTGGAGTCCCACCTCGTCGTGCTGAACCCTTCGGATGCGTCTTCGTGTGGCGGACATGGGCTCTTCTAGTGGGCGGTGGGCGGATGGCTGTGGGCCTCACCAGTAAACAGGTCGAGGGTGTGAGAGAGGGTTTTGTGAAGATCCGCCATATTGGAGGTGAGTAATCCCCGGAAAAAGAAGTAGAGAAACATCGAGGGGATCGCCAAGAGCAGACCGCCGCCGGTGGCAATGAGGGCCTCACCGATTCCCTTGGCCAGATCGGTGGCCTCCGCTTTCCCAGCTGTGAGGGCGCTGAAGCTCGTGATCATTCCGGCGACGGTTCCGAGCAGACCGATCATCGGAGCCAGAACAGCAAATGTGTTCATGTAATTCACCACGACCATCATTTTCGTCTCGTCGCGAAAGCAGTCGTCGGCAATCGAGTTTTCCATCGAAGTCTTGTTATACATGTCCCTCTCGAAGTTTGCTTTCATGAGGGCTCCCGAAAGGATTGTGGTGAGGAGGCAGGGATTCGCCGCACAATAATCATAGGCGGATTGAAGGTCGCGCTGGCTCATAAGCCCGTTCAGGTGGGCGACCACGGCGGGAGGCATGAGCTTTGCTTTTCGAAACGTGAGAAAACAATAGGCTCCGAGAGCCATCACGGCGACCGAGCATAGCGCGATAAGGTGCATGATGGGCCCCCCTTCGCGGTAGAGGTCAAGGAGGCTTTTGTTACTGGCAACCTCAACGGCGCTGGCTGTCGCCGGGGTAAAAAGAAGAATCGTTGCCGCGAGAATGAAAATCCAAGCGAGCGGCCCGGATCTGAAATTCATACGACCGACGAACCGATGCTGATGGGTGGACACTTGCGGGCAACTGCATCGTGAAGACTTAATTTTTGACGGGATGGTTTCCATTTTTTTTCTTCTTTGTTGATTTTGTTTTGGTTGGGTCAGGGGATTCATTCGGGCTTGCGGTTGCTGCTGATGGTTGGGGTGTGCTGGCGGCTATGGCCAAGGATTCGCGGCCTTCTTTTTCCTTATCCATCGCGGTCTGTTCGGGGGGCAGTTTCGAAAGAAATTCTGTGGCCTTCGCAGCGTAAGAAGAATCCGGATAGAGGGTTGTGATGTCGCGGGAAGTTTCGATCGCAAGAGGGATTTCTCCGCACGCACGATAAATATCGGCTGCTCCCCACAGGCCGCGTGCAGCACTTTCGTTGTCGGATCCGAAAAAAAGTGCGGGGTAGAGATAAAGTTCCAAGACCTCATTGTAGATCTGATGTCTCTCGGGGATTGCCAGAGGGTCTTCTTTCCATCGCGGATTTTCCTTCAGAAATTTCAAAAAATCCTTATGCCGCGCTTGGGCCATGATGAATTTCGCCTGAATGAGAAGGCCGGCATTCTCTTTGCTTATGGCGATCTCCTTGGCTTCGCTCATCGCTGCGGACGCTTTCCCCGAAGCGAGCATGGCTTGGAGTCTCCCCATCTTGGCCCGCTCCTTATCTTGTTGGTTCCAGGCTTTGGCTTCCACTTCCTTGAAAATCTCCAAGGCCTTTTTTGTGTTTTGCGAATTCGTCGAGGCTAGTAGGGATTCACCCAGTGAGCATCCGATACGACCGGCAGGGGAATGTGGGATGGCAAGCCATTGGCCGAATTTGATCCACAGTGCCTCCAATTCCGCCGTGTGCGAAGGGGTGGGGGAGGACATCAATTCCTCCACGCTCGGTTCGATTGTAAAGTCGATAGCGCCTAAATCACCGCGTGGTATGGAAACCGTGGCAGTTGCATTTCGTTGCTCGCCGAGCCCGATCTTGAGGCGGATCTGGTGGTCATCGGCAAAAACAATTTCGCCTGATCGCTTGCTCCCGTTTTTGAGCGTGAGCGTAGCCTGATCTGCGGCGGAAGCTGTAGCGATGACAAGAATGAAGGCGAGAAAATTCATCCCTGAGGAGACTTTCTGATGGATTCTTGAGGTGGTAATGAAGCTCCGAGGGCTAGAAGACGCGCGTTGGCGGTCGCTGTTTCCGGAAAATCCGCAAGGTCGGGATTGCTGACAAGTTCCTGGTAGGTTTTGCGTGCGCTTGTGGTGTCCTTGATTTTTTCAAAGGCTTCACCGCTGTGGAGGTAGGCTTTGGCGACCCAAGGTTTCCATCGACCGTGCATGACATACACCCTCTGGTAATAGGGAATCGCCGTTTCGGGTTTTCCATTCGCGAGGTGGATGTCGCCGATGGTTACGAGAGCTTCGGCTTTTTCTTGGCCTCTCGTGGAAGGGAAGGCGAGGACGGCGTCCAGAACGCGAAGGGTCTCGGTGGTGTTGCCTCGTTTCAGGAGAATTTTGGCCTGCTTGAGCATGGTTTCGCCAAAAATCGTGGATCCGAGAGACTCCTTTTCGAATCGCACATAGTAATCGAGGGCGGCTTTTTCTTTTCCATGACTAAGTTCAATGTCCCCCAAGCTCGAAAGAATGCGGTCTTTTTGTATGGCTCGGGGGTTCCATCGCAAGGTGTCGCGGAGAAGATTCTCCGCAGCTTGATCCTGTCCAGACTCCAAAAAGGCGTTGGCAAAATCGACCAAAAGGGCCGGATTGGTTTTGCTCGCATCGGCATACTTGGATGCTTCGAGAAGAAGGGTTCGTGATTGTGCGGGGTCGGCTTTGAGCACAATTTTTGATTGGGCGTGAAGGATTCGCATGAGGAGTGTGGCTTTGTTCGAAGTCTTGGCCTCCGCGGCCATGTCTCCCAATCGGGCTTGATATTGCAGTGTCTCGTCCGGGCCACGGTAAAGCCGTGCCAAGGCGGGGAACAAATCCTCCACTGAGCGGATATCCTGGTCGTTTCCATGTTCGGTGATCGCGCGCCAGTAGATATCGCGTGCCTTGTCGATTTGATCGGCCTGACGGTAATACCAACCGAGATTCGCAATAGCCTCCGCAATGCGCGGGGAACTGGGGGTTTTGTCGATATAGCCCTGCATGAGGTCACGATACTTTTCTTTTTCTTCCATGGCCTTGAGCCCATCGGCCGTTCGAAAAATACCTTCATCGTGAAGTTTTTTGTCGTTCTCGGGAATGGCCCGGAAGACATCAAACGCATCATCCATAAAACCCTCGTTCATCAGTGCGTTTCCCAGCAAGACCCTAGCTTCGCTGTTCTCGGGTTCCCCGGGATACTTTTCAAGGTAGTCATGAAGTTCGTCGATGGCCGTTCCGAATTTGTCCATCTGCTGATAACAATAGGCCTTGCGGTAAACGGCCGCCCCACGGTGTTTGCCTTTTTGGTGTTTTTCCAAATAAGCATCCATGGACTTCAGGGCTTTATCGTATTGCTTGTCGAACGCCCATGCCATCCCCAACCAGTAGTCGGCGTCATCGGCAAGTTCGTGGGTTGGAAATTGGGTGGTGAAATCAATAAAGGCCTTCGCGCTTTCTTTGTTTTTCTCTGCTTGAAGAAGCGCGAAGGCTTTGAGGAAACGCGCGCGGGAGCCCGATTCGTCCTTTGGATATCCGGTGGCGAGGTGGTCGAAAACTTCCACCGCCTTTTCGTATTGGAGTGCGGATCGGCAGGCCTCGCCCTGCATAAGAAGGACCTGCGGGAGGAACTTGGAATTCGGAAAAAGCTTGGCAAAATTGTCTGCGGCCGCAATCGACTTTGGCCAGCATTCAAGGGCATTCCAACAGCGAATCACATTCAGGGAGGCTTGCTCGTTGAGTTCGTTGGCTGGCAGCTCGGCAGCCATGTTTTCCATGATGATCGCGGCTTCCCGGAAGCGTTCCATTCGCAGATAGGCCATCGCGAGGCGGAACCGAAGCGCGGTGTCGAAGTCCTGCGCTTTTTTAAAACCTTCCACCTCCCGGCGCAAATCCTCGATGATTCTCGAAACAAGGATTTTTGAGGAAGGGTCGGCTGACATATTTGATTCCGCCGCTTTGAGTCTTTGTTCCAAAATGCCCAATCGCTCCTCCTGATGCTTGAGCAGTCGTTCTTGAGGCCATACTTTTTGAAGGCATTGAATGGCTTTTCGAATCTCGCCGCGCTCCAGAAAACGGTCTCCCAGTTTGAAGATGAGCATTTGAAAGGAAATGATCTGAGGGATGCTCTCCATTCTGGGGTATTCGGTATTGACCACTTTGAGCGCGGCATCGTCGTCCCCACATTCTTGGAGGGCGTAGAGTTGAGAGATGACAGCCCTTCCACGGGTTTCTTTTTCCAAAAGGGGTATCAGTTTTGAAAAATGGTCTGCCGCCTCGCGATTTTTGCCCTCCATCAACCAAGTGGACGCCGCGATCAAGCGCGCCTCCGGCACTTGTGCGGAAATGGGATTCTGTTTTTTGAACAGTGGGTTTTTCGCCTGCCCCTGAACGGCCATGAGGATGAATTTTTCCAACGCCTCCCTGGCTGCCGCAGCCTCCTTGGTTTGAAAATGGGCAACGCCAAGCCAAAATTGAAGTTCAAATAGGCGCTCGGGCGCTAGCGGTGGTGTGACCGTCAAGGCCTCCGCGATCGCCGGCACGGCTCGCGGGTAGTCCTTCAACGCGATGTAGCAATACGCAAGCGGATACAAAGAGTTTCGAACGGCCGTTTCAGCCTCCGCTGATTTTCCATAGTCTTCCCTGAACTTGGAGTAAACGGCAGCGGCCTCCGCATATTTTTTGTCGGTGAATAACCGTTGAGCCTCCCCAAAAGCTTCATCAGCGGTAAGCCCCGCCTTCGCGACCGAGGTTTCTTTCTCTGTCGCCCCGAGAGTGATACTCCCATAAAAGACTAGAAAAACACAAACTAGAGCCGCCTTTAAACCACAATCCCACGTTGGTCTTTGTGAAAGCATGTGCAGCCCTGTCCCGTATTTCATTTGCAGCTGGAAATAGCAACAAAAACAACTCGGGCGCTTACAGATTCATCGAGTTATCCAACGGTTAGAGGTTGCGTTCCCGCGCCTCCGCTTGTATTCAAATGCTCGAATGGCTAAAGACGATTGTATTACTACTGACGGAATTGTTGTGGATGTTCTGCCTGGCACTCTTTTTCGGGTCAAACTTTCCAACGATCACGTCATCCTTTCCCACATATCTGGAAAGATGAGAAAAAATTTCATCCGCATTGTTCCAGGGGACAAGGTCACTGTTGAGATTTCACCCTACGACCTCACCAAGGGACGCATCACTTTCCGCGAGTCCGGTCACGCCCCGCGTCCTCGCCACTCCTGATTCCGTCTGCCCTCGGCGGACGATTTTTGCATGATTGCAGGAATTGATCTTGGTACCACTCACTCGCTGGTGGGTGTCATGGAAAGCGGTTTTCCGGTTTTGATCGCCGATGAGTCCGGTCAACGTTTAACGCCTTCCGCGGTCTGGTTTGCGGCCGATTCCGACCGGCATCTGGTGGGATGGCCTGCGTTGGAAAAAAGAAAAACCGATCCCGCACAAGTTGTGACCTCGGTCAAGAGGTTGATGGGGGCTCGGGTATCCGAGGCCGCTCTTCGGGTTCAAAAAGGGGATCAATCCCTTCGTCCGGAAGACGTCTCAGCTCTCATTCTTTGCAAGCTCAAGCTCGATCTCGAAAAAGCCTGCGGGCGCGTGGTTGATCGGGCGGTTATCACAGTCCCTGCGTATTTCAACGATGCCCAACGGGCGGCGACGAAGCGGGCTGGAGAGGCCGCCGGATTTACTGTCGAGCGTCTTCTCAGTGAACCCACCGCAGCGGCATTGGCCTATGGTCTCGACCGTTTGGGCGAGGATGCTCGGGTAGCGGTTTATGACTTGGGCGGGGGAACGTTTGATATTTCAGTTCTGGAGTTGCGGCAGGGTGTTTTTGAGGTTTTGTCCACCAACGGGGATACGCGTCTGGGGGGCGATGATCTCGACGCGGCTTTGGCTGCGGCGTGGGAAATCCCCGTGACCGATGCCGAAAACATCAAACGTCGTCTGAGCGATGCGGAATCATTTGCGCAGGACGGCAAGACCTATCTCCGATCCGATTTGGAGCGCATTTGCCAACCCGTGGTTCATAGGACGCGCCCGCACTGCCTTCAATCATTGGCCGATGCGCATTTTGAAACGTCTTCGCTTGATGCCGTTGTTCTTGTTGGTGGAGCCACTCGCATGCCTCTGGTTAGGAAATTTGTGGCATCGCTTTTTGGCCGCGAGCCGGATGTGAGTCAGCATCCCGATGAGGCGGTCGCTCTCGGGGCTACGATCCAAGCCGGTATTCTCGAGGGGGGCTTGCAAAACGTCACCCTGCTCGACGTGACACCGCTGTCACTCGGTATAGAAACCTTCGGTGGCTTGATGAATGTCATTATTCCCCGCAACACGACCATTCCCTGCAAGGCGGGCGAGATGTTCACCAATGCTGTGGCCAATCAAGCGTCCATGCGAATCAGCGTGCTGCAGGGCGAGCGGGAAATGGCTCGCGACAACTGGAAGCTCGGCGAAATGGATGTGATATTCACTCCATCCCCGAAAGGGCAGGCTAGAGTCGGTGTTCAGTTTGAGCTGGATGCGAGTGGAATTCTTCACGTTCTGGCGAGGGACACCGTGACTTCGCGCGATACGGTGGTGGAAATCCAGAGTGCAGTCGAAGTTTCCGATGAAGCGGTGGAAAAAATGCTCGGCGACTCGTTGGAGCATGCTTTTGAGGACATGGATGAACGGATTTTCACGGAAGCGAAAATCAAGGCCGACGAAATGCTGCCTGCGATTGCTGCGGCCCTCTCCCAGCTTGAGGGCGAGGTTCCCGATGGGGTTCGCATGGAGATAGACCGGCTTGTGCTCGCAGTGCAATCCGCAGTCGAATTGAAGGCTACAGCGCAGCTCAAGTCCATTCTCAAGGAACTGGACGCCATCACTGAACCGCTTGCCACGGCTTTGATCGAAAAAACCCTCGCCGGGGCTTAGTTCGGTCTGTCCACGCAGGCGGTTGCCATAGCGGCCATGCCTTCCCCACGACCTAGGAATCCCATACTCTCATTGGTGGTGGCTTTGATTCCGACACGCGATGGAGGTAGATTCAATGCCGCTCCCACGAATTCCTTCATGTTCGCAAGGTAAGGCGAGATACGGGGCTCCTCGGCGACAAGTGTGGAGTCGATATTATGGATCATGATGGATTTTTCATCCAGCAAAGCCCGGACCCGGCGAAGAATCTCCAAGCTGCTGATACCGCGAATGCTCGGATCCGTGTTGGGAAAAAGATGCCCGATGTCAGGCTCGCCCGCCGCGCCCAGAAGAGCGTCAGCGATGGCGTGGCAAAGGACGTCTGCATCCGAGTGGCCCTCAAGGCCAAGAGGGTGGGGGATATTCACCCCTCCCAGAATGAGGGGGCGTCCTGTGACGAGCCGATGGACGTCGTAGCCGATGCCGGTCGCGATCATTCGATCGGTATGAGGCCGCTGGTTGCCACAATGCCGTATTTGTCGGCTGCCGATTCATGTGGAGTAAGGTCCACTCGACCGCCTGCGGTTTCGACGAGAAGGATGCCGGCGGCGACGTCCCAGAGGCTGATCATGCTTTCGATGTAAGCATCCAGGCGACCGCAGGAAACATAAGCTATGTCGAGTGACGCACTCCCCATCATGCGGCATTTCTTTGCGCCACGGACCATTTTTTCAAAAAGGGGAAGTCCACGATTGATCGAATTAAGGGATTTGGAGACTCCAACGGAAACAATCGATTCACTGAGCAGTGTGCGGGTGCTGACTGCGATCGGTTGTCCGTTGAGCAAGGCGGGTTGCCCCTCCCGCACCGACCACATCTCGTCCCTCATCGGGTCGTAGATCACGCCCACGATGATTTTTCCAATGTGGCGGAGTGCGATGGAAACGGCGAAATGCGGGATGGAGTAGAAGTAATTCACCGTCCCATCGATAGGGTCGATGATCCATTGAAACTCGCTGGACTGGTCGCCGCTGATCCCTTCTTCGCCATAGATGGCATGGTCGGGAAATTTGGAGAGGATCAGGGTTTCGATCAAAACCTGGGTTCGCTTGTCGAGTTCCAGTTTGATATCGTGAGCGAGATTTTCATCCACCGTAAGCGGGCGGCCGAAGTTTGCCCGAAGAAATCCGCCGGCAGCCTGTGCGGCCTCGACGGCCGTAGCCAAATAAGTTTCTGAATCCATGCTTTTCCCTAGTTTCGATGCCATGGCGTAGGGGGTGCAAGATTTTAAATGAGTGGCTCGCGGGCCTTTTCAAAGTTGTCTGCATCTGCTTAAGTCCTGTCCATGCCCCGCGAATCCACTCTTGAGCGCACGACATCCGAAACATCCATCCAACTCACACTCAATCTCGATGGATGTGGAAAATCCCGTGTCGCCACCGGCATTCCTTTTTTTGATCATATGCTCACGCTTTTTGCGAAGCATGGACTTATGGATCTCGATCTGACCGCGAAGGGGGACATTGAGGTCGATTATCATCATACGGTTGAGGATACAGGAATTTTGCTTGGACAGGCTGTGGATCGCGCCTTGGGAGACAAGTTTGGAATTCAGCGTTATGGTTCTGCATACGTTCCCATGGACGAGGCTCTTGTCAGGACGGTTGTGGATTTGAGCGGTCGCCCCTATCTGAGCTACAAGGCTCCGAAAAAAGCGGACGTGATTGGGGCCGCATTCACATTTCAACTGGTTGAGGAATTTCTCCGCGCGATTTCGGTCCATGGTGGCATGAATTTGCATGTTGATATCTTGGCCGGTCGGGATGCCCATCATATGGCGGAGGGGATTTTCAAATCCCTCGCCCGCGCCTTGGATCAAGCGACGCGCATCGATCCTCGTGTGCAGGGGGTTCCAAGCACCAAGGGTGTTCTTTGATTTGTCGACGCGAGCGCAGGGCAAAATTTTAAGGGATGAGTAAAAAATCCATCGGCGTCATTGATTACGGAAGCGGTAATTTGCGCAGCGTTTGCAAGGCCTTGGAAGTGGCCGGGGTGATGCCCAGTCTTATCACCGCAGAAGCGCAGTTGGGGGATGTGGACGGCATTGTTGTGCCGGGCCAAGGGCACTTCCATCAGTGTGCCGCCAATCTCCGGGCCAGTGGAATGTGGGATTCCGTTCGGGAGTGGACCTTGGGGGGGCGTCCCTATCTCGGTATCTGCCTCGGTTATCAGTTGTTGTTTGAATCCAGCGAGGAATCGCCCGGCGTTCCCGGTCTCGGGATTCTCAAGGGTCGCGTGGTGCGGTTTCCCAGTGGGTCTCTGAAGGTGCCGCATATGGGATGGAATACGCTATCCGATGTTCGTGGGTCGCTCTACAGCGGCTTCCCAAGCTCTTTCTCGATGTATTTTGTTCACTCGTTTTACCCTGTGCCGGAGGATGCTGCAGTCGTCAGCGCCGTTTGTGATTACGGCGCCCCTTTTGCCGCCAGCGTGTCGCTGGGATCTGTCCACGCCACCCAATTCCACCCCGAGAAAAGTCAAGGAGCGGGACTCGCTCTGCTCCGCAATTTTATTTCCACTTTATGATTCTTCTTCCTGCAATTGATTTGATGGGTGGTGAGGTCGTGCGTCTTCGCCGCGGCCTCGCCACGGAAAAGGTCGTGTATTCTTCGGACCCCGTCGCCTTTGCCAAAAAATGGGAGGATTCTGGAGCGGACTGGCTCCACATTGTCGATCTTGATGCCGCTTTCACGGGAGAACCGCGGAATCTCGATTCCGTCGCTAAAATTTGCGAGGCAGTCAAAATCCCCTGTGAACTCGGGGGAGGCATGCGAAGCGAGGAAAAAATCCAAGCGGCATTCGATGCGGGTGTCGCTCGCGTCATTCTAGGAACCAAGGCCTGTCAGTCCCCGGAGACGATCGCGGGATTCTGCGCGAAGTTCGGCGGGGTGCGCATCGCGGTTGGCATCGACGCTCACGGTGGCAAGGTGGCGGTCAAGGGATGGACGGAAACCACGGCCACATGGGCTTCGGATTTGGCCCTCGCCGCACAGCAAGCCGGTGCGGGAACAATCATTTACACCGATATCGCGACAGACGGGATGCTCGAGGGTCCGAATTTTTCCGAGTTGGAAAAAATGCTTTCCCTCTTGGATTGCAATCTCATCGCCAGCGGCGGTGTGTCCTGCGACGAAGATTTGAAGCGTTTGTCACTTATGCCGGGGCTCTATGGTGCAATCATCGGCAAGGCCCTTTACGACGGTCGCATCACGGGAAATCTGCGCGACATAATCGCTGCCGCCTAGCGCGGAACTTTTACTCCCGGAAATCCCGAACCTGATCCAGGATCACGTCTGCGAAACCCGGGTCAGTGCCGATGGCGCCGCTGTAGAAAAGCTGACGGCCCCGCAGGTGGTAGGGATTGCGGCGGAAGACTTCGCTCTGGCTGGCTGCTGGCCCCACATCTTCGGCGATGCCCAGCAATACCGGGATGTCTTGGTAACTGTGCAATCCATCCGAGATAAAGAACGGCACAACCACGACATTCGGTTGGGAGGCGATTTTATCCCACTCGGATATCAGCGGCGTTTCTTCCATGTAGGTCGCAAAGACCTCGGCGTAGGCGCCAGTCTGTTCGATCATCTTGACTTGATGCTTGGCCGCTTGGGCGGAGTTTTCATTGAGGCCGGTTCCGTGGCCCACAATCAGGAGGCTCGTCTCGGCGGTGGGAACGCCCGGTGCCACCGATTGCGCCTGCTTCATCAAAAGTCCGGTCATCGCGGCATGATTGCCGGCAGGTTCACAATAGCGGATGGTGCGGTTTCCACGACGTGTCACCTTTCCTTCCAAGCCGAGTTCCCTGGGAATCACCGTCTGAGTGAAATACCCTTCGCTGATAAAATTCGGCACGACGTAGATGTCGTCACTATCGACCATCCGGAGCACTTCGCGGAAGGTTGGTTCCTCTTTCCAGAAGCAGCTCGCCACCTCGGAAAAAAGTCCTTTTTGACGGATCGTGCGGGCGTGAACGAGCGTGGGTGCACTGGAGTCCGGGTTCACTGTCGATCCGTGACCGACGATGATCAGGGCGCTATTGGTATTCATAATATCAAGTCTTCGCAGACGCGAGCCGCGTCAAAATGGGTTTCGGCATATGCGCGGGCGGCCGCCGAGTGATGATGGTAGTTTTTGTTGATGAGATCGAGGGCGTTTGCCGCCTCCTCGGGGTTATTGAACGCGATTGCGCCATCGCCTGACGGCAGATGGTCGCTCCAGCCCGTGTCTTGTACCACTACCGGCTTGCCGGCAGCGAGGTAGCAAGCGCTTCGGCAGCTGAACCACCCGCTGCGCGAGGTGACGTAGCCGTGCTTGGCGATACTCCATTCGCCTTTGGAGTGTGAGAGAAAGTCGTGGTAGGTCGTGTAGTCGGGAAGATGTGTGTCCGGTTCGATGATATTCCAACCTTTGGATTCCAGCATTGATGTCGGGCGCTTGTTGCCGACGCCCTGACCCATCGCCAGGACGAATTTTTCATCCGAAATTTGAGGGAGGTCGAGGAAGCGCTCGAACTCGATATCTTTCTGGCCGTATTTTTTCCCTTGGAAATCCTTTGGCGCATAGCTGGCCCAGTTCATCACGGTGGTCCAAGCTCCATCCGCGATGTGCGGCGAGTTGGGCGTGCGAGGGGGCTGGGACCAATAATCCAGCGCAATCGGTTGAACCGTTGGCCGCCAATGCAGACCGGTCGTCGGGACTTCGCAGTTTTTCTGGCCGATATTCAGTCCGAAGGAAAAGTGGCGTTCATGCGATGCCACGCGTTTGGCGTATTCCGAATCGGGATCGGTCGCCAAGCCGATCTGTGTGAACATCGGATCCCCGTCGAGGAAGAGTTTAAGGGGAATCGCCGCAGTTTCGGCTCTCAGCCAGCAGGCGCCGGACACATTGGCCAGCACATCCGCCGAGGCGATGATTTTTTCGGCTTCGGCAGCCTTGGCAACGCCGTGATATGTCTCATCGGCTCCATTGCGATAGATCCAGCGGTCACCCATGCCGAATTTTTCCATCACCCGTCCGAGATAGGCGGTATTGTGCGAACAATCTGCGCTAGGTTCCATTTTGACGGGATCGTAGGCCCAAGTGCCAGTATCCTCGAGATACCACACATCGTGACCGAGGGAGCGAAAGCCGAGGGCATATTGGATATAATCCCACGTCACGCCTCCGAAGGCATACTGACCGATCAAGCCCGTAACGATAATCCTCATCGCTCCCGATGCTAACGAGGGGTTTCTTCTCAGACAAGATGGGATCTCCCCTTACATCCCGCTTGCTAGCGAGGGGGTGCCTGATATGGAGTTGTATTATGTTCAATCGGCTCTCGTGGGCGTTTGCCTTGTTTTCTTTTTTTTGCGTGATCGCCTTTTCTTTTGCGGTTGATGCGGAGCATTCGGTCAAAACGCCGAAGCCATCACCCGATGACCCCTCCCGCACGGAATTGCTGCGTTTGCAGATTTTTTTGGATCAAGCGGAATTCCGTCCGGGAAAGTTGGACGGTCTCAGTGGCGAGTTCACACAGAAGGCGCTCGATCGTTTTTGTGATGCACACGGTATGCCGCGAGGAACGATGCCTGATGTTTCCGGTATCGCCAATCCGTATCGCCAATACACCGTGGGTGATGACGATGCCAAATGGGTGGGGCCCACCGCTTCGACTCCAGAAGAGCAGGAAAAACTGAAGGCCTTGCTCTACGGTAGCCTTTGGGAGGCTGTGGCGGAGCGCTTCCATTGCGATTTGAATTTTCTTCAAGAGTTGAACCCTCAATTCAAAGACATCTCGGTCGGGGCGGTGATTCGTGTGCCGGACGTGAAGGAGTTTTTAATGGCCGATGTGAAATCGCTGGAGAAAAAAAGGGCCGAACGCCAGTTGGCTGAAAAGCAAGTGGCTGCGACCCCCACACCCACGCCGGCAGTTTCGACACAACCACTGGTCGCGCCGTTTGATTTGTCGAAGCCAGTCCAAGCTCCGACATCGCAAAGCGTGGCCACGGCCACACCTGTTCCCACGCCCGCGCCAACCCCGACTCCCGAACCTCAGCGTCGATTGGTGCTTCTGAGGGCAGAACGTTTGATCGAGGTTTACGAGGGTGATCGGATGGTCGCGTGTTTTCCCTGCACTCCCGGATCGACTGAAATCCCCGTTCCCGAGGGGAAATGGAAAATCACCGGGAATATACTGCTTCCGTATTTCCGCTGGGATAAATCGATATTGGAAACCGGAGTCCGGAGTGAGATCGCCTACAATCTTCCTCCCGGTCCAAATAGTCCGGTTGGGATAGTTTGGATGGGCATCAATCGCCCAAGCGTTGGTATGCACGGCACGAACTCTCCGGATCGGATCGGTCGAAACCAGAGCCACGGCTGCATCCGTCTTGCCAACTGGGATGCTTTTGCGATGTGCCAGTTGGTTAAAAAAGGCACGATGCTAGAGGTGCGGTGATGATTTTTTGGGGCTAGTGGAATAACTGAGTGTTCATCGCGCCAAAAGTGCCGGCCCCGATCAACAAGAATTCACTCATGCTCACCGGTCCGCTGGATTCGATGAGTGTGCCGTCCTTCGTTCGTTTTTGGGAAAGCACGATCGGGGGTAGGTGACGGGAAATAGTTGAAGCCTTTGGCAGTTTGTTGAGGTCTACTGTTTTTCCGATGGCAGGCATCATGAGCGCCCCGAATCGAAGTACAGGGACAAAACTGGTGTAGAGGCGCTCGAATGCGGTGACGGTATCAATATAGCAAAATGCCTCGTTCGCAGATTCGTATATGCCAAGCACCGGAGCAAATGAGGGCGAATCCAATAAGCTCTTCTCTGCCGCCGGGCTATTTGCGGCTTGGGTTACAAATGCGGCATCGGTGCCAGCGAGTAAAAACCGGTCGTTTTGAGCAAGGGTGAGGGTCCCATATCGGGTTGGAATCGTATATAGATCGATAGAGCCGGTTTTTTGAATTGTTCCTCCAGGCACAAGCGGAATGACCCCGGAGAGAGCTTCTCTCGCCCGATCGCCATTCTTGATGGGCACGGATAGGAGAGGGGTGGGGGACATTTTTCCTTCGCTCCAGTTGGCCAGCAGGGCGCACTCGGGAGCGAGGCTTGCCGATGCGGCCTCGGCAAGGGGTTTTGCGATCATGGCTGTTTGCGGGTTTTCTCCCGACATGGCTTCCACCCAGGCTGGAAGAGCCGCCAAGTTCAGCGCAAAATTTAAGAACAAGGTCGTGCTGCTGCTTGTGAGATTGATTGCCTCATGGGTGAGGTTCTGAGCTGCCGTATTGTTGTTTCTCAGAATGAATATCGCATCACGTTGAAGGTCGCCGTCCAACCTGAGTGTGGCTCCGATCGCCTCGATGGATTTGAGTTGCTCGACATGCGTCGGGATCGCCTCGGCTCCCAAAGCTTGTCCAGCGGCGAGGAGCGAATCGATGGCCCGTTCGGGTTGAATGAATACGATCAAATCCGGAGCCGTCAAAAGTTTGTTGCAGGCTTTGAGAAATCGGGGATTTCGATCCAATGAATTTTGCCCCTTTTCGGCAACTCGATCCAAGGCGGCTTTGAGCTCATTGAGGTTGGTGGAAAGAAAGCCCCAGCGCCCGGCACACGCTGAGAAGAGGGAACGGTCGCCATGCGTGGATTCGAGGATTGCAGTCCCATTGTGGGTTTCTCGCGGTTCGGCTGGTTTCGCGGTCGGAAGTTGCGACCGAAGTCTTTCCATGGCTTGATCGAAATCGCTCTTATTTCCCCAAAATTGGAAACCCAAAAGGATATTGGCGCGGTTCGAGGCGTCTTTGGTGATGGAGAGAAAACTCGTTGCAGGCTTGAGGCCCATTAGAATCTCTTGGGCCTCTACTGAGCCAGGTGCAGACTGAAGGTTTTTGAGGGGCATTTCGAGGAACGCTTTTACCTCGGGTTCACTGCCGATTTTGGCCAGAGCTGTATCCCTCCACCGGATTGCCGACCGTGGTGTATTCGGGATATTTACAAATAAAATACTCTCCGCCGGAGCGAGTGCCGCCGCGTCGGATGGTCCGCCCGTTCTGAAAAATAGAACGCCGCCGAACAGCAGAACCGCCACCAAAGCCATCAGCAGGAATATTTTTTTCATGGGGGGAATACCTAAATCCAAATTTTTTGACACTGCAAGGATGCGAGTGAACGCTCGAAGATACTATGGACACCTCAAAACTCACCCGGCATCTCAAGCCTGTATGCGAAATTTGTAGTAGCAGAAGCCTTCGCCTGCTTTCCGATGTTTGCCTTTATCTGGGATTCCTATCCATCATCGCCTCGGTGCTCGCATGGTTTACTGCAACTAAAGAAAATCGAGCCTACGGCGAGCGCTTTGGAATTTTTATCGGCCTTTGGGTGCCGAGCTTCTTCATCCTTTCGAGTCGCCTTTCCCGCAAGGCGGACGAGTTGGGCGATATCATTGGCGTCGAGTGATAATCGGGCTTCAGCCGATTTGGTGCAAAAGCGGATTGGCAGTTGAACCCGCTCGCTCATCTTAAAAAACTTGATCTTCCTCTTTTCACCTCCATAATCGTTTTCTTAGCGGCTGGATAGCTCAGTTGGTAGAGCAGAGGACTGAAAATCCTCGTGTCCCCGGTTCGATTCCGGGTCCAGCCACTCCCCCAGTGTTTATGCGGCTCGGCGAGGTTTTGGGTTCTTAAAAATGCCGAAATGGGAAAGAAAATGGGAAAATGTTTGCCCATTTCTAGCCATGTCACAGAAGTTTTATTTTGATCTTCGCGGCGGTATTTCGGCGGGCGCGGCCTCGCGGCCCTGCCTGTTTTGCGTAGGGCCACAGAGCCGGGGGCGAGCTGAAGGGTGATGCGGAGGCTGCGCGCGACATCGCCCTTGCCAAAGCCTCTGTGCATTATTGGGCGAAGT
>JALQZP010000199.1 GCA_023258235.1 Terrimicrobiaceae bacterium | reverse complement strand
CCCCTTCTTGGATAGCCAAAATCTCGCCTATCAATTTCGCAAGACTCTGCGGGGAGTAAATCGAAACCCCAGCGATAGTTTGGCCGTAGAGTCTGCCGAAATGGGTTTTGTCGCTGGTCACGAGGGCCTGGCATCGGTGCCGGATGGCGGATGCGAGTACGGGGCGATCTTTTTCTGGCAGGAGCATGGCAAGGCTTCGAGTGGATAAGGAAGGCGGGCTTGAGAGTCGGGAAATGGAGTGCAGAAGATTCTCGAAATCGGGCAGGATGGATGGGAATTTTTGTTCCAAATTCCGGCGGGCCTCGGCGATCACATACTCATCCGCGACGCATTCATGCCCGCAGACTTGGATTTCCTCGACGAGTCGGCGGATGGCTCCTACGGATTTGGCCGCAGAGAATAGGATATTGGCATCGAGGAAAATGCGCATTGGCTAAAGGGTCGAGAGGGGCGCTTGTGTTTTGAACCAGGCGTCCAACTCGGCCTCGGCCTGGTCGAACTCGGCGATTCGCTCGTCCGAATAAATTTCGATGGGCACGGTTACAGCAGGACGCAGGAGAATACCTTCCGCCGTGGTTTCAGCAATGAGGTTGTCTAGTGGGCGCATTCCTGCGGCCTCACGCATTTTCGCAGGCAAGGCAATGAGTCCGCGGCCAGATATGGAGAGCGTAGCTTTCATAGGGCTAATAATGCAGAAATGCAGAAAAACTGCAAACGTAATTTCCGAGTGCCCTGTAATTCAACAGCGTGAGTGCTGAATTCCTCACTGATGAGAGCCAGCAACTCCGGTGTGATTTGAATGGTGATCCGTCTGGATCATAACGGATTATACCGGAATAACAACCCGAAAAACTACCAGATTATACCCGATTGGTTTTTTTCATCACTAAACCGAGTGACGAAGAAAACTGAAACGGAATGTGAAGGTCCTCCTTCGCGCTTCGCGACTACGGTGTGACGCATCCGCCTTCGTACCTCGGAACTCCGGCGGGAAGCAGTGGAGGAATGGAAACGTAGGCAGAGAGAGCATTTTTGTGATGCAGTTTATTGGGAAAATCAAATTGGGGATCTTAAAATCTGCGATTTCGAAATTTTTTAGGCTTTTAAATCCAATTTATTCTGATTCCACCTGCCTATAATTTCGCCTTTATCGGAACCGCGCTTCCATGCGCATCTTTCTTGGCTGCAGACCTCAATCCAATCGCATGGCAAGGTTGCTCCCCCGATCATCATGGCCTCGACAGCGCACATATCTTTCCAGAATGTGACCCCGTCAGCTGTTTTTCCAAATGGGATAAGGACGTACCCCTCCCAAAAATCCACCACGCAACTGACATCCTGTGGACTCATTACGCCATCACGAAAAAGGTGACTGTCATGCCAAAACCGACCATGGATAGATCCGCATTCTGCGACTTAAATGCCGCAAATCCTCCAGGGTAAACCGCATCGATCCGCTCAATCGGCACAATCACATCAATAAATTCACACGCAACTGCCATTTTATGGTCCTTTCAATTACATGGGCAGAGCGAGAGAGCGGATTTCTGGGAGGGCTTCTCGACCGGCTATGCCTTGGATGCCGCCGTAGAGGGCAGCGGTATGGGTGATGGCTTTCTCGAGTTGGAATTCGCGTTCCTTCCATTGCTTAGCAAAGGCACGTTTCTCGGCGTCGAGCTGATCTTTGAGACCTTTGAATGACTCCACAATGGCTTCAATATTTTGCCGAAAAGAAACACTGCACAGATGCTCATAAAGCATGGCCATTTTATCCGCGCTGTTCGTCTGCTGAAGTCGAAGGTTGGCTGTGGCAACTAAGCCTTGGCGAAGTGCTGTGGCGATGGCGATCGCAAATGGCGTCTCGCAGGCCCATATGCCATCGACCTGCCCGATGCCACGTAGTCCAGCAGGCGGGCATGTGGTGACAATGACGGCTAGGTCGGCCTTGGCTTCGCGCTGGTCATCCTTAAGCTTCGTGGGCCAGTCTGCTGACCAATTGGCAGCGCGCTTGGCTTCCCAGAGGATGGTGCCGCAGTCGACACCGGTATTTGTGCGGACGCGATGAATGATATCGGCTCCGCGTTGGCCTTTCTTGACTTCAATAATTTCGTCGAAGGGAAATGCGGTTCGGAGGGTGTTTTCTAAGGCGATCTCGAGAGTTTCACCTTGGGACTGCATGGAGCCTTGCTCGGCACGCTTCTGGAGGGCGCCGATCTGCTCTTGAAGATCGCGAATCTTGTTGTCCTTGTCGGCGATCTTGAGTTGCTCAGCTTCCGCTGCTTTCACTCGGGCTTCTTCGGAGATGCGCTGGCGCTCTTCGTCCAACTTGCGGGCCATATTGAGCTCCATGGCATCCTTGGCTTCGGCGAGTTCTCGCTGTTTTATGCGAAGCTCCAATTCGGCACCTTGAGCTTCGGCGAGGCGTTTTTGTTGGGACTCGAGCTGTGCCTGAAGATCCTTCATCGCAAGAGCAGATTGCTCAGCGGCCTCACGTAGTGCTGCATCACGAAGCTTCGCTCGCTCGACATCCAATCCCCGTGAGATCTCGTCAGCAACGGCACGGGAGCGCTCTTCAATGGCCCTGCGCTCGCTGGCCATCTTGGCTTCCCGCTCAGAGATCGCCTGGGTGAGTCGCTGACGCTCTTTTTCAAAATCCGCAGCGAGTTCCTCCCGAAGCCGGTGTGCGACGGCTTCGCCAAGGGGGATGTCGCTTTTGCAGTTTGGACAGGTAATAGTCGAGTCGGCCATAGGGTGTTTGTGGGTTGAAATTTCTTAAGGAGAATTCTTTTTCTTGCTGGATTTTTTAGGGGTTTTTTTGGCCTTCGGATTCTCTTCGGGTAAGAAAGCGGTTAAATCGACAAGGATCTCTTGGTCGTTATCTCCATTCTTGGGGCCTACGATGCCACGTTGCTCAAGGATCTCCATCACTCTAACGGCACGTGTGTAGCCAAGCTTCAATCGTCGTTGCAGCAAGGATCTGGCGGCACGTTTTTCTACGGCTATGAGCTGCAAACATCGCGCGATTAAAAGTTCATCGGATTCCGAAATATCCGATTGGTCCCTATCCTTGAGTTGCTGAGGGGCTGCATTTTGAATTTCGGAAGGAGGTGTTTTGGTCACTTCTTCATCATCCGTTGTCTGGTAGTCTAATTCACAAAGGTAGATGGCATCCTGGGGAGTTTCACCTGCAAAGAGAGTGCGCATGGCGCCAGAAAAATAGCGGTCACAAAT
>JALQZP010000198.1 GCA_023258235.1 Terrimicrobiaceae bacterium | reverse complement strand
TCCTCGAAGTCGAGGAACTCGCCGCCATCCGCCGCGAGATTTCCCAAGCTTCGGTCGACGCCAAACTTGCCGAATTCCGCGCCACCTTCGACATCCAGCCCGATGTGTCGCAAGAAGAACTCCTCCGCGCCGCCCGCACCGCCGTGGCCCTCGACCAACTCGTGGAAAAACACCGCCTCGGTTCGATGGCCTACTACTACATGGGCACCGGCTCGGACGAGAACGAGGATGTCATGACCTCCGTGATCCTTGGAAACTCGCTGCTCACCGGCCGGGGCGTTCCCGTCGCCGGCGAATACGAGGTCAAAAATGCGCAGGCCATGAAAATCATGGACACCTTCGGTGTCGGCGGATCCTTCACCGAATACTATGCCGCCGACTTCCGCGAGGATGTCGTTCTTCTCGGTCACGACGGACCCGGTCACATCAAGATCGCCTCGAGCAAAACCAAGGTCCGCCCGCTCGATGTCTACCACGGCAAGGTGGGACGCGGCCTCTCTGTGGAAATGAGCGTTCAGCACGGCCCCGTGACCCTTCTCTCCGTCATCGAGGGAGCCAACGGACGCCCGGAATTTCTCGTCGCCGAGGGCGAATCGGTCCCCGGCCCGATCCTGCAAATCGGAAATACCAACAGCCGCTACAAATTCCCGATTGGCGCGCGCGGTTTCATGGAGCAATGGAACGCCCGTGGCCCCGCCCACCACTGCGCCATCGGCGTCGGTCATATCTCGGGAAAACTCAAAAAACTCGCGGCTCTCCTTGATGTCCGCATCGAAACCATTTGCTAAAATTTATGTCCACCTACACAGCCGCACGCGAACAATACGCCGAACTTGGAGTTGATACCGAGAAGGCGCTTAAAAACCTCGAAACCGTCTCCATCTCCCTCCATTGCTGGCAGGGCGACGATGTCGGAGGCTTTGAAAAGGCTGACGCCAGCCTCTCCGGGGGAGGCATTCAATCCACCGGCAACTATCCCGGCAAGGCACGCTCGATTCCCGAACTCCGCTCCGATCTCGACAAGGCCCTCTCGCTCATTCCAGGCAAGCATCGCCTGAATCTCCACGCCTGCTACGCGGACCTCGGTGGCAAAAAAGTCGACCGCAACGAATACACGACCGCCCAATTCCAAAGCTGGATCGACTGGTGCAAGGAGAAGGGGATGGGAATGGATTTCAATCCAAGTTACTTTTCCCACCCGCTTGCGGACAATGGACTTACTCTCACGAGCCCGGATGCCGGAATTCGCAATTTTTGGATCCAGCACGGTATCGCCTGCCGGCATATTGCGGCCGATGCCGCACGCCAACTCGGCTCGCCCGCCGTTACCAATGTCTGGATTCCCGATGGCTCGAAGGATTTGCCGTTCGATCGCAAGTCGCCCCGCGAACGCCTCGCCGCCTCGCTGGACGAGATTTTTGCCGCGCCGGTCGACCGCTCGCTCAACCTCGATGCCGTCGAGAGCAAGCTCTTCGGCATTGGTTCGGAGAGCTATGTTGTCGGTTCGCACGAGTTTTACCTCGCCTACGCTGTCAAAAACCAACTCCTCTACTGCCTCGACGCCGGACATTTCCATCCCACGGAAAATCTCTCGGACAAAATTTCGTCCGTCCTCCAATTCGTTCCACGCCTTTTGCTCCATGTGAGCCGTGGGGTGCGCTGGGACAGCGACCACGTTGTGCTTTTCGACGACCCGACGCGCGGCATCATGGAGGAACTTGTTCGCGGCGACTTCCTCGGTCGCACCCATATCGGCCTCGACTTCTTCGATGCCAGTATCAACCGCGTCGCGGCATGGGTCATCGGAACCCGTGGAGCCATCAAATCGCTTCTGGCCGCCTTCCTCGAACCCGCCGCGCAGTTGGCCGCCGCCGAGAAATCAGGTGATGCCACCACCCGCCTCGCGCTTCTGGAGGAGGCAAAAACCCTGCCGCTCGGCGCCGTGTGGGACGAATACTGCAGACGGCAAAACGTTCCAGTCGGTCCCGCTTGGATCCAGGAAGTCAAAGCCTACGAAAAATCCACCCTCTCCCTTCGTTAAAACCACAATTCCAAACTTATGAGCAATCCACTCCTCGGCGTTTTTTATCACTGGCTCGGCGGCTTGGCCTCCGGCTCTTTTTATGTCCCCTTCCGTGGCGTCAAGCGCTGGTCATGGGAGACCGCCTGGCTCGCCGCCGGCGTTTTCTCTTGGATCATTGCGCCGTGGGCATTTGCACTCCTTAACACCAAGGACGTTGTTGCCGTTCTGACCGAGGCTTCCGGTTCCACTCGCTTTTGGGCGTATTTCTTTGGCGCTCTGTGGGGCGTTGGCGGCATCACCTTCGGGCTCACCATGCGCTATCTGGGCATGTCGCTTGGCATGGCGGTGGCCCTGGGTTACTGCACGGTTTTCGGAACCCTGATCCCGCCGATTTTCCAAGGAGAGTTCCAATCGAAGCTTCTGGATACCACCAACGGGCGCTGGGTCCTCGCAGGTCTCGCTGTTTGCGTGCTGGGGATCATCGTTACCGCCTTCGCGGGCCGCGCGAAGGAAGGGGAAATGAGCGAGGAGGACAAAAAAGCAACGGTGCGCGAATTCGATTTCAAAAAGGGTCTCCTGGTTGCGACATTCTCGGGTATCATGAGTGCCTGCTTTGCCTTTGGGCTTTCGGCGGGCGGGGAAATCGGAAAAATCTCCGAGGCCCACGGCACGCCTGTGATTTGGACCGGCCTCCCGGTTCTCATTGTGGTGTTGTTCGGCGGATTCACCACGAACTTCATCTGGTGCCTCATTCTCAATTTGAAAAATGGCACGGGCTACCAGTATTTCAGCAGCAAGCCGGGTAAAAACTCGCCTCACGCCAATGAGGTCGCCTCCGGAGGCGAAGGCGCTCCAGCCAATACGGGAGCGGTTTTGGACGGAAGGGATGACCCCACTCCTGTGCCGTTGATTCGCAACTACATCTTTGCCGCCATCGCCGGCGTGACTTGGTATTTTCAGTTCTTCTTCTACTCCATGGGCGAGACGCAAATGGGAGAATACAAGTTCAGCAGTTGGACGCTCCACATGGCATCGATCATCATCTTCAGTTCGATCTGGGGGCTCGCCTTGCACGAGTGGAAGGGATCCAGCGCGAAGGCCAAGGGGCTTCTCTTTTTGGGTCTCGCGATATTGGTGCTTTCCACAGTGATTATCGGCTACGGCAACTACATCGGCGGCGCCACCGGCGGTCACTGACCCCGCCTCGCGCCCGAATTTCGGCTTCGCGCCGAAGGATTCGAACCGCTGGGGTGCCATCTGCGCGTTTTCAAAAATCGCGCCGGTCCTATTTTGCAATGGTCTTGTCCAGTTTAGAGCATTTTAAATAATAATGTGGCCGTTGAT
>JALQZP010000197.1 GCA_023258235.1 Terrimicrobiaceae bacterium | reverse complement strand
AGCCGCGCAGGCCATCACGGTTTTTCCAGCGCCCGGAGGAGCGACAAGAACACCCTCCTCATGCCCCAACATGGCATCAACGGCAGCGCTCTGGGTGGCTGTGAGAGTTCCGATGAAAGAAAGATCAGCCGCTGCCGGAGCAGGTCGCCTGTCGATGATTGACACCTTTCCGCCTGCCTTGGAAACGAGTTTTTCGATGTCATGCAGGGTTCCTCTCGGAAGCACCAACTTGTCGTCATGCTCCTCACCGCAGAAGATGAAACGCGGAATGTTTATTGTTGGAAAACGAAGCCTCTGTTTTTCATAAAAGAGCGGATTGGCAATTGTTCCTAGGCGCTTGAGAGCTGCTCCAAGACCTGTTGGCACATCGGCAAGAGGAATGGTGATTTGCGAATTTCTGAGCAATTTCAGCGTTCCTTTGAAATCACCTCGTCGAATGGCCTGCGGAATCACATTCAATGCGGCTTCGTCAAAATTCAGCGATATAGATTCCGTGGGTTCGCTGTCTTTTTCGTGACTGCAACTGGTTTCAAGAAGCCGTTGCAATTCGGTTAAATCAACTTTTTGGAGACTCGCCAGACACGCCCACTGGTCGCAAACAGGTTCGAATTTTTCATCCAGAAAAAGTGTGTGTCCCGATTTTCGAGGCTCCTGCTGGAGCGGCAATGCTATGAGATTTCCAAAACCACCTTTCGGGCACATATCCTGATTTGGGAAAAATCGATCGTAGGTCGAGAGCTTCATGCTCTGGTGAAACGAAGAAGCGCGAGCCACAATGAGCGTTCCAAGCCTGCGTGCGAGAACAGCTGGAACCGTGTGTGCAAAGAAAATCCAAGCATGGCCTCCGTTGCCCGATCTCGAACGCTCTATCCCGACGGAAATCCCCATTTGCTCCGCTGCACGGCGGTATGCCTCGATGTCCTGCATCCACCCATCGCCATCGAAATCCGCTGCCAGAAAAATGCAACTATCGTCCTCGCGGATTGCATAGGTTCCGATGGTGTGGCGTCCGGTGAGATGCGAGTGAATTGCCGAATGATCTAGCGGTGGAAAATTCTGGTTAGGGCAATCAGAGCATTTCACGCGTGGCTTTTCACAGACTCCGTGAAGCCATTCATTGCTGCAGGCTGGTGAATACCCTTTTGATCCCTTTTTCAGATTGATCCAAAGTTTCGGATAAACAGACCGGCGCGCACCAAAAAGGTTCAGAAACAAATCGACCTTTTCTTCATTGGTGCTTGGCGTGCCTCTGCCTAGAGCCAATTCAGGAGATTCCGCTGCACTGCGATTTTCGCGCATCTCCGCCAAAAGTCGCTGCCTGCGAATTTCAAGATCATGAAGCTCCGCCTCTATTTCTGCAATGCGGTCGGTGGAATGTTTCATTCTTAGAACAACACTTTATCGGCGACTTCGGGGGTAAAATTGGAAATTTAAGGTTTTTCTAACTCACGGCAATGCTAAGGCTTGAACGAGTGCATCATGCTCGAAGGCACTGGCCAATCGATGAATCTCCTTGGAGGAAGCTCCAACTTCAAGGGCGACGGTTCGCCATGAGGAGGTCGCGACTGCCACTTGATTAACAATTGAACGCGCTTCCGCAAGGGATAGCGCGAAATAATTCGCCGAGGCTTCGAGGAGATCAATAGAGCAGGTGCTTTCCTCAAGATTGATATTTGTCGATAGGATCCGCGCCTTCAGATCGGCCGGGACTGGATTCAAGTCGTAAGCCGGCGACAGGGTCCAACCGGACTTGTCGATTCGTAGAAATCCATGGTTTCGCAGGTGGTCGTCCACATTCGAAACGAGGACATTGAAGACCATGCGCCGATACAAAGCGTGTGCATCCTTCTTCGCTTGTCCGCCGTGTTGGGCCAACACATCAACGATTTCTGGATAGCTGCCGACTTGACCATCCTTCATCCCAAGCAAGGCCATTGCAGATAGAAAAGGGACGCGGCGACCATCCACGCGATCAAAGCGCCGCGACAGTAGAACGGCCCGGCCCGCCACCTTAAGCAGTTCATGCTGCGCTGTCACAATACCCGCCCGCTCCGCCAGACGCAGTGCGATTTCTTCCCAAGTCTCGATACTGTATTCATCTGTCTCCTTAGGGAACTTGGCAATGGAAAGACGGCCGTGTTGATCGATGATCGAGGCTTTGGGGCGCGCCCCGCCCAGAGAAGATCCCGGGGCGAAAATCAGTTGCAGATCGTCATCCGTTTCCTCGTCGCGCAGGATGCGCTCCGTGCATTGGAGTAATCGGCCGAGATCCACCAGCGCCGGAATCCCGCACGGGGTCTCTGCCAGAAAAGCCTCCCCGCCAATGCGGCGAAAGCGTAGGGCTCCGAGGCGGGTTTCGTCGGATACGCCCAGCAGATAATCACTCTCCATCAGCGTTCTCACGGCTCTTCCTTCTTTCTCAGCCTGCCGCCGCTCTGCGCGTTGCATGAGCCTTCTTCCCCAAGTGTCAGGCGCAGAATCTCCCAAGGAGCCATGAATCGTCTTTCCGGGAGATGGAGCAAAGCCGCCCCGCGTCAAAGGCAGGTCCGGCTCAAGTTCAAAGCGATCAGCATACTTCAACCACTCGTCGTCGTATTCAAAAACCACAGTTTCCTTGTCCCAGACTCGATTGCTGCGCGCCGAACCAATCCGCTGTGTTTCCCCATCAAGCGAAAGATGCACCTCAAAATCCATCACGGTTGCTCCTTGATTTTTTTAAGACGAACACGCTTCGGCAAGAATTCATTGGCCAGCGCCTGACCGACGGAATCTATGGAGGCATCAGCCAACTCGCCGAGACCATCCAAGAGGCCCAGCGAGTGCATGACAGCGGCGTAGATGCCCATGCTCACGGCGGGGTCGCCCGCCTCCACGCGTTGCAAGGTGGCACGGGAGGTGAAAGCGCGGTCGGCGAGCACCGCCATCGGCAGTCGTCGTCTGCGGCGGGCATCACGCAGGTCGCTCCCAAGCTTACCGAGAGCTTTGCGCACGGCGGCCGATGGATGATGAGGGGTTGGCATAAAATTTGTATACTTGGTGATTCTCTAAAATAGATAGTGTATCATGAAATTTACAAAAACAAGTCAATGTGGAATTTTTCCCCGCCCTTTTTTGACTCATTTTTGCCGGGCCAGCACTGCGGCCGAAGGCCTACTGCGCTGCGCCGAGTTTGTGGAACCGCTCATCGACCCAAACAATCCGGCACCACCAATTCGCTCAAAAATGCAAATCGAAATTCGGGTGATCGAAAAAGAAAATATCAAGAATTAATTCCCTCTTTTCCCTCAATGCTTTCTATGGTGGCGAAATGGCGCAGCGCCTTTAACCCGAATCCGGCTTTTGAAGTGAAATTTCGGGGCTGAAATCCGGCTCAAATCGTGCATCCACCGATAGCCAACCCGC
>JALQZP010000196.1 GCA_023258235.1 Terrimicrobiaceae bacterium | reverse complement strand
ATCTCCGGTTTTTCTGAGGTGCTGGACTCCATCGTAGAAGGGGACAACCCGCGCAATTTCTTCGCGCATTTTCCATCCTGTTTCGCAGCCGAAGAGCGATGCTTTTTCGGGATAGGCCGCCAGCGCAAGGTCGCGAAGGATTTTCCACTCGGCCTTGGCCTCACCGACTTGGCGCGGAATTTCCGGCGTGAACATCACTCGCCTCTCCGTGCTCGTCTCAGTGCCACCGTCGTCTTGTTCGTATCGGGTCTTGGCGGGCAGTAAAAAGACAGCCTCTTGCGCCGGAATGAACATCTGATCGGTGAGGATGATGTCTTGGTGGACACGCACTGGCACTCGACTCATCGCGTTCCGCACATAGTCTGGCTCAGGCAGGGTGCGGAGGAAATTTCCACCCAGGCAGTAAAAGAAATCCAACTCGCCGCGTTCGCAGGCCTCGACCATTTCGGTCGCTGGCATGCCCTGCCAGTCGGGAATGGGGAAGCCGTATGCCTTCGAAAGTTTTTCGGCATTTTCAGGGGTGATCGGTTTGTTGCCGGGGAAGGCTGTCGCATAGGCTCCCATCTCGGCGCCGCCTTGCACCGAGGAATGGCCACGGATCGGCATGACGCCGTTTTTGTCGCGACCGATATAGCCGCGCGCCAGCGCGAGATTGAGAATCGCTTGAACCCCGTCGCCGCCGAACGGGTGCTGGGTGATGCCCATGCTCCAGACAAGAACGGCATTTTTTGCATCGCGTATAAGTTCGGCAAATTCCTGCATGGCCGGGCGGTCGAGACCCGCGTCTTTTTCCAGCGTTTCCCAGTCCATCGACGCCAGATGGGTCTTGAGTTCCTCGAATCCCGTTGTGTGCTGGGCAATGAAGTTTTGGTCAACCCATCCCTCGGCGAAGAGGATTTTCATCACGCCCGAGAGGAAGGCAATGTCACCGCCTTGGCTCACGGGGAACCAGTAGTCGGCGATATTCGTCCCGAAGAGCGCGGAGTCGGCATTGGATGGCACCCAATACTTTTTCATGCCGGGCTCGAAGTAGGGATTCACCAGAACAATTTTCGTTCCGAGTTTTTTGGATTCGTGCAGATATTTTGTGGAAACCGGTTGGTCGTTGGCGGGATTCGAGCCAAAAAAAATGACCAGGTCGGTTCCATACCAATCCTTGTAGCTGCAGGTCGTGGCCGCCACGCCGAGGGCCTCTTTCATTGCCGCGCCCGATGGCGAGTGGCAAATGCGGGCGGCATTGTCGACATGGTTCGTGCCAAGGAATCGGGCCGCCTTCTGTGCCATGTAGTATATCTCATTCGTCACGCCACGTGCGGTCACAAAAAACGCCATTCGTCGGGGATCGGTCGTCCGCAGTTTGGCTCCGAGGCGTTGATTCGCCTCATTCCACGAAATGCGGCGAAATCCCGGTGCGCCCTTTTCGCGGACCATCGGATACGGCAGGCGCCCCAATTCCCGCAGTTGCGCGTTGTCCATTTTTTCCAACTTCGAGACATCGGCCAGAAGCCGCTCGTCGAGCCCAGAGACCGTATTCAGGCGCAGAAGATTCAAGCGCGTCATGCAAAGATGCGGCCCCTTCACGGTCCAATCGTGCAAGCCCGCCACGCCCAGCGCACAGCCATCACACACACCGCGAGTGATCACTTTCCACGCGTAGGGAAGGTTGTCCCTGTTCTTCCAAACGACATGGAGCATGTCGCGGAAGTGCTTCGGTTTGGTCAGGCCAATGCCGAATGGCGCGCAACTCTTGAGTTTCTGACGAAAGGATCGACGGACAGCGTGGGTGGTTTTCATCTCATCAGGAAGCTGCCGAAAATACTCTGTCTTCCTTGATTCAGATCAAAGGACTTTCGGATGGCAAAAATCAGAACTCATCGTAGGCGATGTGCGCAGGAGGCACACCGAGGTCGGAGAGCATTTTTGTGCAGGCCTTGATCATCATCGGAGGGCCACAGAGGTAGAACTCGACTCCAGCGATATTCTCATGGTTTTCGAGAGCTTTTGCGAGGACGACTTCGTGAATAAAGCCCGTGTTGCCGGTCCACTTGTCCTCGTCGAGCGGCGCAGAAAGCGCAGTGTGGAAGCTGAAGTTTTGGTGCTTCGTGGCGAGTTGCTCGAAGAGGTCTGTGTAGAACAATTCTTGGCGAGAACGTGCTCCATACCAAAAGGAAATCCGACGCGCTGATTTTTCAACTTCGAGAAGGTGCGTGAGGTGGGCACGCAAGGGGGCCATGCCTGCACCGCCGCCGATATAGACCATTTCCTTACGGGTCGGCTTGATATGGAAATCTCCGAATGGTCCGATCGCATCCACGGTGTCACCGGGCTTCAGCGACCACATGTAGCTCGAGCCAGTGCCGGTCGGACATTCCTGACCGGGAGGCGGAGTAGCGATACGGACATTGAGGCGGATCGTGCCTTCGCCCGAGTGGCTGGCGATCGAATAGTTGTTCCGCTTGGCCTCATCTGGATTTTTTGCCACAAGGTCGAAGATTTTGTGTTGCCTCCAGACCGCGGCATAAGGCTCAGGGACATCGAAGTTGCTGTAGGCGATTTCACCGTAGGCGGGAATGGCGAATTGCAGGTAATCGCCGGGCTCGTAGGCCAGCGGGCCGTCGACGGGTTCCAGTACGATCTCACGGATAAAGGTCGACACATTCGCGGTGCTGACAATCCGAAGCGTACGGCTTTTCTGTTCGCGTGCACCGGCACCCCCGGGCTTGTTCACATTCAGATAAATCCGGTTATTACGAACCTCGATCGGATACGTCGCAAGACCCCTGCAGATCGGGGCGCGGGCGGGTGAGCCGTCGGCGAGGTTGAAGCGGCCGTTGTGCTTCGGGCATTCGATGATGCCGCCTTTCACCAGGCCCTCGGCGAGATGGTTGTTGCCGTGGGTGCAAATGCCGTCGGTCGCAAAGAGACGTCCTTCCGCATCACGGATGAGAGCGAAGGTTTTCCGGCCATGGTCGAAGCGGAGCACATCTTCTTTGCCGAGGTCGGCTTGGGCACACACTTCCACCCAACCCTCCGCGTCCGGCTTGGCGTCACCCGAAACAAGGCCCTCGACGGCACGTTCCTTGGGAGGCGGAAGGACGCGCTTCACATGGTAGGTCGGGTCTTTTTTCTGGCGGATGATCGTTGGCAAAATCTCGCGCCAGGCCGACAGAATCGATGGATAGGGCGGCGGGCAGTCGTCTTTGATGAGCGCATGGAGCTTGTAGAGCGAGTGGAAGGGAACCAGCGGGAACATGTGATGCTCCACATGGTAGTTCATGTTCCAGTAGATGAACCGGCTGATGGGATTCATGTAAACAGTCCGACAGTTGAGACGGTGGTCGAGGACGTTCTCGGCCAGGCCCGCATGTTGGGGCGTATTGTGAACGATCATCAGCCAAGTCCCGAAGAAGTGCGGAAGGATAATGAG
>JALQZP010000195.1 GCA_023258235.1 Terrimicrobiaceae bacterium | reverse complement strand
GGGGGCGGTCCTCCTTCGGGACATTCCGCATGCCCTCGCTGATGGCGGTAACGGCGCCGCTCTTGCCGAGATAGCGGATGCGGGCCGCCTCGAGGGAGGCGCGGTCTGTGGCGGCGGCGATGTCGGCGAGGGCCTCCCCGCGCAGGGCTTCAACTTGCTGTTCCATGTGGATTGGTGTCTAGAAAGAAGGGGCGGACAATGGCTTGTCCGCCCCAGCTGTAAATTCAACGCACAAGAATGTGCGATGACGCATTCAAATCAAGCTGCTTGCTTTTTCTCCAAAGCGGCGCGGACCTTGGCCACGATCTGCTTGAAGGTTGGCTCGTCATGAATCGCGATGTCCGAAAGAACCTTGCGGTCGATCGTGATATTCGCGGACTTCAAGCCCTCGATGAAGCGGCTGTAAGTGATTCCCTCGGCGCGGACAGCCGCACTGAGACGGGTGATCCAGAGTGAGCGGAAATTGCGCTTGCGGGCTTTGCGATCCCGGTAGGCCCAATATTTGCCCTTCATCTGCGCGTCTTTCGCGTAGCGGAAGAGTTTGGAGCGGCGACCGCGATACCCCTTCGAGGCATCGATGACCCGCTTGCGGCGGGCGCGGCTGGCTGGAGCGTTGGTGGCTCTTGGCATGTCTAATTAAAACCCTGTTTTGGCAGGGCCTCCTTGGAGCGGCTGTTCGTTTCGTTATGATCCTTGGACTCACCGGCTCCGTATCCCCGATAAAAATCAGGGCAGTCCGAAGGATCGAAATTTTCAGGCAGGTCTTAGTGGCTGAACGGGAGGCACGCTTTGATGCGATCCTCGTCAGTCACGTCAACGACCGCGGATTTCGCCATGTGGCGTTTCTTATTGGCGCTTTTGGAGGCCAGAAGGTGGCGGCGTGACGCTTTGTTGCGGACAATTTTGCCGCTTCCAGTGATCTTGAAGCGTTTGGCCACGGACTTGCGTGTTTTACTGCGTGCGATTGATTTTGGCATTGGAAAGGGGCGAGAGGTTAGCGAATCCGAGAGGGTTTGCAAACAGATTTTGCAGGATTTTTTTGCGCGCGTTGACTCAAAAGTTTTGAATCATACCAAAAGCATACAGCCTTTTGGTATTAAATGGCTGTTCTTTCCATTTTAGGAATCATCTTGTGTGCCCACCGTTTTTGCACTACAAAAAACTCTTTTAAACTCCCATGTTGATCTGTCCCGAGTGCGGAGCCGCAAATTTTCCGAAGGCCAAGTATTGCAAAGCTTGCGGCAAAGGCTTGGACCTTGCGCAGGAAAACGCCGCGCACACCACGGTTTGTTCTCCAGACCACTCACCGTCGACCGCAGATTCGACGCCCTCTTTTGAAGGCCATGCACAAACGGGTGAGATTGCTGTTTCCCCATCCAGTGACGCCGATCGCATTCCGAGTGATTCCGTCAAGCAGGTCGATGCCAACGAAACTACGGGCCCGCTTGAGCAGATTGCTGTTTCCCCGGTTCCTGATCCGGTTCAAGCAGACCCCGCCGCATCCGCCGAGCCGGGCGATAGCTGCCCGCTCCTTGCCGAACTCAACTTCAACCGCGTCCTTGTTGCGGAGAACGCTTCCACCTTTCAGTTGCGCGTCACGAACCGCTCGCACCTTCCGATGGAAAACCTCACCGTTTCCATGGAGGCCCAGCGCACCCTGGATGCCCCGCTCGCTTCAACCTTCCGCAGGCTCGCTCCAGGACAAAGCCTCACGCGCCTGCTCGAGATCGAACCCTCACGCCCCGGCAACTACCGCCTTCAATGCGAGGTTGCCTTCCAATCCGGGGGCGAAAAGGCGGCCTATACCGCCGCAAGGCCCCTGCGCGTCAATGCCAAGCCGGACACCTCGAACATCGTCATCAACATCCGCGACATCCAGAGCAACCGCGAGGGCCAGGCGAATGCAGCCCTCGGCGCCGAATACGGGGACATCAATATCAGCAACCTCGTTGATTCCCGCTCGATCCGCTCCCTCAACGACCTGCTCGAACTGGAACTTCCTGACCGCTTCGAGCCCTTGGATCTCGATCTCGACTACCAACTCACCATGCGCGGCCTCGTCTCGATCGAGAAAAACCTCGCCGCCCCGGTGTCAATCCCCCCGAGGCTTCTCGGTGTTTGCCAGACCGGCGAGTGCCTCGAGTTGCAGCCCATTCGCGGCACCACTGAGCCGGTCCTCCTTGTCGCCCGCCACCATTTTCTCATCGGCCGCTCCCGTCAGGATGCCGATCTCGTCGCCTGGATTCTTCCCCGATCCGAGGCGAACGACTCCCTCACCCGCCGCGTGAGCAAACTCCACGCGCGCCTCGAGATTTCGCCGGATGGCTTTCTCGTTTCCGAAATCGATGGGGCTTCGAATGGCACCTCCTACAATGAACTCCCCGTTTCCCCCTCCCAGCCGGCCATGCTTGAGCGCCGCGGCGAACTCTCGCTCGGAAACGCGCTAGCGCTCGATGTGCAGTGCTTCCCCTCGAAATTCGAAAACCGCCTGCCAAACATTTCCAACATCCGCCTCTGGGCCGGCCCGCCTCCCGGCAAGGAGCCCTGTCGCGGCGCCGTCCGCCTGCTTCCCGTCTCCGGCGCCCCGCTCCCGGTGCAGGCCGTTTGGCTTCTCTCCGATGCCGAATTCGGCACCAGCCATCACAATGGTGTCGTGATCCCGGCCCCTTCGCTGGCCGAAATCCAGGGTCGATTCATTTTTCACCGAGGCTGCTTCTGGCTAGAGAACGCCGCGCCCAACAACGCTGTTTCCATTGATGGGCATCCCTTGGAGGCCGGACACATCGCCCCCCTTGCCACCGGCCAAACCCTCCAACTCGGAGGATTCGAGTTCCGGGCTTCCATTCGCCGCCCCCGCGCATGAGACTTTCCTTTTTTTGCGGGATGCTTAAGAAAACCACCCACCCATGAACCCACCCGAAGACCATTTTCCCACGAACGGCCTGGACCTTGGCGAGACGGTTCGCGGTCCGCTGGAGTCTCCGGACACGCTTGACGATCTCGGGCTCGGGCAGACCATTCGTGGCTTCGCCCCGAACCAGCGCGTTTTCTCCCGCTACCGCCTGCGCCAGATCCTCGGCCGCGGCGGCATGGGCGTCGTCTGGCGCGCGTTCGACGAGCAACTCGAGCGCGATGTCGCCCTCAAGTTCATGCCAGAGCTCATCCGGCTCGATTCCGCCGCCATCGACGACCTCAAGCGCGAGACCCGCCGCTGCCTAGACCTCACCCATCCCAACATCGTCCGCATCCAAGACTTCGTGCAGGATTCCCTCAGCGCCGCCATCTCCATGGAATTTGTCGATGGCTCCACCCTCTCCGCCCTGCGCGTCCTCAAGCCCTCCCGCGTTTTCGATCCCGCAGAACTCACCGCCTGGCTGCGCCAACTCGCCGCCGCCATGGACTACGCCCACTCCCAGGCCCGTGTCGTC
>JALQZP010000194.1 GCA_023258235.1 Terrimicrobiaceae bacterium | reverse complement strand
CAACAGGCACCGCTGAGCGCGCTTTGAATCTTCTGGAGCAGTCGCAGGTGATTCCCGATCTGATCTTGCTCGATTTGAACTTGCCCGGGATGAACGGAGTGGAGGCCGTTGCTAGCCTCCGAGCTATGGTGCCTGGGGTAAAGATTCTTGTCCTCACCCAGTCCGATCGGGAGGATGATGTCCTGCAAGCGATCATGGCTGGAGCCTCCGGCTACCTTCTGAAGTCATCTGGAATCCAGCAAATCAAAGAGGGAATAAACATGGTGATCGAGGGCGGCGCGCCGCTCGACGCTAGGGTCGCTCAACACATTTTAAGCTCACTTCGTGGAAAGAAAGTAGCTTATGCAGATGAACTTGGAATCAGATCCCGGGAGTATGATGTTCTCCATTTGATGGCCGAGGGTTTGGTTAAAAAAGAGATCGCTGCTCGGCTTTCGATCAGCCCATTTACGGTGCACAATCATGTTCGCCATATTTACGAAAAGCTTCATGTGCAGAACGCTCCCGCAGCTGTAAGCCAAGCCTACTTGATGGGTCTCCTGCCTCTGAAAAAAGGGAAATCCCACACCTAAGAAAATCTTTTCTCCAGAATGTTCATCCGAAGAAAAAATCGCCGCTGAGTCTCTCTCGTCGCGGCGTCGTTGTTTTGTTTCCCGAGTAAAGCGACCGCTTTTGCGGGGGCAAACTCCTCTACGGGCGGAAGTTCAGCGAGATGATGGTGCCGCCGGCGGGGTCGGGGTCGGCTGTGAGTTTGGCGTTCAGCAGACGGGCGCGGCGTTTCAGGGAGGGTGGGGGATCGCCTTTGATCCCTTGGCCATTGTCACTGACCTCAAGGCGCAACTGCTTGGGATTGGCTTGGAGCACGGCCCGCACATGCGTGGCATTCGAGTGCCGGCTGATGTTCACCAGGCACTCTTTGTAAAAAAGCAGAAGGTCGTCCATCATGCGGGCCTTGAGGTTTGGCAGGTGCTCCTCGCCTTGGATTTCGAGATTCCAACGGATGTCGGGGAGGAGGCGTTTCGAGAGTTGTCTCATTTCCTGGGGGAGGTCTTGGGCGGCTGTGGGATGCCACTGCTTTTCCATTCGATTGCGCATAGCGGTCAGCGTGCTTGCGGTCGTGCTTTGGATTTGATCCAGGATGCCCCCCAGTGTCTTCGGTGCCGCCAGATCCTCGCGGGCCATTTCGGTGAGCATGCCGATGGAGCGCAGGCTCGCGCCGAGTTCGTCATGCAAATCGGCCGCGAACCGCTCCCTCAGCTGCGCGATCTGCCGCATGTTCCGGATTCTTCCCGCCAGCACCGCCACCACGCCTCCCGCCAAGGCGAGGCCCGCAAGCCAGGCCAAGAGAGTTCTTTGCTGCTTTTGCAGGGAAAAGCGGTGCTGGATTTCCTGCCGCACGAGCGGCAATTCCTTCTCGAGGTCGTGCCTCCGCGCGAGTTGCCCGAGCCATTGCTTCAACGGTAGGATTTGGCCGTAACGGTTCAGCCCGTCGTTGAGCGAGCCGGGATTCACCAAGGGCAAGGCCTCCGAAAATTGCATCGGCTTTCCCTGTGCCACATTTTTCCCCTTGGAAAAAATCTCGATCTCCGAAAACCCCAGCACCCGCGGGTAAAAATTTGGTAGCAGAGCCCGCACGCGCACGAAGCGGTATGAGCCCTCGGGAAAGCGCTCCATGAACAGCGGGCCGACATCATAGGGGGACTTCCTGTGGCGTTCCGCCAAGTTCACGGCATCGGAAAAATCCTCCCGGTTCGCGCCTTCCACCGCATAATTATCCGGCACGCCGAACTCTGTGGGGACATCCGCAGGGAATGTGTTGCTAGATTCGATCGGGTGCAGATGAATGCGGTTGATCGGAGTGCTTTGCCCGAGGTCGAAGACAAAGCTGGGTTGCACTCCCGGTTCGTGGGTGACCTTGCAGGCTCCGCTCGATGCCGCTGCCGGCACAATCATCTCGTAGGGTAAAAATCCATCCGTGAGTTGACTCCTCGCCCGTCGACCGCCCTCCTCCCGGCCAGTGCTCGAGGACTTCACCGCCTGCTTCAGCGCCACATTTTCCTCACCAGAAAAAACCATCAACTCGGAGAACTGCATGTTGAAATAGCGATCATACGCGCGTTGCGACAAGAGCGTGGCCTCCACGCGCACCCACGAGGCCGTCGTCTGGCAGGGGATTATCAACGGCGCACTGCGCGGCAGGTGCCCGTCTTTCTCTGTAAAGGTGGCGATCACAGCCCCCTCCTTGTCCGCGCCGGATCCAGCCAGCACCCGGAATTCCAACGGAAACCCATCGGCAGTGACCCCTCCTTTTTTCTCCCTCCAAATTGTCGGCACCAGCACGACCTGATCGATCGGCACCGGCTTCCCCCAATCCACCTCTACCCACTCCGCGTGGTCCGGCCCATCGTGCAGGTAGGTCTCGAACCCCACCGAGCCGATCCCGCCCGCCACCTTCTCCAGCGCCAACTCGCCGAGCTCTCGCTCGATCTCCTGCGCGCGCGCCTCCAGAGCCTCCAGGCTTAATGCCGCGAGAGGAGTCTCCTGCGCTTCACTTGCTTCCGCTGCCCCTGCACCACCCAAGGCGCAAGCCACGAGGAGAAGAAAGTGCAGGAGGAACCACATCATCCCGCGATTGAAATATAGCTCAACCAAGAGCACAAGCCATCAAAGGTCTGTATCCACCTGTCTTCTTCCTCCGTGTCCCCTGTGTCCGTGGTCAAATTCCCGGTTTTTCATCCCCTCGTTTCCGCCAAAACCATAACAGGCGGAAAATGCACGCAATAGTTAAAACGTGCCATAGACAGGATTTTAGATCGCCCCGATATTTCGCCAAGTTTGCTCTAATCCGACTCGCGATAAATCCAGAATAACCATCTCCAACCCTCCTGTGGCCACCCCTCGATCGTCTTTAGCTTATCTCGGCTTACCGCCCGCCCGCGCGGCCGCTCTGGCAGCGGTTCTGCTGGCGTTTGCTGGCACGGCGAGCGCGCAGCTTTATTGGGATAACAACGGCGGCACGGCTGGCTTTGGCACAGCCACCGGCACCTGGGCCGCACCCACCACGAACAACTCCTCCCAAGGCTGGAGCACCGACTCCACCGGAGCCACGCTGCCTTCCAGCACCACGACGACCTCGACTTCGGATTCTTTGAATTTCGGCACCGGCTCAGCGGGCCTCGCCGCCGGCACGATCACCGTCTCCGGCACGGTGAATGCGAATTCGCTCACCTTCGGCTCCGCCTCCGGAAACATCACCCTCTCCGGCGGCACGATCACCCTCGGCGGCACCACGCCCACGATCACGGTGAATAACACCTCCGACACCATTTCCTCCGTGCTCGCCGGCTCCGCAGGCCTCACCAAAAACGGCACGGGAAACCTTACTCTCTCCGGTGCCAATACCTACAACGGCACGACCACACTCAACGCCGGCACGCTGGTTCTTGTGAACCAAAGCAATTTCGCCTCG
>JALQZP010000193.1 GCA_023258235.1 Terrimicrobiaceae bacterium | reverse complement strand
ACAGCAATTTCACGGCCATGGGCTTCCAGTTGAGACAAGCATTGGGGATCGCCGGCATCGAGACCGTCGGCGTCCAGGTCGATCGTTGCCCACACTTCCTGAGGCGTCACACCGACACGGAAGGCTATGCCCAAGGCCGCCGCCGGGAGGAGACCGCCACTCACCGCATAGCTGATGGCTCGGGCTATGGCCATCCGTCCATTGTCACCCAGGGCGTTGTGATCCACTCCACCCAGTGAAAAAATGTAAGCCGGACGTTGGAGTTTTTGGAGTGGAGCCCGCTCGCATGCAGCACCTGCGAACCGAGCGATTTCGGCATCACCTGTGGTGTCGATGACGGCCGATGGTTCCCATTCGGAACGGCAACCTCTGCTGCGCAAAGTCATCGATCCGATCCGACCGCTTCCATCGCTGAGAACGCCCGTGATTTCCGTGTGAAGTAAAACCTTCAACTCTGGCAAAGACTTCACATAGCGATCGGCAAGATGGGCGAATGAGGAGGGACGGTGAAGAACGACATCCAAGCGTCCCATCCGCACGGGCCCTCGCGCTCCCCCTTCACGGACGAGTCGCCTGGCGAACTCCACAGGGAACCCGGGGTTCGAGTCCAGAAGGGGATCAGAATCGTTCGACCTTAGTTGATAAAGCCCGCAAATCGAGTGCACATGGGCCGACGTGGCCATGCCTCCAAGCATGCCGCTTCTTTCGACCAGAACGACGCGAGCGCCGCACCTTGCTGCGGAAACCGCTGCGGCCAAGCCTGCACTCCCGCCACCTGCCACCAGAATATCCGTCTTCATTCCAAATCGGAGCCTGTCAGGTCTTTTTCGACCTGCGCCAAGATTAAATCGGCCTCCGCCTCCGTCACAGCTCCATCCCTCCATGAAAATGTGGCCGTCAGTTGGCCGTGGGATTCACCAAAAAAGAGTCCGGATCCCGGAGGGGCCGAGACCGAGGGAACGTGGAACGCATCGGTGATGCGGGAACCGCAAAGGTGGGAGTCGATGGGCGCGAATGCCCCGGTCGAGGAGTGAAAAAACGAGGTGATATGGCCGGAGAACTGCGTGCCGAGAAATTTCAAATAAAAGAAGGAAGGCAACCGACGCATGAGATGGAGGATCATTTCAAAGGAGGGTCCCAGTTCTTTGCGCGTCATGTCCTCAAATTGACGTTGCCCGGCCTGCACAGCGTCTTGCATGGTTCCAAGGTCTTCCTTTTTAAAGGAGAAAAAGAGCACAGTGACCCGGTTTTGAAACGGGTTGCTATGGACTCCCTTGCGGCGCACTTGGACAGGGATGCTGCTCACGTAGTGGGAGGGGTCGCAGCCTCTTGAAAGAAAGGCCTGACGATGCCCCCTTGCGGCGCAGGCGAGGTAGAAACTGATGGCAAAAAGACCCGAAAACGCGGTGGCGCGCTCTTGGATTTTGAGCGTTGACTCCGGGTCGAACTTCAGAAGCTTGTAGCGAAGCCGACAGGGGCCGGGTCTTTTGCCCGCAAGGCTCCGATACTTGTTGCTGACAAGTTCAAAAAATCGATCCGTGGCCGGTTTGGCTTTTTTAAGTTGAGCCGCGAGGGGGATACGAACGGCAGGCTTTCCCGTATAATCGGGCAGGGGGCTCCCTTTGCAGGCTTCAATAAAAGCGCGCACAAGCAACTCCGCGCCTTTCCCGTCAAAAAGAAGGTGGTCCCAAGTGAATAGCAACGCGCTTCCTCTGTTTTGCAACAAGACCAAGTCGAGACGGAGATTTCGAACGCCGGATTGGGCACCCAGCGGACTATTCAGCAAATCCTCCGCGAGTTGATGTAGGGATTTCACCGCTTTGGCTTCGGTGCCCCCAGCGGCGGCCCCGGCCCCCGCTTCCTTCCATAATTGGAGGCTCAATATCCGACGGGAGCCGGAATCCTGCCTCCATGAGGGAATGAGAGAGAACGGGCTTCTCCGCACGCGAGCGTTGAGCAGGGGATAGGAACGGCCGAATCGTTCCGCGCCGGCCTGTAGAGCGGCGATGTCCGGCACGCCTTCAAATTGCAATTGGGTTTGCCCGATAAGCCCGTTTTGCCCTTGGCTCTTCATCATGCGACTCAGGGCCAAAACAAAACAATCCGCGCCGGTCAAGTCGGCCAGTTTTTGTGAAGCGAAATTCAAGGCAAAGTAGGAATAGCCCGGAAAAGACGAAGTGGCGGCACGAAATCCCGTTCCTCTAAAAAAGACGGGCGAGATTTTCGACCGTCGAGAGATTTTCCTTGGTCAGCTTGCTCGCGGCCAATTGAACGCCAAATGCTTGTTCGATTTTAATGAGCAGCTGCATCGTGGCCATCGAATCCAACCCGGCTTCATGGAGATTCGTGCGGGTATTGAAATCGGGACCCACTTCAAGAATCTCACCCGAAATGATATCTAATAGTTTCTTTGTTTTTTCAGAGTTTTCGGCAAAATCCATCGTCATTAACTTTTGATCAATTTGGCAACATTTCGTCAGCCATTCAATCTTTATTGACCTGCCACTCGCCCATTGTTCCTATGATCCACTCTCGATCCTTTCCTTAATGACAATCACAGAATCCAGCACGCGCGTGCCCCATTTAGCCCTCACGTTGGCTGCCTCGGAGTTGGGTTTTCATGTCCATGCCGGGTTCCTTGATGCCCTGACCAAAGAAGCCGGGATAAGGCCTGCACATATCGGAGCTGCATCTTCAGGTTCATATGTGGGAGGGCTTTACGCTGCGGGATATGATGCGCAGGACATTCACCGCATGCTTTCGAGAAAAGAGATGCTGAAAAGTGTTATAGAGTGGAAAGGGCCATTGAGGGGTATTGGGATGCTAATGAATATGCGAGGATTTACTGGGTTGGTGAGTGGGCGAAAACTCGCAGCGCATTTAAGAAAATATCTTGGAGATCACCAGATCGAAGATTGTGAGGCGGCCGAACTGTCGCTGTCCGTAACCAATCTGAGCAAGGGCCGACCCGAGATCATCAAAAAAGGGCCCCTCGCGGATTTTATCGTTGCCAGTTGCTCGGTACCAGGGCTTTTCAAGTGCCAGACCATTGGGGGAGATGCTTATTGTGACGGGGCCGTTTCGGATTCGTCTCCGTTTCATCATTTTTTGGAGGATCCACGGGTGAGCCAAATAATGGTTCATGTCGTCAGGCATGCCGAACGAGAAACGCATCATCCAGGACCGCTCACCATCGCGAATGTCTTCGGGCAGTCCCACCAAATCATCACAGACCGTCTTCTGGATATCTCTCTCGAGTGTGGTCAACTGAAGGGGCGGAAGGTCTTGGTCCTCACGAGTGTGGTACCGCGATACCGATGGGCCAAGAAAGGAACACCAAGCATTTTATTCGAAGCGGGAAGGCAAACGGTCCTCAAAAACATCGAACAAATTCACCAAGCGGCCTGTCGGGTTAAAAAAACAGCTGATTTTATCCCGTCTCTTTAACCCGAATCCGGCTTTTGAAGTGAAATTTCGGGGCTGAAATC
>JALQZP010000192.1 GCA_023258235.1 Terrimicrobiaceae bacterium | reverse complement strand
GAAGAAAAGTTTTAAAAATCGTAGCGAAGCGGAAAAAGACTTCCGCAGGAAGCCCGACGGGTGAAATTTAGTTTCATCAATTAAGTTTGGAAGTTTTAAGTCGCGAACCAAGCACGGGGGGTGGAAGGGATTTTACAACGGGTGATCCCGGTCAGTTGGGATTGAGAGAAAAAGCACCCCTCCCCAGCAAGCGGGCGTTCAGTAGTCGTTTTTTGAGGCCCGTTTGATTCGCAAAGCAAATTCATCCGATAACGGTGAATCTATCCCGTGAACTCTTTGGTTAATTAAACTGCTTCCAGCGCTTATATTTCGCTGGGGGTATACAGGCTACTCAGTGGCTTTGCCCTGTTCGGGATCGCCGTAAAACTTGACGCCGATTTCGATTTTTTCCCGTCCATTGGCGAGACGCCATTTATTGGTATCGCGGAGGGAGTAAATGCACCCGCAGTATTCCTGTTGGTAGAAGTGCTCCCGTTTTGAAATTTCGAGCATGCGTTGGGCGCCGCCGCCCTTGCGCCAGTTGAACTCCCAGTAAGAAAGATCAGGGTATTTTGCGGCGGCTCGAACACCACAGCCATTGATCTGGTCCATGTCTTTCCACCGTGAAATTCCCAAGCAACTCGTGATAACGGGAAATCCATTTTCATGGGCATAGAGGGCGGTGCGATCGAAGCGCATGTCGAAGCACATCGTGCAGCGAGCGCCCTTCTCGGGTTCCCATTCCAAGCCTTTGGCTCGAGCGAACCAGTTGTCCGTATCGTAATCCGCATCCACAAAGGGGACGCCCTCCTTTTCGGCGAAACGGATATTCTCTGCCTTGCGGAGTTCGTATTCCTCGCGGGGGTGGATATTCGGATTGTAGAAATAAATGGTGTAGTCGATCCCGGAAGCCGTCATCGCCTCCATCACCTCGCCAGAGCAGGGGGCGCAGCACGAGTGAAGGAGGACTTTTTTATTACCTCCCGGCGGCTCGATGACCGGACGCGCGTTCATTTGGGGTGATGGGTTTCGATTTTTCAAATCAACCAAGGGCCGTCTTTGAAGGATGGGATGAACTTCTATGGCGGCGGCTTAGGCTTTTGCTTTGCCTTGGCTCGCTACGGCATTCATGGCAGCGGCGATCGCCTCTTGGTCGCCGAGGTAGTAGCTTTTGATAGGCTTGAGATTTTCATCCAACTCGTAAACGAGGGGAATGCCGGTAGGGATGTTGAGCTTGAGGACTTGCTCTTCGGTGAGGTTATCGAGGTATTTGACCAAGGCGCGAAGGCTGTTCCCGTGAGCGGCGATGATGACGCGTTTGCCGGACTTCACAGTGGGTGCGATTTTTTCGTGCCAGAGCGGAAGAAAGCGCTCGACGGTATCCTTGAGGCACTCGGTGAGGGGAAGTTGGGCCTCGGGAATGCCGGCGTAGCGGGGATCGTGTCCGGGCCAACGCTCGTCGGATTTTTCCAGCGGGGGTGGGGGGATGTCGTAACTGCGGCGCCAGACCAGAACTTGTTCATCTCCAAACTTCGCCGCGGTTTCGGATTTATTGAGACCTTGGAGTGCTCCATAATGGCGCTCGTTGAGGCGCCAGTCTTTTTCCATTGGGATCCAGAGTTGGTCGAGTTCCGTGAGGACGCCCCAGAGCGTGTTGAGAGCGCGTTTGAGAACGGAAACGTAGGCGATATCGAAGCTGAAGCCCTCTTTTTTGAGCAGTTCGCCGGCAGCCTTCGCTTCGGCCCGGCCTTTGTCGCTGAGTTCGACGTCGTGCCAACCAGTAAAGCGGTTTTCTTTGTTCCAGGTGCTTTCGCCGTGGCGGATGAGGACAAGTTTATACATTCGGTGATTTTTTCTAAAAGTGTGAGCTCTGTTTTATAGCTCTCCGGGCTGTGGACTGGCAAGAATCCAAAAATCCATTTCGGTGCGAGAACGAAAAAGGCGGAATTGGGGGGAGCCGGCAGTCGGATTCGAACCGACGACCTACGGTTTACAAAACCGTTGCACTACCACTGTGCTATGCCGGCGTGACGTTAAGAAGTAAAATACATCGCAGATTATTTTAGCGTAATCAAGCGCTGAGTTTTTAAAACGCGAGGCCCGCTCTTGATTTTAGAAATCGACCTCTTGGCCCTCTGTGGCCGCGAAGACATTCATTTTGGAAGTCGCGGGAATTAGCCCTCTGGCATCAGCCAGCATCTGATCGATAAAATCATCGTTGTGAGCAGGGTCATGATGGGTCATGTAGAGATTTTTGACTCCGGCAGAGTCCGCCATGCCAACAACGCTTCGGAAGCAACCATGCCCCCAACCGCGACGGGATTCGATTTCCTGCGGTGTGTATTGGGTGTCGGCAATCAGGATATCGGCATCCTTGATGAACTCGATAATCCGAGGCTCATCGGGACCTTCTGTTTCATGGTCCGATAAAAAAACCAAGCTTCCGGTTGGGGTATCAAATCGATAAGCCAAGCATCCACCGGGGTGATTCGTCGGGCAGGTCGAGAATATGACCTTTTCAAGTTTATAATCCTTCTGACCGTCGGGATGCAAATGATCGAATGTGATCTGGCATTTCATCCCTTCGAGGGGAATTGGAAAGCAGTTGTCGCCATCCATCATTTTTCCAAAAATGGACTCCAGAGATTTCGGAGAGGGGTCGCGACCGATGATCCGAATCCGGTTTTGCTGCATGTAGGCAGGAATAAAAAATGGAAATCCTTGGATGTGGTCCCAGTGGGTGTGGGTATTGAGAAGGGTTATCGAAATAGGAGTCATCCCAAATTCATCGACCAGAGCTGTTCCCAAGGGGCTAATTCCAGAACCGGCATCGATGATGATGATCTCGCCTGCGATTCGCAACTCAAGGCAGGTCGTGTTGCCGCCATAGCGTGCCGTCGCCGAGCCTGGAGTAGGCAGAGAACCTCGAACTCCCCAAAAACGCACAAGAGACTGTTGGGCTGTATGAGGTTTGGAGGTGTTATCCATAATGGGGGCGCGCTGATTGTTTATAGATAGATGCGCCCTAATGTGAAGAAGTTTGTTATTGTCGCACCTGGGATTTTGCAAATACGGAAGATTTCAACTTCCAAGTGCGATTGCATTTTATTTCAAAGTGGGAAGGCGATCGGCAAACTCGGGTCTGTAAAACCACTCGGACCAATAAAATGTTCCTGCCTTGGTGATTTGTATGGGTTCATCGATCCATCCGCCTTTGCCATCAGGTCGTCGAATCCGGTATGCGTTTTTCCACATCACACTTGAGCCCTCTGGCACAAAAAGAAAGAGATAGGGTTGGTCTTGGTAGATCAGGCTTTGCATTCGCCCGGCGGTTTCGATGATTTTTTCGCGGCGGTATTCCTGCCGAATGCTTTCCAGCAAGCTGTCCACCTCGGGGTTTTTGTAGCCCACGACATTGAGTTGCTCGGGGTTTGTCTGCGAGGAGTGCCAAATCTGGTATTGATCGAAGCTATTGCCGAGCGACCACCCCAAAACAATGGCGTCGAAATCGCCTTT
>JALQZP010000191.1 GCA_023258235.1 Terrimicrobiaceae bacterium | reverse complement strand
GCTACTATTTCCGCGAACTTGGGTGGTATTTCCCGGATTTTGGAGGTTATTGAGGTCTGCCGTGATGCTGCCATTACTAGAGAAGAGATTGAAGGGGTTCTTACCGGAAACAGCAGAGCAATTTCCGTTGCTAAAAGAGTATTGTCGAATGGCACCGGGCTGTGTGGTGGTGATAATGGTGCCTGTGCCGTTGACGGTGAAGCCTTGCTGGATCTTCGCCATGGCCTGCTGAGTGGCCATGGTGGCGAATTGCTCGGCTTGGGTCTTCGAGGTGTAGTTGCGCGTGGCGGTTTGCTCCGTGCGGGAGGTGGAGAGGAAGGACGTGACGATCGTGGAGAGAAGCACGATCACGAGCAGCGTGAGAATGAGTGCCGAGGCGTCTTCTGCGTTTTTGGGAAGATAGCGTTTCACAGGAGTATTAAACGCGGTTCAGGCACAAGCGGCAGAAATGCGCGGAAAAAAGGGTTCATGTTACACACCGACTCATGTTTCCGTATATAGTTCGTTTAAGCTAGCGCGCATTGTCTCAAACGGAAAGACGATATTTTCGAAAGCTGGCCCCCCCTTTTGAATCAGTGACGGAATTTTCTGGTCGGGTTTGGGGTTTGGGGTATTCAATCCCCACTGAACGTATGTTTTTCAACTCCGTTACGTTTCTCTTTAGCTTCCTCCCGATTGTATTGATTGGTTTTTTGCTGCTGGAGCGGGCGGCCCCCATTTTCTGGCGTCAGCTCTGGCTTCTTGCGGCTTCGCTGGTTTTTTACGCGTGGACGAATGCGAGTGTGTTGCTGATATTCCTGCCATTGACGGCGGTAAACTACTTGCTTGGCCGTCGCCTCTCGCGCGGCGGGGAGTCTTCGGGGAAATGGCTTCTCGTCGGATCGGTGTCACTGAACATCGCCGTCCTTGCCTATTTCAAATATGCGAATTTTTTCGTCACCAATTTGAATGCGGTGCTTCAGACGAATATTTTCATCGAAAAAATCCTCCTGCCGCTGGGCATTTCGTTCATCACATTCATGCAGATCGCGTGGTTGGTGGCCGCGCGCAAGCGGGAGGTCGTTCCTTGCAATTATTTTGAGTTTCTCCTCTATTCCGCCTTTTTTCCCCAGATCGTTTCCGGCCCCATTGTTTATCAAAGAGAGTCCCTGCCGCAGTTCCGCAAAACACGGACCTCGGACGAGCGCTCCGCCGATATCTGCGTCGGAGCAACGCTGTTCACCATGGGCTTGGCTAAAAAGGTCCTCGTCGCGGATACCATCGCTCCTTGGGCAAATCAGGCCTTCTGGGCGGTGAGCGTGGGGAATCCGATCAGTATGTCCGCAGCGTGGATCGGTGCCCTCGCCTATGCGTTCCAACTGTATTTTGATTTCTCCGGATACTCGGATATGGCGCTGGGTGTGGCCCGCTTGTTTGGCATCCGCCTGCCGCTGAATTTCAATTCGCCCTACAAAGCCGAAAGCATCACGGATTTTTGGCGACGTTGGCATATGACGCTCTCCCGGTTTCTCCGCGATTACGTTTACATTTCTCTGGGCGGCAACCGCTGCGGCCCGTTCCGTCGCTCGTTCAATCTTTTCCTGACGATGGTGCTGGGAGGATTTTGGCACGGCGCGGGTTGGACGTTTCTTCTCTGGGGTGCCCTCCATGGCTCCTACCTCATGGTGAATCACTACTGGACGTCCCTCAATGAACGCACGCGAATCCCCGGAGCCGCGCTTTTTAGCGGCTGGGGCGGGCGGTTGGTCACATTTCTCGCCGTGCTCGTGTCGTGGATTTTCTTTCGAGCGGCGAATCCCGGGGAGGCGTTTCGATTGCTCGTCGGCTTGACGGGAGCCAATGGTGTTCTGATTCCCGGTGATCCGCTCTTTTTTAAATCCTCCCCGATGATCATGGCTGTGCCAGCATTGCTGGGCCTGACGCTCGAGCCCCAGTTCGTCCTCCTGGCATGTTTGGCTGGATTGGCTTTGTTTGTGAGCCTTCTTCCGAACAGCCAACAAATGCTCGCCGCGATGGAACCCGGCATCGTCACTTACGGAAAAAAAATCGAAGACTTGCCGAAATTTTTTCAACCTCTGGCTTGGCACCCCTCGCTTGTTTGGCTCACGCTCAGCATCCTCACTTTCATCTGGTGCATGCTCAATCTCAGCAACGTGAGCTCATTCCTTTATCGGGATTTTTAATATGAAGCTTGCCACCTATAGCCGCCTCACGGGTTTCTGTTTCTTGGCTGTTCTTGCCTCGGTGTGGGCCATCGCCTCGTGGCTTCTGCCGGTGGATGGGGATCTGGCGCGTGTGGGAGGATACGCCGAGAACGAATTTGGTTGGAGGGCTCCGCAGACCACGTTTGAGAAAAATCTCTTCCACGTCACCACCGATCTCAAGGACTACGACCGCTATTACGATGTCGTCCTCTTGGGCGACTCCTTCAGCTGCGATCAAGAGGGCCGCCGGTTCGGTTGGCAGAATTATTTCATCAACCGCACCGGCCTCTCGATGATTGTGATCGATACCCGCCGCTATTGGCCGCAAGAGATCATGGCGTGCGAGGCTTTCAAAAAGTTTCCACCCAAGCTTTTCATCTTTGAATCCGTCGAACGCTACCTGCACGAGCGTGTCGCTTATTTTTCAAAAGAAGCAGCTCCTGAGAAAAAAGCCGCTCCGGCACCGCTCGAACCGCTTTTTGCCAACGCCAAGCCACCTGGTGTGTTGCCCCGGGAGGAAGCCGCAAAAACGAAGCCTGGCTTTGATCCCGACCACGTGCTGGGACACCTCGGCGCCATCTTCCAGCGGCGACTTCACCTGAACAACCAAGTCATCGAAATCCCGCTCGCCAAGCCGGGGCTCTTCAGCTCCCCGAACGATCGCGATCTTCTCGTGTATTTCGATGAATCCCGAAAAAAAGATCTCAAAGAATCCGACTTCAGCGACCTTCGCGGCGGGATATCCGTTTTTCAGAAAATCATCGAGAGCAATGGCGTCACCCGATTCGTTCTTCTCATTGCCCCGGACAAAACCTCGTCCTACGCGCCCTATCTCAAGAACCCCCAGGATGCCACAGTCAATCTTGTCGCCGAAATCGCCAAAGACCCTTCGCTCCCGGTGCCTCGAACCGACAAGATCCTCACCGAGGCGATCGCCTCCGGAATCCCGGATGTATACTTGTCGAACGATTCCCATTGGGGGAGCCATGGCCACAGGCTCTTCGCAAAAGCCCTCGCCGATTTTCTCGGCGCACCCGACAAAAACTGACCCGTCACAGATATCCACCCAATCCTTCAGAAAATCTGGTAAACGGAAACCGGGTCGAAGGTGTACCGGTTTTCCGTAAAACCAGTTCCCTTTTGCCAATTCAAAGAAATTCGTTTAGTTTAGCTTTCATGAACTTGGGAGATATCTCCTCAGCCTCCGGAATTATGGAATCCGAAGATTCTCTCGTGGCTCGGGCTGAGAATCTTATACGCGATTTCCCCGGTTGTTTTTGGTTCAGGCACCCGGATGCGCGTGTTCGCAACCGCGGCGATATTGCTTTTGTGATACG
>JALQZP010000190.1 GCA_023258235.1 Terrimicrobiaceae bacterium | reverse complement strand
GCGGATGAGGGAATCGGCGACGACATCCTCGACCAACTGAAGGAGGAGGATCTCGAAAAACTCGGCGTGAACCGGGAAAATGTAATCCTTGGCAACGGGTCGAACGAGATCATCGAATTCATCGGCCATGCATTTCTCAAGCCGGGCGACGAGGTGGTCACAGCGAAACACGCCTTCGCCGTTTACTCGCTGATGGCGCAACTTTTCGGCGCCAAGACCGTTGAGGTGCCTGATCCCGGTTACACGCACGATCTCGACGCGATGCTAGCCGCGATCACGCCGAAGACCCGCCAACTTTTTATCGCCAACCCAAACAACCCCACAGGAACAATGGTCACGCAGGAAGCGATCGACCGCTTCATGGAGCGCGTCCCCGACCATGTGCTGGTGGTTTTTGACGAAGCCTACTTTGAATTTCTCGATCACGCTCCGGATGTTCTTCGTTATGTGCGCGAGGGCAGAAACGTCGTTGTGATGAGGACCTTTTCGAAAATCCAAGGCTTGGCGAACCTTCGCATCGGCTACGGAATCGCCCCTGCAAAAATCGCCGAGGTCCTTCAAAAAACCCGCCAGCCTTTCAATGCCAATGGCATCGCCCAAGCCGGCGCCCTTGCGGGATTGGCCGATGAAACCCACATGCGCCGAACTCGTGAACTCACCAATGAGGGCCGCGAATATCTTCAGTCGGAATTCACCGCGATGGGACTCACTTTTGTCCCGAGCGTGGCGAATTTCGTCCTCCTCCATGTGGGTGATGGCGACGCGGTTTTCCAAGCCCTCCTTCGCCGTGGCATCATCGTCCGCGCCATGCGAAGCTACAAGCTACCCGGTTGGATTCGTGTTTCTATTGGCACGATGGAACAGAACCGCCGCTTCATCGCCGACCTTCGCAAACTGGACCAGGAGGGCGCCATCGCCCACGCAAGCCAAGCCTGAACGATGTCGCACGCGGACACCATTGCCGCCGTGGCAACGCCGCCCGGCGAGGGAGCGATCGCGATGGTGAGAATCTCCGGCCCGGATGCCATCGCCATTGTGAATCGGATTTTTGAGCCCTTTACCGCCAAATCAAAAATCGTTCCCCGACGTGCGATCTACGGCCGGATCAAGGAAAACGGAGAGACCCTGGACCAGGTTCTCCTGACCACATTCCAAGCCCCCTCGAGCTTCACGGGCGAGGACATGGCGGAGATCTCCTGCCATGGAGGCATCCTTCTCTCGGCCCGCACGCTGGAACTAGCGCTGCGCGCCGGCGCCCGTGCTGCGGAACCAGGAGAGTTTTCCCAAAGGGCCTTTTACAATGGCAAAATCGACCTCACGCGAGCCGAGGCGATCATGGATATCATCCGCGCCCGAACCCCTCTTGCACTCCGCGCCGCTTCGCAACAACTCGAAGGACGACTCGGCAACGAGATCCTCTCTCTCCGTGACGATGTCTTCGATATCGTCGTTCACCTCGAGGCTTGGATTGATTTTCCCGAGGAGGGGATCGACCCGGCCACCGGGCGTCAGCTCACCGAAAAAATCACCAACGCCATGGCCCGCACATCGCGTCTTCTGGACACCGCCGATGATGGACGCATCCTCCGCGAGGGCGTTCGCGTGGCCATTGCCGGACTTCCGAATGCCGGCAAATCGAGCCTTCTCAACCGCCTCCTCGGCATGGAGCGCGCCATCGTGAATGAACAACCGGGCACGACCCGCGACACGATTGAGGAGACCGCCTGCCTGCGCGGCATTCTCTTCCGCCTCACCGATACGGCGGGACTCAGGGAAACCCTTGATCCCGTCGAGCGGGAAGGAGTCGCCCGTTCCGGCCGAGCCATCGAGAATGCCGACCTGATTCTCCACGTCGTGGATGCCACCGCGCCGGAACCCTCCCCCACCCTTCACGAAAAGGAAATCCTCGTCGCAAACAAAATCGACCTTCTCGGCCCCGATGCCCCCATGCCCGCCCACGCCTGCGGCATTTCCTCGAAAACCGGAGAGGGCCTCCCCGCCTTGGTTGAGACGATGATTCAAGCCACAGGTCTGAGACAACTCGCCGCCGGCGACTCGTTGGCGGCAATCAACGCTCGCCACAAAACCCTCCTCGAATCGACCCTCGAATCGTTGCAATCCGCCGCCGCTCTTGTCAGCACGAATGCCCCGCCAGAACTCAGCGCCGTCGAACTTCGCGCCGCCCTCGACTCACTCGGTCGCATCGTCGGCGCCACGGACACCGAGGAAATTCTTGGCGGAATCTTCAGCCGCTTTTGCATCGGCAAATAAGCCGTTTTTTACAGCGGAGTCCGCGTCGCTCTGGGGTTCATTAAGAAAAAGCACACCGCCCCTTCAAGAACGCAAACCCCTCATCCTCTGTGCCCTCTGTGTCCTCTGTGGTGAAACACCCGCGCTTGGCTACTCAAACAAACGAATCACGCCTTGCACGATCGCCCATACTTATTTTTACTACCCAGCTTATGTCTTCATCGGAATCCGGCTTTTCTCGCAAGAATCCCTTTCCGGCTGTGTTGTCTGTAAATCAAAAGTTAACGGGCGAAGGGTCGAACAAGGATACACGTCATTTTGAAATTTCACTCACTGGCTCGGGCCTGAAATACGAAGTGGGCGACTCCCTCGGGGTTTTCCCGTCGAACTCCCCGAAACTCGTGGATCTGGTTTTGAAAAACCTCGGCTTCTCCGGCGAGGAGCAGGTGACCACGGCAGACGGCACACCCGCGACTCTACGGGCAGCCCTCACCACGAGCTACATTCTCACGGAACCCTCCAAGCAACTTCTCCAAGCCGTTTCCGAAAAAGACAGCTCGGGCGCTTTTCTAGCCGATCTCCTCAAGCCGGAAGAAAAAGGCGCTTTGGAAAATTTCCTGTGGGGCCGCGATGTTCTGGACGTGCTGGAGGAATTCTCCGCCGCGCGATTCACTCCCGAGGAATTTGTCAAAGTCCTGCGGAAGCTTCAACCCCGCCTCTACTCGATCGCCTCGTCCCAGCGCGCCGTGGGTGAATCCGTGCACCTCACCGTTGCCGTCGTTCGTTACAAGGTGGAACACAGCGCACGCCAACGTGAGGGCGTTTGCTCGACCTTTCTGGCAGAACGCGCCGAAGGCGGACTGCCCATCTTCGTTCACTCGGCAAAACATTTCCGTGTTCCGGAAAACACCAATGCTCCAGTGATCATGGTCGGCCCCGGAACCGGCATCGCCCCCTTCCGCGCCTTCCTGCAAGAGCGCCAAGCGACTGGGGCGAAGGGTCCGAACTGGCTTTTCTTCGGCGAGCAACGCGCCGCCACCGATTTCCTCTACCAGCAGGAATTCGAGGCCGCTGTTTCGAGCGGACTCCTGCAAAAGTTCACCACCGCCTTCTCGCGCGACCAAGCCCAGAAGATCTACGTTCAAAACCGCATGATCGAGCACGGCAAGGAACTCTTCGAGTGGCTCGAAAAAGGGGCCTATTTCTACGTTTGCGGTGACGCCAAAAACATGGCGAAGGATGTCGATGCCGCCCTCCACACGATCGTCGAACAAAACGGCGGCAAATCGGCCGATGAGGCC
>JALQZP010000018.1 GCA_023258235.1 Terrimicrobiaceae bacterium | reverse complement strand
TAACTAATTCTATAGCCGCTGCTTTGCGGCGGCGAAGGCCGCTGAGCTGCACCGGCCGTTCGGGCAGTGTGTTTTCAAAATGCTCTAACGTTCGACTTTATTTTTGGCTGTGGCCAGTCGCTCCGCAATCCACACCTTAATCAAGGACTGCCGAGGAACACCAAGACGATCTGCCTCGAAATCCAATCGAGAAATCATCCACGATGGAAAATCCACATTAACCCTTTTGGCTTGGTGCCCAGGTCGAACGGCCTTGGCCAAGTCCAGATAAGGTAGAATGTCCTCTTCTCTCTTGTCAAAAATCTCATCAAGTTGTTCAGCTGTCATAATATGTCTTTTCCTCGTTTTCTCTTGCTCGTCTTACCGAAATGATCCGAATCATCGCTTCGCGCCTTGCGTAAAAGGCAACACACTTGCTTTTAGCGCGGATCCTGCGGCAGCAGGGTGTGTAACAGCAGTGCCGCAGCATGGGTATTCGGTCCATCGGTTTGTTCGCATTATCCCGAATCCAGCGGAATTAACCACAACCGACCAAAGGGAGATAGATTGCCGAAGGCAACTCCGTAGGAGTGAACACAGTGAATCAAAGTACACAGAGAGCACAGAGGGTGAATGAATTAGAGCGAATCCAATTGGATCTTTTTGTGGGGTTTGCCGCTTTCGGAAACCGCTCTTGTTAATCCTGTCCTCGTGTCTAATACCATCTCTTCAAGATAACCCACTGCTAACTTTCGCAGTAGCGTTTGCTTGAGACTGTAGCCATGGGCGACCAATAAGCGAGAGGACCGCTTGAGCGTCATCCCAAAAGCGTTTCAGTTCAGTGTGTATTGCTTTTCTTAGATTCACAATCGACTCAAATAGCCCATTGGCGAAGCCTTCCATGTCTTTAAGGACATCCCAGAGTTGCTCACAAGGATTGAGCTCGGGTCTGTATGGTGGGAGCGGCACTATATGGACGCCTTCAGGTAAACGTTCGTCACCCGCTCGAAGATGGAAGCCGGCTTGGTCGGCAATAACAACATAATGAGCCTCCGGATCGCTTGAACGAATGTGTTCAATGAAGAGTTGATTGCAATCCAAGTTCACCGTCGGCAAATGCAAAAACTCAGCGCCTCCTTCAACAACTTAGAGCGCACCATAAAGGTAATCCCAATCGTAGCGTGTCTGCAGACGAACCTCGGGACGAACCCCTTTACTGATCCACACTCGACGCATCTCCGTATGCAAACCGAATCGCGATTCATCCACTACCCACACTCGCACTCGGCTTCCCTGTGGCACTGGAAGTGCCTTCAGCTTGGCTCCCAGCTCTTGCTTGAACTTCTCTTCTGCCTCGAGATCATTTTCGGGATGTCTGGGCCGCGGCACCCGCAGCACCCCTCCTAATTTTTTTAGCCACGACCAGACTGTCACATACGGACGTTTAATACCACGCTCTCTCTGGAGCCAAATGCGGGCCGCTTCTGCCATGACCCATCGACCACTTTCCACTTCGACTTTGAGTTCATCCCGAAAACGGTTTCAATTGCAGAACTTGCGATTATCTTTTGTGGGCGAGTGGGTTCTATCCAAGAGACAAAGTTGCAGGAAAACCCGCAGGCAACCGAACAGGCTTGCCGGAAGGCATTTGAACCAGCGCCAGTGCCTGTCGGCACTTCACCATCAGAGCGCCATCCGAAGGACGAATGACTTCAAATTCCACCCAAAAACGCACCCCGCTCCACTCGACCACGCGGCCTTGAACGAGCAGCACATCGCCGAGGCGTGCCGGGCTTTTGTAATCGATCTCCGTTCGAGTGACGACCGCATGAACGCCCGTGCGCTCGATTTCCTTGAAGTCCATTCCCATTTGGATGGCGAGAAGAGTCCGGGCGGTCTCAATGAAGCGCAGGTAAACGATATTGTGAACGACCCCGCCGGCATCCGTGTCGAAATACATGACACGAACCTCGGTTGAGATACGGCAATTTTCGGGCAGGGAATCGGACATGCTTCTATTTCTTTTTCTGCGGTTCGGGCTGCGAGATTCGCGAGATCTCGGCGCTCACTTGCGAACTGGGCATGATGGCCAAAGCCTCCTTATATTTGGCAAGTGCGGGTTTGGATTTGCCCTCTTTTTGGAGAGCCGCCGCCTCGTCCCGAAGCTTGGTGAAGCTGGCTACCTTGGTGGTAGTGAGCGTCTGGAAACCGACCAGCAACTCCCGGGTATGCGGGCCGATCTTGCCTGATGGCTCCACAAGCGCGGCTAGAGCTGTATTCGCAGCGAGGTAATCCTTCGACTGCAGCGAGGAAGCAATCGAAGGCAGCTTTTCATGGATCAAAATCACGGCCGTTAACGTGTCTACCGGAACCTTGATCGCGGCAGGAGGAGCACTGGATTTAAACTCCTCAAAGGACTGGGCCAGTTTTTGCGCCGCATTACGCGCCTCCGGAGACAAAACCGGCGTTTTTTCGAAATCCTGTGGAGGAGCAAATTGAGCCTCCATGAGCGCCCGGACCTCGTTGATTTGGAGGTCGATTGTCTCTGCCAACTGCACTTGATTGATGAGGCTGCGGATGACGCTATCTGGATTTGGCAAGGACTTGAGCCTCTTGATGAGCAATCCGGCCTCGTTCGGACTTAATGCGGGGTCGTTGAGTTTATTGACAATAGCCGCGCTCTCTTCGCGAGCGCGGAGCCTCTGATGCTCGGCTTTCAAAGCAGTTAGACGAGCCGACAAAGCAGCATCGTCCTTGGCCAATTCAAGCAACTGGATGTAATATACATTCGATTCCAGCTCAAAAAGCGCAGGATTTTTGGCATAAAACTCCTGCTTGAGCTTGGTCTCATAAGAGGAAACCTCCTGGTTGGCCACCTCGCGTTTTGTTTTCCAAACCCCGTCGATCTTGATTTCACCGGATTCAAATTTGGCGACGGCCTCATCCAGAGGTTTGATCATCTCCATACATAAATCTTGAGAAGCAGGCAGACTCTTGGCCAAAGAGCGAAAATCGCCTATCGCTTTTTTAATCAAGTCACATTCGGCCTGAGTGGAAATATTTTTGGGAACTTCGGGTTGCGGGACCACCTTCACGATTTGAGCAACGGGGATCTGCCTCTCCATCTGGTTGGACAAGCGAAACACGAAATATCCGGCACCCGGCGTGCCGCGAGCAGAGCGGTCGGTATAGGCCGTGAATTTTAAAACCGAAGCCTGCGCCGGTGACGACCAAGCTTGAGGCTTAACAAGGGCGAAACCGTTTTTTTCGACCGCCACGTGGCCATCCGGGGTTTGAGCCGGAAGCGGGCGCACAGCGGAAACAAGGCATACCAGAAAAAGAAAGATCGGGCGGATCAGAGACATGGCAATTCTTGTTATGCCAGTGGCACGGGACGGAGCGCAAGAAATTGCCGTCAGCGAAGCCCCACAATGGCGCTCACGATATCAGCCTCCGTGATTTCCGTGGACACATACGCCTTCCCTAAACGGCGCAACAAAACAAAACGCACCGCACCGGCATGGAATTTTTTGTCCTTCCGGAGGGCTTGGAGAATGTCATCCGTCGAGATGTCCGGCGGCAACTTCCGAGGCAAACCATAGCGGTCGAGCATCGAGAAAAGACGATTGGCATCAGCAGAAGGGAGCCCGGATTTTTCGACAGAGAGACGGCATGCAGCGACAAGCCCGAGACTGATCGCCTCCCCATGCAGGAATCGACCATAGCCAGCAGCGGCCTCGATCCCGTGGCCGATGGTGTGTCCGAAGTTGAGGAGCGCACGCACCCCCTTCGTTTCATATTCGTCCTCGGTGACAATAGCCGCCTTGATAGCCACATTCCGAGCGATGAGTGCGGGCAAGTCATCCAGGCAATCCAACATCCCGGGATCACGTATGGCCGCATGCTTGATGACCTCCGCGAAGCCCTCATTGAATTCCCGCTCCGGGAGAGTCGTTAAAGTGGCTACATCGGCAAGGACGAAAATCGGTTGATGAAAGGCTCCGAGGAGATTTTTTCCACCGGAAGCGTTAACTCCCGTCTTTCCACCGATCGAACTATCCACCTGCGCCACGATGGTGGTGGGAATTTGCACAAACGGGATACCCCGGTAATAAATGGCGGCCACGAAACCGGCCAGATCCCCAACCACCCCGCCGCCCAATGCCACAAGCAAAGCCGAACGGTCCAGACCAGCCTCAATCATCGCATCGCAGACAAAGGCGACTTGGGCGAGCGACTTGGAAGATTCGCCCGATGGCACCTCAATGACAACGACATCGAAACCGGCTTCCATCAAAGACAGGCGAACAGTTTCGGAATAAAGAGGACCCACAACCGAGTCCGTCACCAAAGCGCAGCGGGATGCCTTGGAAACACCGCGTATCCTCGCGCCAGCGCTTATCAAAAGTCCGGAACCGACAACGACTCGATAGGGATTGGATGCGAGGGGAACGGGAACTTCGATCGATTCGCTCATCGTGTCAGCATCCGAGACGAGCCAGCACGGCGGGAGCATCATCCGCGATCGGAAAAAACCTGTCCAGTCGGACAAGTTGAAAGACCGCCAAGACTTTTTTCTGGAGGCCAAAGAGACCCAGCTTTCCACCAAACGTGGCGCTTTCCTTGAAATACTCGATGAGTACGGCAAGTCCGCTGGAGTCGATGTAAGTTGTTTCCGAAAAATCGACCAACAAAACGGAGGTTTTAGCTGCGGCAAAGGCGAGGAATTGGGCACGCAGTTCAGGCACCGCATGGAGATCCAACTCACCAATGAGTTTGAGGGTGGAAACGCCATTTGTTTCCGATTTTTCGATCTTCATCATTTTTTTGTATCCGTTGCTTTCGTATCTGCAAAGCCAGTAATCGATAATAAAATCCTGACCTTGCCATGATCATCAGGCAGGCTAAAAAATAACCCACTCCAAAGCTCATCCCTTTTTTTAAAATCATGACTCAACAAACCGCCCTCGAAAAAGCCCGTTCCGCCTATCAACCGAAGCTTCCAGACTCCCTGCGCGCGACCTCGCTTGCTGAAAAGTCGCCGATGCCCGCTTCAAGCGATGCCCAGATCCGCGACCTTTTTCCCCACACCTTTGATCTTCCCGAGGTCATCTTCATAAAGGGAGCCGCTCGCATTGAAGCCAAGCCTATTCGAGCTGGCGTGATTTTATCTGGAGGACCAGCTCCTGGCGGCCACAACGTCATCGCCGGACTCTTCGACGCCATCAAAAGCATCAACCCGGAAAGCTCCCTCTTCGGCTTCGCCAATGGGCCGGATGGCTTGATCAGCAACAAAGGAATGGAACTGGACGCCGCCACGATCGCCCGCTACCGGAATACCGGCGGATTTGACATCATCGGCTCAGGTCGCACGAAGCTGGAGTCGCAGGAGGATTTCCTAAAAGCGATGGATACAGTGAAAGCCCGCAACCTCACTGCTCTTGTTGTCATCGGCGGCGACGACTCCAACTCGAATGCCTGCAAACTTGCGGAATTTGCCCGTGAGCAGGGTTCGCCGCTCTGCGTGGTCGGAGTTCCCAAGACCATCGATGGTGACCTTCGTGGCGACAATATCGAAACGAGCTTCGGCTTCGACACGGCCTCCAAGGTTTATTCCGATCTGATCGGCAACATCCAGAGAGATGCCATTTCGGCACGGAAATACTGGCACTTCATCAAGCTGATGGGACGCTCCGCCTCCCACATCGCCCTCGAATGCGCACTGCAAACCCATCCCAATATCACGCTTATATCCGAAGAAGTGGCCGAGCGCGGACTCACACTCAAGCAGATCGTCGACCAGATTGCGGATGTCGTGAGTCACCGCGCCTCCCAGGGAGAAAAATTCGGCACTGTTTTGATTCCCGAGGGCCTCATTGAATTTGTTCCCGAAATGGGGGCCCTGATGAGTGAACTCAATGAGGTTCTCGCTGAACACGGCGAGGCCTTCAACGCGCTTGAATCTCTTTCAACGAAGAGGGAATTCGTAACAGGACATCTCTCGAGCACATCCGCGACCCTTTACCGCAGCCTTCCAGACGACATAGCGAATCAACTCATTCTCGATCGCGATCCGCACGGCAACGTGCAAGTCGCCCGCATTGATACCCAGCGACTCCTCATCGACCTTGTCGAGTCCCGCTTGAAGGAAATGAAAGCGGCCGGCACCTACAAAGCCAGCTTCTCTCCCCAACCCCACTACTTCGGCTACGAGGGACGTTGTGCTGTGCCGTCCAATTTCGACGCCGATTACACCTACACCCTCGGCTACACGGCCGCGCTTCTTCTACGCGAGAATCTCACCGGTTACATCTGCTCCGTTCGCCATCTCACCCGTCCAGCGGCCCAATGGCGGGCGGGAGGCATCCCCATGGCCCGCATGATGAATATGGAACGCCGACATGGCAAAATTGTTCCCGTCATCAAAAAAGCCCTTGTGGAACTGGATGGTCCGGCCTTCAAGGAACTCGAAAAAAATCGTGATGCTTGGGCGAAAAACACCCAGTTCGCCTTCCCTGGATCAATTCAATACTTTGGGCCCTCGGAAGTCTGCGACCGCCCGACCATCACCCTCGAGTTGGAATCCGCAGCCAAGTAAATCCCCATCCGATTGATGAGGCGCTAATGGATTTGATCCACTTCGCGCCAGATCAACTCGTGGGACACCATGGCTTCGCCGTCAAAGTGGAAATATCCCGTGAAATCCCCGCCAGCGAGCATTCCAGGGAGCCAATGGATATCATCAGCCCACATTTCATGGTAAGGAATCGAGTCTAGAGGCGTCCAGATTGGCAGAGCTTCATCGGTTTCCACCAAATCGCCCGCGTATTCCGTGGCGGTGAATACCGTACAATGCAGGCTGTATCCGTTCGTAAACTGAAAATGCAAATGACCTCGCTCCCTTACACCGGACGGAGTCAGACCCACTTCCTCCATCGTCTCGCGAATCGCGCAATCTGCGGGAGATTCGCCCTGTTCGATCCGACCACCTGGAGCATTTATTTTTCCCGCTCCCAGACCGCGTTTCTTGCGAATCAGGAGTACTTCCGAGCCTTGAAAAATAAAACACAGTGTCGCTCGCTCACGCGGTTGCCACTGTTTCCAAAACTCGTTCATGCAGAGATCGAGTTAAGGAAGGATCCTCATCAGCAATTGGGGATAGCAACCTAGAACAACGATCAAAATAGCACAAATCAGCATGGCGGATTTGGACAGGCGGCTGATTGTTACGGGCGCGGCATCTTCGGCGGGAGGCATCCAATACATCGCCCGGATGACTTTGAAGTAGTAATAAAAACCACTCGCCACGGTCACGATGCCGATAAGGGCCAGACCATAAAAATGCTGGTTGATGATCGACTCAAAGATAAAGAATTTACCGAAAAAACCGACCGTGAATGGCACACCGGCCAACGAGGCCGCCGCAATGAGCATCGCCAGAGCGAGTGTGGGCGAGCGACGACCGAGGCCGTTGAAATGAGCTATGTCATCACCCCCGGTCGCCTTGGTGACGGGGATCAGCACAAGAAACGCGAGGAAGGTCATTAAAAAATAACCACACAGATAGAAAACAACCGCGCGTCCGGCAAAGGCGTCACCTATGGCGGCCAGACCGGCTAGAAGGTAACCGGCATGGGCTATGCTCGAGTATCCAAGGAGACGTTTGAAGTTGGTTTGCGGGATGGCGGCCAAGTTGCCGTAGATGAGAGTCAACCCGGAAAGGAGCGCCAGCACGAGAATCAGTTTCGGCTGGAATGCCACCACCGTGAAGAAAGGCTCCAGCACACGGATCAGTATCAAAAATCCAGCAGCCTTGGAAGCCACTGCAAGATAGGCGGTGATCGGTGTTGGCGCGCCTTGATAAACATCAGGAACCCAGAACTGGAATGGGGCGGCTGCGATTTTGAAACCGAGCGCGACCAGTACCATCCCCAACCCGAAGAGAATCGCCATTTGGTTGGCCTCGGTGTTGATCGTGAGATTGCGCTGAATTTCGGCGAGACCGGTTTGCCCAGTCATTCCGAAGATCCAAGTGATGCCATACACGAAAAAGCCCGTTGAAAGGGCCCCGAGGATCAGAAACTTTGTGCCCGCTTCCAAGCTGGCCAGACTGCGACGCATGTAGGCGACTTGAACGTAAAGGGAAATGGTCACCAACTCGAGCGCACAGAAAATAACAATGAAATCGGCGGCCGAAGCCATCCACATAAGCCCGGCGCAGGTGAAAACCGGCAACACAAAAAATTCCCCCGTCCCCGCGCCCGGTTTCGCGCTTGGAACAAGCCGCTGCACGATGGGCAGGTAATCGACAGCCAGTATCAAGGTAATGATCGTCGAGAGCAGGGCGAAACGCTTGAAGAAGAGCGAAAGTCCATCGACCACATAAAATCCGGAGGACTGCATCTGCGCCGGGTTGGCCTCGATGAAGAAGCTCATGACAAAAACGCTGAGCAGACCGAAAATCGCCCCGTGCGCGAGCACGACTTTATTCGATTTGACGCTGAATGATTCCGCCATGAGCAGAAAAATGCCCAGGCAGACAACACAAACTTCCAGTACGATGGGCGAAATCATGGGACGAGCAAGGCAGGAGTGGCTAGGTTCACAAGAATTTGAGGGAAGAAGCCGAGAACAAGCATCACGGCGATAACAAGTATAATGGCTGCACGGGAGAATCCGGACAGATCCGGCAATCTCGACCATCGCTCAGGAAGCGGGCCCATAAAAATCCGGCGGTAGGCGCGAAGCATATAGATGGCCGAAATCACAATGCCCCAGACAGCACACGTTGTTGCGATCTGATACAGATTCAAACCAAAGACTTCTTTCCCGTCGATGATCCCTATTTTTGGCTCACCGGAACCGAAAGCGCCGAAGAAAACAAGCAACTCACCGGCGAAACCAACAAAACCGGGAAGACCGACCGATGCCATCGCAGCAAAACCGAATGAGAGTCCCAACTTCGGACAAATGCGAGCAATGCCACCCAGTTCGGAAAAGTCGAGTGTTCCCGTGCGCTCCCGAATTTCTCCGCAAAGAGCAAAAAGAACCGCGATCGTCAGACCGTGGCTCAGCAACATGAGGGAGGCTCCCGTCATACTGAGTTGGTTTAATGCGGCAAACCCCAGAAAAATATAGCCCATGTGCATGACGCTAGAGTAACCGAGCATCCAATCGAGCTTTCTCTGGGCGATGGTGACGTAGCCAACATAAAGGATGTTTCCGATCAGCAACACCAAAAGCAGAGGGACAAAACGCTGTACCGAATCCGGCAGGATCGGGGCAACAATACGAATGAGGCCGTAAAGACCGAATTTTTTCAACACGCCCGCGTGCAGCATGGAAGCTGGCGCGGGGGCACAGGCATACGCTTGTGGAGCCCATGTGTGGAACGGGAAAAGAGAAACAAGAATGCCGAACCCCAGCAAGAGCAGCAGATAGACGCCGGGAGCATCAGGAATCAGCCCCGACTGGGCGTTGACAATCATTTCACGGAGATCAAACGAACGGGTTTCGACGGGTTGAATGAGATAAAGCCCAATAATACCGAGCAGGAGGATAAAGCTTCCCGTGGCAAGGTAAACCGTCGCCTTCCAAGCCGCCGCTTGACGGTCTCCCGATCCCCAAATTCCAATGAGGAGGAAGGTCGGAATGAGTGCCAACTCGTGGAACATATAGAAAAAGAACACATCCACCGAGGCGAAGGCTCCGATGACGCCTGAAGAGATCAGGAGCAGGCTCGCATAATACCAGCGAGGATTATTATCCGGGGACTTGGCCACACACACGGCCGCGAGGGTCACAACCGTCGATAGAAAAAGCATCACCAGGCTGAGTCCGTCGGCTCCAAGCGTGAAGCTGATCCCGAGATGGGGAACGACCGGAAAGCTCGAGACAAACTGGTATCCCACCTCCATCGGGCGGTAAAAAACAACGAGCGCCAGCAGGAACAACAAATTCACAGCCGACCCCAGAATCGATGTCGAGCGGGGGTTGGCTCCGATCAGGATGAGCAACGCCGAAAAAATCGGCACTAGGATGAGAAAGAGAAGCGGGCTCAGAGAACTCATTTTGAAAGAAGGATGTAAAGAAGACCAACAACACCGGCGCCGAACATGAATGCGTAGGCTTGGATGTTGCCGAATTGGAGGAACCGGAGGGCGAACCCACCCGCCCAAGTGAGCTTGCTGGGGACTTGGACCACAAGCATATCGACGATCCAGCGATCAGCCCAGGAAAGAACCGCGGCACCGCCACCTTGGATCTTATTGACGAACCAGAAGTAGACGTCATCGATATACAAGCGGTTGGCAAAGAGCGGGATTGATATCGGGTCTTTCGCCGCCTTGAAGTAAAGCAAAGCTGCCAATCCCACACCACCGAAGAACATCGCATAAAGGAAGGTGTGGAGGCTGTGTGGGACGTGCTCCGGATATTCCAAAGTGAAGAAGTTTTTTTGAATCGATGGCCATCCGCTCGATATCGCAAAAACACCCAAGACAAGCATCGGAACAATCATCACGGCAGGTTGTTCTTTGGCATGCTCCGCGTGATCACTGCGGGCCTTCCCGAAGAAAATGACGAAAAACTCCCTGAAAATGTAGAATGCGGTGAGCCCGGCTGCACCTGCGACCATCCAGCCAAGGAAGGGAATTTTCACAACGGCCCATTCGATAATCAGATCCTTGCTGTAGTATCCGCTTGTGAACGGACATCCGGAAAGGGCCAGCATGCCGAGAAAGAAGCAAAGCATGGTGAAGGGAAGCTTTTTGCGAAGTCCCCCCATGTGCCACATCTCCACCTCGTGATGCATGGCGATCATCACAGAACCCGCCGAGAGGAACAAGAGGCACTTGAAACACGCATGGGTGAAAAGATGAAACATCGCCACATCCGATGTCGGAGCGACCGCGATACCGAGCACCATGTAACCCAGTTGGGAAATCGTAGAATAGGCCAGAATGCGCTTGATGTCGCTCTGCTGGGTAGCCATGAGGGCGGCAGCAAAGCAGGTGATGCCGCCGACCCAAGCGATGATTTCGCGGGCATCCGGAACGACTTCGAGAATCGGGAAGATGCGGGCCAACATGTAAACACCGGCAGCCACCATCGTTGCGGCATGCAGAAGCGACGAAACCGGTGTCGGGCCCTCCATCGAGTTGGGCAACCATACATGCAAGGGCATTTGAGCGGATTTGCCAACCGTTCCCATAAAGACGAGGACGCAGGCGACCGTCAGAAAAATCGGGGCGATCGTGAGGTTCGGCACTTGGTCAACAATCTCTTGGAAAACAACAGTGCCCGTCGCAAACCAGAACAACAAAATCCCGAGCATGAATCCGAAATCTCCGATGCGATTGACAATAAAAGCCTGCTTGCCCGCATCGGCGGCCGAGTCTTTCGAGTAGTAGTGACCGATGAGGATGTAGGAACTCACACCCACAAGCTCCCAAAACATAAACATCATCACAAAGTTGCTCGCCAGCACGATGCCGAGCATCGAGAAGAGAAAAAGCGATAGACCACCAAAGAAGCGGGAGTAACCCTCCTCGTCTCTCATATAGCCCAGGGAATAAGTGAAAACCAAAGCCGAGATGGAGGTCACCACCAGAAGCATGACCTTACTGAGCTTGTCGATAGTGCAACTGATGGAAACGGTAAAGTCCGGACCGAAGCTCAGCCAGTTGAACGAGAGTTGCTGGGCTGCGTCGGGTTGCTTGAAAAGCCACCAACTCAGGGCACATCCCGTGAAAGCCGCAGCCAGAGCCAAAGCGGCACTGAGGCTTTTGGAAAAGCGGCCCAACAAAAGAATGAGGGCGGCGGCTGCCAGCGGGGTGAAAAGGATAATCCAGGGCGCGATTTGCGTACTCATCAAAACTTTAGCGTGTTGAGATCTTCAACGTGGGTGGTTTGTTTGGCGCGGTAAAGCGCGACGATAATAGCCAGACCCACCGCCACCTCGGCTGCGGCCACGGTGATAATGAAAAACACAAAGACCTGGGCGTTGTAATTCGGCATGCCGTCAGGCCCCAGGTTGAATCGGGAAAAGGCTACCAAGGACAGGTTGGCCGCATTGAGCATCAGCTCCAGACCCATAAAAATAATGAGAAGATTACGACGGAGCAATACCCCCGCCATGCCGAGGGCAAAGAGGAGACCACTGACTATCAAATAGTGCGCTAGGGTTGGCATGGTTATACAAATAGAAAAGCGGGATTTTTCTGCCTAACCTGATAAGTAAAAGAGATTTCTTTCATCACTTTAACTCCTTTTTACTCAGCAGAACGACACCGACGGTCGCCACGAGGAGCAGGACGCCGATAACCTGAAAGGGAAGATTGAAATTCCGGAAAAGATTGTAACCCACTTGCTCGATATCGTTCGCCAGAGGATGGGAAAGCGCCGGCTTTTCCACGAAAAGGGCAGGAAGCGAAAGCACCACTTTCAAGAGAGCGGAAATGAAACCTCCCACCACCAAACCTCCACCAAGCCAAGCGGATAATCGCACCCGACGGCGCTTTTCCTCACGCAGGTCGAGCAACATGATGATGAAGAGAAAGAGCACCATCACGGCTCCCGCGTAAACCAGCACTTGAACCACAGCGATAAAAAAGGCATCCAACGTCACAAAAACGGCCGCTAGCGCAATGAAGGACAAGACCAGGCTCATGGCCGAGGATACCGGATTCCGGAAAAACACAACCCCCATGGCGGAGAGGAGCATCAGCAGCGAGAAAATCCAAAAAAGGACGAGTTGCATGGGTAATTTAAGTCGGGCTTTTTAGCAGTGAGTTGAGATTTGTTCTACTTTTTTTCGTTCCACTTGTTCACAAGGCCGGTTTTCACGCCGCCAAGTTCGCGAAGCTTGGGAAGGTCGTGCACCATTTCCTCGCGACTGAGTCCGGTAATCGAGTAGTCCTTGCGCAGAAAGATCGCTTGCTCCGGGCAGACCTCTTCGCAGAGACCGCAATAAATGCAACGGATCATATCGATATCGAAAGCCTCGGGGCGTTTTTCGACTTTGCTCCACTTGTCCTCAGCGGGAATTTCCATCGGCTTGATGGTGATCGCCCGGGGTGGGCAGATGAACTCACACAGCTGACAAGCCACGCAACGGTCGCGTCCCCACTCGTCAGTGACCAGCGTGGGTGCTCCGCGATACCACTCGGGCAATTGGGCGTCCCATTTCTGCTCGGGATATTGCATGGTCACACGCGTCTTGCCGAAAAGACCGCTCCAGATGTGCCTTAGCGTAATCATCAGACCAGCCAGAATCGTGGGCAAATAAATCCTCTCAGCGAAAGTGAGGCGCGGACGTTTGACGATGTATGCCATAAAGGTGAGGGTGGTTCTAGCAAGCTTCGCCGACCATGGCAACTGCGGACTCACATTTTTAGTTGGCCCGGAATTGACGCACGTCCCGCAGAGGGAGATTTACTTTGACGACTTGGGAACGGCTTTGAGTAAGGAATCCAACGCGGGCGTCGGAACAAAATGGCTCACGTCCCCCCCTAGGATCGCCACCTCCTTGATAATACGGGAACTGATATAGGTGTAATCTTCCTTGGAGGTGAGGAAGATGGTTTCGAGCCTCGGCTCAAGTTTGCGATTCATCAGAGCCATCTGAAATTCGAATTCAAAATCCGAGACCGCCCGAAGACCGCGAATAATCGTGAAGACATTCTGCTGGCGCGCCAAATCCACGAGCAGTCCTTCGAGACAAACAATCTCCACCGCCGGATTGCCGCCCAGACTTTCGCGCAGCATGGCGATCCGGTTCTCCACGCTGAACATGGGTGTCTTCGACTTGCTCGCAGCCACGGCCACGATTACGGACGAGAAAATCTGCGTCGAGCGTGTGATGATGTCGATGTGCCCGAGATGAACCGGATCGAAGCTGCCGGGGTAGATTGCGCGATTCTGTTTCATGATTTATTTCGCTGAAGCGGGTTTGAGTGCCTCCACTGATGACACCTTGGGGTTCGCTCGGATCGTGTCGCGATAAAAATAGGCGGAGGGTTTCAGCTCCCGCTCGTAGGTGCCGGGGTTCATTTTTGAAAGGCCGAAAAGGGCTTTGTATCCGTAATGCCATTCGTAATTGTCGGCGAGGGACCAGCTAAAATAGCCCCGAACGTCGTAACCGTCGTGGATCGCGCGACCGATCGCGGCCAGATGATCCCGGATGTAGCCGACCCGCTTGGCGTCATTTTTTGTGGCGATGCCATTTTCGGTCACCATCATCGGCTTCCCATAGCGATTGCCAACCCTGCGGATTTCTTTATAAAGGCCATTCGGATCGATATACCACCCCATCATGGAGTAGTTGTGACCGCGCCGCCAGGACTCGGCGATCAGCGAGGTGGGGCTGGCATGCTGGGAGTAATAGTAATTGATCCCGAGAATATCGCAGACGTCATAAACACGATCGAGGTGGTCGATATTTCCATGAATCATCGTGGTGTAAAAAATCCCGCCCGGATCCAATGGCGATCCCTCCCACCAAGGCAAGGCTTCTATGGCGAGGACTTTTGCCTTGGGTTTGATCTTTTTGATGCGCGCAGCAGCATCGCGGAACATCCCTGTGCTGGCATCAATCGCTTTCCAATAAGTCCCGAAAGCAAGGGCCATCATCGGCGGCCACTGGGCAGCGATGTAGGCGGTCGTGATCTGGCCGTTCGGCTCATTCTGGGGAGCAAAATAATTCACGTGCGGAGCCAGAGCGGGAAGGACCTTGTCAAGATAGGCCAACCAGCGCGAACGGGCCTTGGGGTGCAGCCAATTCGATGCTTTGGGATTCGTTTTATCATAAAGCCAGGACGGGAAGGTGAAGTGCCACAGGCAAACGACAGGCTCGATGCCCGCCTCCTTCAATCGCCTCGCCATACCGGCATAGCGACGGATGGCTTCTTCATTGAACTCGCCCTTGCGAGGCTCGACACGGGCCCATTCGACGCTGAAGCGATAGTGGGTGACACCGATTTTTTTGAGGGCGGCGATGTCCTTTTCAAAATGGGACCATGAATACAAGGCATTACCCTTTTCCGGAGCGCCGTGCTGTGAAACAAGGATGTCCCAATCCGTCGAAAAATATTCCGCATCCCCGGGCTTCACGGCAGGATCCTCGTATTGGTAACTGGCCGTGGAAATGCCCCAGGCGAATTTCCGGGAAGGCTGGGGCGTTGATCTCGGCGGGCGGGGCTCCGGTCCCGTCGTGTCACGGCCAAGCGGGTTGATGCACCCGGAGAGAAGGAGTGCCGCCGCAACGGGGGCTATTCCAAGCCGGGCGCGCAAGAGCGTCAATTTCATGCCGCCAGCTAATGCCACCCCCGGCACGTGCAAAAGCCTTTTTTTCAAATTCGGCCAAAGCAAGATGCGGGTTTGCGCGGAGCTGAAAGTTTGGTATGGCTTTGGACGAACATGAGCAAAGTCGCCTATCTTGGCCCCGAGGGCACGTTTTCCGGAATTCTTGCCAGGCAGCGCTTTGGCAAGAAGTCCGAGCTTTTTCCCTGCCAAACGATTGACGCCGTTTTCGACGCCGTTCTCTCCGGAGCTGCACCGATGGGCCTTGTACCGGTGGAGAACTCCTCCGGCGGCACGGTGCCGGATACGATCGATCTCTTTATCCGCCATGCCGGTTCGGTTTTTATCCATGAGGAATTATCGCTCAATATTCGCATTGCCCTGCTCGGACGCACGGGATCGAAGGTGAAGACGGTTTACTCGCACTTCACCCAGATCAAACACCACGGAGACTGGTTGAAAGCCCGCCACCCGAAGGCCACTTTGGTGCCCGTGCAAAGCACCGCCATTGCCTCCGAACTGGCTTCGGCGAACGCGAACAGCGCCGCTCTGGCCTCGCCTGGCGCGGCGGAGATTTATCACCTCGATGTGCTTGAATTCCCCTCCGGCGCCGAAGAGGTCAATGTGACCAATTTTTTTACGATCTCGAAAAAGCCCCTCCTCAAGCCCTCGTCCAATCGGACGGCTTTTGTTGCCGCACTGAAAAACACCTGCGGGAGCTTGCATCGGTTTCTCGGGCCTTTTTCCCGTCAAAAGGTGAGCCTGACCCGGATCGTTTCCCGTCCGGTTCCCGGCCAACCCCAAACCTACGTGTTTTATATCGAGGTCGAAGGATCCCGCACCGATCCAGCGGTCGCTCGATCCATCGATCTTGCCGTCGGCCAGGCCCATTCGCTCACTCATCTTGGCAGCTTCCCGCTCGGCCGCCGCTTCCGTTCCTGACTTGTCAAACACACCATACTTTGCCACAAAAAACCATGATCGCATTCTCTCCGACTCGACTTTCCGCGCTTTTACTAAGTGTCATCCTTCTGCCCGGCGTCCTCACCGCTCAAGAAGCCACAATCACCGTCAAAAAAAGTGACACCATCAGCATAGCCGTCAAACCCTTCAGCGGCTCCGATGCCGTCATCTCGAACAAGGTGGTCTCGAACGACCTCGACCTCTCGGGTCTTTTCTCCGTGGGCATCCCCGAGCGGGCCAGTTTTTCTATCGGAGGATCGGCCGGGGGAGGCTCCCTGCAGGGTGTTGTCACCGACAACCGCGGCGGGGTCGTTCTCCAAAAAACCTACACGGGCGATGCCCGATCGGCCGCCCATAAGTTCTCCGATGACATCGTGGAGACGCTCACCGGTCAACACGGCATCGCGGCCTCCAAATTCGCCTTTGTCAGCACCCGCACCGGCGCGAAAGAAATTTACCTCTCGGACTACGATGGCGCCAACCAACGTCAAATCACGCAGGAAAGAGCCATCAGCGTCGCTCCCGCGATCTCTCCGGATGCATCCCGCATTGCCTACACCGGCTACCAGAGCGGATATGCGGACATCTATCTCATCGACCTTCATTCCGGAGCCCGCAGCCCGATCATGAAGTTTCCGGGCACGAATTCCGGAGCCTCGTTCTCGCCCGATGGCAGTCGCATCGCTTGCACACTCAGCCGCGACGGAAATCCCGAACTGTACATCGCCGCCGCGAACGGCAGCGGAGCGCGCCGCCTCACACGATCACGCGGAGTGGAATCCTCTCCAAGCTGGTCACCGGACGGCACCGAAATTGTCTATTCCTCGGACGACACCGGCGGCCCTCAACTTTACCGTATCAGCACCGCAGGGGGAGCTCCTCGCCGGATATCGACCGGCTTTAACTATTGCACCGAGCCGAGCTGGTCGCCGGATGGCAAAAAAATCGCCTTCACTGTTCGCCAAGGAGGATTTTCCATCGCCGTGGTCGATCTCGCCAGCGGAGCCACCCGCGTCCTCGATCAAGGCCAGGATCCGTGCTGGGGCGCCGACTCCCGCCACATCATTTACAGCGACGGATCGACCATCATGCTGATGGACACGATCAAAGGCCGCAAAACACCCGTGGCAAGCGGACTGGGCAAGGTATCCGAGCCCAGTTGGTCGCGCTAGGCGTCAGCCCACCACACGGAATCGCGGGGTGCAAAACCGCACCCAGGCGTAACCGGCCAGCGCTCCGCCCAAGTGCGCCGCGTTGCCAATATTTCCGAAAAGCCCGGTGACAAGGAGAAAGAGCGATAAGATAACGATGCTCACACCCAGCCACCTCGCTTCCATCCGAACCGGAATCACGAAAAAAAGGAGCGCGGTGATCGGCATCCGGGGAAACAGAGCGGAAAACGCAGCCACCAAACCGCAAACCGAGCCCGAAGCTCCGACCAAATTCGGCGCGGGCGAAAAGAGCATTTGCATCAAGCCCCCCGCCACCCCGGCAAGGAGATAAAAAGTCACGAAGCGGCGAACGCCCATCAACCTCTCCAAAACCGGCCCGGTAAACCAAAGACCAGCCATATTCACCAGCAAATGCAGGATGCCTGCATGGACAAACTGATAGGTGACCAATTGCCATACCATCCCTTTCGACAACCCCCGCCCGCTCAGGCCCAGAAAATCATCCACCGGTCCACTATTTGCCCCACCAAAAAAGGACGCAAAAATGAAAACGAGAACGTTAACCGCAATCAAGACTTTGACTGCGGTGAGTTGAATTTTTTGTCCTCGATAGATCACCCGTCCAACCTAGCGACGGCTGGAGCGTTTGTCCATCCGCCGGTATGCCGAGTGGGATCTATCCGAGTCCGACGGCGTCTCGAACCCGGCGCATGACACCATCCGAGACAGTTCGCGCTTTTTCTGCCCCCTCGCTCAGGACGCGATCAACAAAGGCCGGATCCTTGAGGATTTCCTCCCGGCGAATACGGAATGGCGCAAAATAATCCCAGACCGCACCAAAGAGCCTCTTTTTAAAGTCCCCATAACCGGTCCCGCCGCGAAGAAACTCGGCTTCCATCGCTTGATAGTCGGTCCCGCTGGCAACCAACTTATAGAGCCCCAAAATAGACGAATTTTCGGTGGCTTTCGGTGACTCAACCGGGGTGCTATCGGTTTTGATCCCCATGATTTTCTTTTTGAGCACGTTTTCGGGAGCAAAGATCTCGATCGTATTTCCGTAACTCTTGCTCATCTTGGCTCCATCCAGACCGGGAACGACAGCGGTGTCCTCGCGAATGCTGGGTTCCGGAAGTTTCAAGATCGAGCCATACGTCTCGTTGATCTTCACGGCAATGTCGCGTGTCACTTCCAGGTGCTGCTTTTGGTCGCGCCCGACCGGCACAATATCGCTGTCGTAAATCAAAATATCCGCAGCCATCAAAACCGGATACGCGAAAAGACCGTGCGTGGCGGCGAGTCCCCTCGCCGTTTTGTCCTTGAAGGAATGGCAACGCTCCAGCAACCCCATCGGCGTCACCGTGCTGAGAATCCAAGCCAACTCGGTGACAGCAGGAACGTCGGATTGACGAAAAAAGACGGCCTTTTCGGGGTTCAGTCCGCAAGCCAGAAAGTCGATCGCCAACTCCCGCACATTCGCCCGCAGCGCCACCCCATTCTGAACCGTTGTGAGCGCGTGGAAGTCGGCAATAAAATAGTAGGCCTCGCCTTTTTCCTGCAACTCGATCGCGGGTTTCATCATTCCAAAATAGTTCCCGAGATGAAGGGTGCCGGATGGCTGGATGCCGGATAAAATTCGCATCCGCGAGAACTAGCATTTCCGCGCCGGGGTGGAACCATCTTTTTGCGGTTTCCAGCAATTCAAAACGCATTTTTTAAAATGATTTGATCTTGATGCGCACCTCGTTATCGTCCGCTTTCATTGACTTCCGAAGACGTGTATAAAATGAAAAAAATGATTTTGGCCCTTTTGATGGGTCTGGCTGGATGGCACGCGAATGCCGCTGAGAGTTACATTATCATCGATAACCAGACCGGGGTGATATTGGACTCGACCAAAAGAAACGAAAAATTGCAGGTGGCGAGCCTCACCAAGGTGGCCACATCCCTCGTTGTTCTCGATTGGGCGGAACTCGAGAAAGTCGATCTTGCCACGATCACCGAAGTCCCGGCGACCGCAACGGAGAACGGGGCCTCGAGCGCGATAGGACTGGCGCCGGGCGACTCTTTGAGTCTGCGGGATTTGATTTATTGCGCGCTCCTCGCCTCCGACAACATTGCCGCGAACACCCTCGCCCACCACGTCGGATCACGCATTTCCAACCCCCAGGAACTCGATCCCGTGGGCAATTTTGTGGCCCAAATGAACGCGCTGGCGAGAACCCTTTCCATGAAGCGAACCTTGTTTTTGAACCCCAGTGGCATGGATAGCATGACCAGCGGAGCGATCCCGTATTCGACCGTCGAGGACTTGGCTCGCCTCACGCGCTATGCCTACAACAAATCCGGATTCGCCTTTTATGTGGCCCAGAAATCGCGGCAGATCCACATCACCCGTGCCGGCGCCGAAATGACTCTCGACATCACAAACACAAATGAACTTGTCGGCCGGAGTGGCATCGACGGCGTCAAAACCGGCCGCACCCGCAAAGCCGGCGATTGCCTCATCCTCTCTGCCGACCGGCCTCCGGAATCCCGCCGCGAAGGGGAAACCGTCCTCATCACCCCTCGCCGCATCACGGTGGTTCTCTTGGGTTCGGAGGATCGCTTCAAGGATGGACTCACCCTCATGAAAAGGGGATGGAGTCTTTACGACGCTTGGGCCGCCGAAGGCCGCCCGTCCAAAAAAAGCGAAACACTCTAGCATGGCAATGAAGCGCATCGGCATCCTTACCAGCGGCGGCGACTGCCCCGGTCTCAATGCCGTTTTGCGTGCTGCCAGCCGAACCTCTGAAAAACTGGGTTTCGAGCTCATTGGTTTCTGCGACGGCTTCGAGGGTCTGCTGCCCCCGGAATCGCACGTCCTTCTGGACCGGCGCGCCACAACGGGAATCATGCATCTCGGCGGGACTATCCTTGGAACTGTCAATCGCGGGCACTTCATCAGCCGATCGGGATCGAGGCGAATGATCCAGGCCGAAGTGCTCGGGAAAACACGCCAAACATTTCAAGCCCTCAACCTGCATGGACTGATTGTCGTCGGGGGCGACGGATCTCTCAGCACGGCCCAGTTGCTTCACGAAGCCGGCTTCCCTGTTGTCGGAGTTCCCAAGACCATCGACAACGATCTTGAGGCGACCTCGATGACGTTTGGACTGAATTCCGCTGTGGAATGCGTGGCGGAAGCGCTCGGTCGCCTTCACACAACGGCCACCAGCCATAAAAGAGTCATAGTTCTGGAGGTCATGGGACGTCATGCCGGATGGATCGCCCTTCAGGGAGGTCTCGCGGGCGGAGCCGATATCATCCTAGTTCCGGAAATCCCATTCGAATACGAAAAGGTGGCGGCTGAAATTGAGCAACGTCATTGCGAGGGGTCCAAGAGCACTCTCGTGGTCGTCGCCGAAGGGGCCTCGCCGAAGGATGGCAAACAGGCCTGCCAGCAAGCCAACTCCGGCGAACGCCGACTCGGCGGGATCTCCGAATTCTTGGCCAGGGAAATCGGAGAGCGCACCGGCAAGGAAGTCCGCACTTGCGTACTGGGTCATCTCCAGCGAGGTGGACCCCCGACCACACTTGATCGGATTTTGGCAACCGGTTTCGGAGTCAAAGCCGTGGAGCTTGTCGCCCAGGGGAAATTCGGCTCCATGGTGAGCTATCAAAACTGCACCTTCGTGGATGTGCCGATCTCCGAGGCCGTGCAAAAAATGCGAAAAGTGAACCCCTGCTCCCAGCTCGTTCAAATCGCACGGTCGGTCGGCATTTCCTTCGGCAACTGACCCCACTGGCCTCGAATCACTCGTCCTTCGTTCTTCCAGAATAAAGAGACACGATTCCTCCGGTGAGAGGCAGGGGAGGCTCGCAGGAAAACCCGCAAGATGCCATCAACGCATTCATCACCAGACCGGATGGAAAGGATTCAATCGATTCGCCAAGATACTCGTAGGCCGCCGGGCGTTTGGTCGCCCACCCCGCAATGAGCGGGAGAATTTTGTGAAGATAGAATCGATAGATATTGCAAAAAATCTCCCACGTCGGGAGTGAGAAATCCAGGACAAGAAGGGTGCCGCCGGGCTCCAAAACCCGCGCCATTTCTCTCAACGCCTCGGGCCAGGACGCCATATTCCGCAACCCGAATGCCACGGTAACAACATCGAATGAGGCATCCGCAAACGGCAAAGCCAACGCATCCGCCTGGACCAATCGAGTAACGCCCTTCAACCGCGCTTGATTCAGCATCGGAAGACAAAAATCGGCCGCTGTCACAACTGCGGAAGGACAGGCTTTTTTGAGCGCGATCGCGAGGTCGCCGCTGCCCGTGGCCAAATCCAGAATCCGGCCCGGCGACAGACGGGCGACCTTTTTTGCCACCCTGTATCGCCAGTAGTAGTCCAGACCGCCACTGAGCAAATGGTTGGCAAAATCGTAGCGCTTGGAGATCGAACTGAACGTCGACCTCACGAATTCTGGATCTGTTTGGGATAGGATGCTCGCCACAATAAAAAAAGGGCCAATTGAAATGCTCACGAGAGGATTCGAACCTCCAAGGGTTGCCCCATGCGGTCCTGAGCCGCACGCGTCTGCCAGTTCCGCCACGTGAGCTCGAACAGGTCTCAAAAAATATCCCAACCCCGCTGTATGTAAACACCAAAATGCCGCAGCATGATTGTCGCATTCACACCTACTCCAACCCGCACAGATGTTTGCTCTTAAATGGGAAGGAAAGATACGCCGGCCTCCCCGATCACGATGTTCAAACGGGCAAAGTGCAAACCAAAATCCAAGAATCTCCACCGAACGGGGACACACTCGCTTGGTCCGCACTGGCCGGAATGAGGAAAAACTCGCCCCGCTCGAATCGCCTTCCCAAACACGTCACCGCCCCCTCCACCACAACCACAAGCGCGAATCGGCCTGCTGGACGAAGATCGCGAGGCGCGGTGAGACGGACTTTTTCTATGTGGAAAAACGGACAGTCTGCAACGAGTCGGTCCGAGGCGGATTTCACCCGAGGTTCAAAATCCTCGAAATCGACGGACGCCATCGATTCCTTGATATGCAGGGCACGTGGTTGTCCGTCCAATCCCACGCGATTCCAATCAAAAACCCGGTATGTCGTATCGCTATTCTGCTGGAACTCGATGATCACGTTTCCACCGCCTATGGCATGCAGGCGACCGCTCGGTATAAAAATACTCTCACCCGTTTTCACCGGCACTTGGTGAAGCGCCGACTCCACGCCGCCCCTTTCGAGAAGGGATTCAAATCCGGCACGCGTGACTCCCTGCTTGAGACCCGCGTAGACGCAGGCTCCGGGAAGGGAATCCAAAAAATACCAAACCTCGGTTTTGGGCTCTCCCCGAAGCTCAACAGCCTTGCTGAGCGGCGGATGGACCTGCACTGAGAGCTTTTCGGAGGCATCGAGCAACTTGACCAAAAGTGGAAATCGCGGCGCACTTGAGGAGATATAAGCTTCACCGAAAATCGCCGCGCGATGGTTTGTCCAAAGCTCATGAAGACTCACGCCCTGCAATGCTCCCTCACGAACAACGCTCTGCGCCTCCTCTCGATCGACGACCTCCCAAAGTTCACCGATAGGCACGCCCGATGGCAATGCCTTACCCGGCAGTTCCTCTAGTCGGCGTCCACCCCAAACCCGCTCCATATGGAGCGAATGAAATATAATGGGTTCGTTCACATCAAACAGAGTCCGGTTTCATCGCCAGATTTCAATCAGAAACCCACAAGGAGATAGAATTTCCATCTTCATGAAATATTTTGTTGCCTTCTTTCTACTTGTATACATACAGTTATCACGTTTCCAACCACCAACCCCCGACATGGCGGCTTTACCGAAAATGAAAATGATGGTAAACGTCACCTTATTATGCGCACAAAACTCTTAAACAAACGTCTCCGCGACCTGCGAGTCGCACTGGGATTGTCGCAAGAAGCCATGGGATCACACGGCTTCATTTCCACTCCAGGCTGGGTCAAAATCGAAAATGCAACCCGTCATCCGAGTGATGCCCTGCTTTATAAGTTGTGCGATTGGCTTGAAAAAGAGGGGAGAGTAGATGCCACTCAAAAGCAATCCCTTTTGGAAGAATTGCTGAGCTTGAAATACATGAACCATCTCTCCCCTTTTGTATGCCGCCTCGCCTCGGATTACTACAAAACGCTGGAGATCGCGAATGTTCTCCGCTTGCCGGAGAAAGCGTCCGATCCAGAGAAGTTCGAATAACCTCGGAGCTGCGGCCTTTAGCTTTCGGAAAAGATTTCGACCAGCGCCAGCGCTAGGGATTTTTTGTCCGGGCAGTCTCGCAGGGACAAGTCTCGACGAAGGATTCCAAACCCCTCACCGTAGGCCTTCCCGTTCACAACACAAACTTCGCAACCGGTTTCCCGGAGTTGTCGGGCCCCACTCTCGATGGCATCCGCCCTCTGACCATCGAGTTCGTATTTCCAACCCGCAATACGGGCTTGAGGAAACCACTTGCGCAACTCGGGCAAAATTTTAGAAGCCGGTTGAAGATGGATTGTGATCTCTCCATTGCGGCTGGAGATTTTTTCTTTCGAGTCCGCTCCCTCGATCGCCGCGATCTTGAAATCGCATAGAGCGGCGGCGTGAAAGATCAAGTCGGGTTGGCGCGTAAGAGCCTTCAAACTCCGAGCCAAAGAATCATTTGTGGAGAAACTTTGGATTTCAACGCCCGTGGGCGCGGCGGCTGTGCTCCCCTCGCCCCGAAAGCAGACCACATCGTAGCCACTCTCCTTTAGCGCGGCACTGAGTATCGCTCCAATCTCACCGGTGGCGAAATTCGTCAACCGACGCACTCCATCCATCGGCTCGAATGCAGGACCGCATGTCACAACGGCCAACAGACCGGATTCGAGTCTTGGCGGATTTTTCAAAATCCGTTCAGTGCCGGAAGTGACGCCTTCCCGTGAAGACCATCGCCACACCTTTATCATTCGCCGCTTGGATGACCTCTGGATCGCGCACGGATCCACCCGGTTGGATCGCCGCCGTGGCACCGGCTTCCGCCGCCGCGATGAGACCGTCCGGGAAAGGAAAAAAGGCGTCGCTGCAAACAACACTACCTTTAAGCGAGAGTCCGGCCTCCTGAGCCTTCCAGACAGCGATACGCGAAGAGTCCACTCGGGACATCTGACCGGCACCGATACCAAGGGTGCGGTCGGGGCCAGCGTAGACGATCGCATTCGATTTGACGTGTTTGACCACTTTCCACCCGAACTCCATGGCCTCGATCTCGGCCTTCGTCGGCGGGCGGGCGGTGACGACATTGTGTTCGAGTTCGGGCATATCGGCAGTGTCCGAATCCTGCACAAGCAGGCCGCCAATCACGCTCCGGATATCGCGACCTGATTGCGGAAGCGGCTTGATGGTCCGCATGAGTCGAAGGTTTTTCTTTTTCTGGAGAAGCGAGCGCGCTTCGGAATCGAAGTCAGGAGCAATAATGACCTCGCTGAAAATCTCGCAAATCGCCTTGGCTAGGGAAAGCGTGACGGGACGATTGCAAATGATGATTCCGCCAAAGGGAGCCTGCTTGTCGGTGGCAAACGCTTTTTCCCAAGCCTCGCGAAGATCCGGATCGGTGCCCACACCGCAAGGGTTCGTGTGCTTGAGGATGGCCACCGTGGGCTTGCTGAATTCCGCCATGAGGTTCCCGGCGGCATTGATATCGAGAATATTGTTATAGGAAAGTTCCTTGCCATGCAGCTTTTCAAAATAGGATTCGAAATCGCCATAGAGTTCGGCTTGTTGGTGGGGATTCTCGCCGTAGCGAAGTCGCATTTCCAATGGCAACTCCAAACGAAAACGACTGCAGGTCTCCTGCTCCCGGTTGAGGAACGAGGAAATCGCGGCATCATAGGCCGAAGTTGTCGCAAACGCCTTGATCGCGAGACGCTCACGAAGGGTCCGCGTGGTGCCGCCCGACTCCTCCTTCATATCCTCCAGCACGGCCGGGTAATCCGAGGGATCGGTGACAACGCAGACGGATTGGTAGTTTTTTGATGCACTCCGGATCATTGAAGGGCCGCCAATATCGATCTGCTCAATGGCTTCGGGCAATGTCACATCCTCCCGCGCAATCGTGGCTTCAAAGGGGTAGAGA
>JALQZP010000189.1 GCA_023258235.1 Terrimicrobiaceae bacterium | reverse complement strand
AGTCGACCAAATTAGCCTTCACATCCCCATGGATCATGGCTCATGGCTCATGGCTCATGGCTCATGGCTCATGGCTCTTGGCTCATGGCTCATGGCTCATGGCTCACCGTGCAATGGAAAGCATGAATGAAATTCAAGCCCGATGAGTTATTTTGACAATCGTTCCATCAAAAAAAGCCTGTTTCGTGGTGACTCTGATTTAGCCTAACGAGATATGAAACGCGGCTTTCTCGACAAACTCATTGAGCGCTTGCCTTTGGTTCAGACTGGCGAGGTGCAGAATTACCTTGTGGAAATCGCCCGGGAGAAAGGCTTCCTCGAGACGATCTTCAATGCCATTCTGGAAGGTGTCATCGTGACGAATCCCGATGGCCGCATTCTTTACCTCAATCGCGCCGCATGTGGATTTTTCGGAATCGAGTCGGAGTCGAGCCTCGGTCGCCCACTCTCCGAGGTTGTCCGCGGTATGGACTGGGATGCTCTCACCAGCTCGCGAAGCGAAATTATCAGTCGAGATCTGGAGGTTTTTTATCCCGATAATCGTTTGCTGAATTTTTATGTGGTTCCTCTCCTGAGCGACGAGGCGGATGGCAAGGATTGTGAGACTGTGGGTCGGGCAGTCATTTTACGCGACATCACTCAGACCCACCGGGTAGCCCAAGAGACAATCGAGATGGAAAAATTCTCGGCGCTGACGATGCTTGCGGCGGGTGTGGCGCACGAAATCGGGAATCCTCTCAACTCTCTTAATATTCATCTGCAGCTCATGCAGCGGAATTTGCAGAAGGCTCCGCCAAACCTCCGTAAACAACTTGAAGAATCGGTCTCCATCGCACGCGGGGAGGTGACCCGCCTGGATCACATCATCACCCAGTTTCTGCGCGCCATTCGCCCTCAGCCTCTTCAGGTTTCTTCATCGGATATCAATTCCATACTCAACGAGACTTTGGAGTTTCTTACGGCCGAGATTCAGGATCGCGACATCATTGTTGAGAAAGATCTATCAAAGGGCCTGCCTCTTCTCCAGATCGACGGAGATCAGATCAAGCAGGCCTTCTACAACATCTGCCGCAATTCCTTCCAAGCCATGAAAAGTGGCGGCATTCTGCGGGTGGCGACCTCCTTGGATACGAACCACGTGAGCATCGTCTTCAGCGACACCGGCGGTGGCATAGCTCCAGAAAACATCACCCGCATCTTTGAACCCTATTTTACCACCAAATCCAATGGAAATGGCCTTGGGTTGCTCATCGTGCGACGCATCGTTCGCGCCCACGGCGGTGAAGTGATCCTGGAAAGCTCGCCTGGTCGCGGACTCACCCTCACGATCCTCCTCCCTCGAGTGGATCGACGCGTCCGCTTCCTTGGCGCTGGCGATATCTCGACTGAATCCAAATGAACGCCCACTTTACGACACTTCTCAGGGCCATCCACGCCGAGGCCCTCGCCAATTACCGAGCCGGATGCCGAAATCCCGACGAGATCGTTTGCCCGGAATCGGCCGAAGACTTGTCCGGTCTGGGACTCACGAAGGCATTTCTTTACGATTACGTGGATGATTTTTCCCGTTATGGCGCTCCTGATTTGGAATCATTTCTGGGGGTTGCCGGTCTCCGGGCCGCTTGTTTTAATGGAGTGCCCTCGACCTCGGAGCTTCCTGAATGCGATTATCCAAGGAAGACCGATCAATTCGAGGGTGTCGCTTGGTTGCCTCGTATCATCTGCAAGGCACAGTGTTTTTTGGATGGCACGCTGTGCCAGGATATCATGTATGGTTGCTCTGGTGATCGTGCTTTCCTTGCGAACTACCATGCGAATTTACCCGGTTTTCTCCAGGCCGTTTTGCAGACTAAAGGAGATCCCGCGTCGGTGCTCCGCTATTTGAGGGAACAAGCCACTTCTTAGCTGCGAAGCGGGAAGGGGATTAAACGTGCTGCCGGGCGCTTCGCTCGCGATTCAACCACACTTTGGTAATGCCTTTCATGCGGGTGAGGATGTAGTAAACGGTCTGGCTTCTTTGGCGAACTAGGTCGGCTCCGACAATCTTCGGCACAAAGTCGGCGGGCACCTCAATCACTTCTTCGGGGGTGAGTCCATCGAGTCCTTTGCACAAAATGGAAGTCATCGCCTTTGTGAGCGTTTGCACTTGCGGTCCCAGTGTGACCCGGAAGGTGCATCCCCGAGAGGAAGGGGAGATTTTTAAAAAAACGCCGACCGAGTCGGTGCATTCCTCATCCTTGCGAATATCCTCGAGATCGAACGTCTCCCCGTCCTTAGGAGCCTGGCGCATGGCGGATTCGGCATAGGAAATAAGAGACTCTCTTTTCTCGGCGTTGGGTAGCGATTCGAAAAGTTCGATGATTTGGTTGAGCTTGGCCGGGTATGGCATGGCCTAACCTTTTTCGATCGGTGCCCCCACTCGGTTGCCCCACTCCGTCCATGAACCATCGTAGTTCCGAACGTTTTTGTAGCCGAGAAGGTAGGTGAGAACGAACCATGTGTGGCTGGAACGCTCCCCAATGCGGCAATAAGCGATGACATCGTCCCCCCGCTTCAATCCTGCTTCATCTTCGTAGATGGTGCGAAGTTCCTCGTAGGATTTGAATGTCGCATCCTCGGCAACGGCCATCTTCCACGGTACGCTGGCAGCCCCGGGAATGTGGCCGCCGCGAAGAACTCCTTCTTGCGGGTACTCGGGCATATGGGTCATCTCGCCCCGGAACTCTCCCGGAGAGCGAACATCGATGAGCGGACGCCCTTCGCGGCTTTGTGCCAAGGCTTGCTCGTAAAAGGCGCGGATCTCTTCGTCGCGGCGCTTTTCGCATGGGGGGGTATAGTGGCCGTGTACAAAGTGCGGTACCGCCTTTGTCAAATGCCGCCCTTCGGAAATCCATTTCTCCCGTCCCCCGTCCATGATTTTCACTTTCGTGTGACCAAACAAACGGAAGACCCAGAGTGCGTAGCAGGCCCACCAATTTGATTTGTCACCGTAAAAAACCACGGTTGTGTTGTTCGATATCCCGTGACGCTCGCAGAGAGCGGAAAAGCGTTCCACCGTGATGTAATCGCGTATGGTTTCATCCTGCAGGTCTGCGCGCCAATCAATATGCACGGCCCCTTGGATGTGGCCTGTATCATATAATAAAATGTCTTCATTGCTCTCGATGAGTCGCAATCCGGGATCGGAGAGATGTTCGGCGACCCACTGGGTGGTCACCAATGCGTCAGGGTGCGCGTAATTTTTATCTATCATAGATAAGTTACATTCTACGCGATTTGGGATCACGGGCAAGTGTCAACCGATTGGAGACATCGGATTATCGGAGCGGATGCTGCCGAGTGGGTAGCTATGAAGCATCCTGCAATCTTGCTTCCAAATCATGCAAGCGCACCTCGAGTCTAACAATTTTTTCATTCGCGGTATTGAGCTGAACCCGCTTTTCCAGCAACTCGACCTCGAGGTCACGGATCCGCTGCTGGAGGCTCAACTTGATGCCCCATTTGGCGGGAGCGGGCGCCTTTGCGTCATTGGGGCCCAGTGTTGCCAAATTGAAAAAAGGGGCCTCCGATAAATGCATCGTTTCTCC
>JALQZP010000188.1 GCA_023258235.1 Terrimicrobiaceae bacterium | reverse complement strand
AAGGCGCGTCCCACGCTCTGCCGCTGCTGAAGCCCCCGAGGCTCCAACAAATGTCGGGCACTCAGCCAGCTTCGGCGCCGATGATGGCGTCAACTCCTTCGCCTTCACGCTGCCACCTCCACGGAGTCGGTAACAACCTGGATGAATTGATCTATACGGGAGGCGACTTTCAGCAAATAGTCCGCCTCACATTCGCGCCAAGTTTGGCCAGTTTTTAGCACCCCTCGGCCGATCAAAAAGATATTCACCGCCTCCTCATTGGCCTCCAGCTTTTGTTCCCAAGCTTGAGGCGTCGGAGCCGTGGCTTTTTTGGCTGGCTTTGCCGTTGCAAAAAGATGTGCCACGCTTGGCCACTCCATCGGAAGTTCTTCGGCGAGCCCGCTGCGGGTCTTCGCGTCGTATGCCGCGCTGTGCGTGGTCAGGATGATGCGCTGCTTGCCTCCTGTGCCTTTGGCCTTGCCGTTCTCCGTTTCAATGACCTTCGTTTTGAAGCGAAAGAACCAAAGCTCGTCTGCCCATTCCTTCACGAGCGGCGAGCTTTGTTTGCTCATCTTTAGCTCGTAACGATCATAGGCCGTCATGAGATCCGGAGGTTCGACGCGCTGCACCTTACTGTGGGCCAATAGCACCACATTCTTGCCAACTTCAATAAGCCCATCCAACGCCGTCAGCAGTCGGCTCATCTTTTCGGCTGCCATCACCCATCCCTTGCCAAAACCAAAATCCTCGACCGATTGCTTCTTGTTAGCCGCCAGCAAATCCTCGACCGCCAACCGCTCCGCCCAATCCGCCGAATCAATCACCACCGTCTGGTAGTTCGTTGCGGCAACTTCTTTGATTGCGCCGGTCAACTCCGCCCACGTTCCTATCTCAACGCGATCCGTGTCTAGGTGCGCCGTCCCGCCCTCGATGTCGAGGAACAATGGAGCTGGGAACTGCGCGGCAAATGTTGTCTTGCCAACGCTTTCCACTCCGTAAATGACCACCCGTTGTGGTCGTGTCTGCTTGCCTTTCGTTATTTTCATTTTTCGTTATTCCGGCTGTGTTGGCCCTTTCATCGCGCCGGAATCGACGAATGAGCTTTCCCGCATAATGTTGAGAAGTGTTTCGGCCGGCAGAATCGCCAACCACTCGGAGTCATTGCGCCGGTGCAGGACTACGGGCATCTTGCCAGCCGCATCGCGCTTAGCCTGGGCGATCCAGTTGTAGGGATTCCCAGCCTCGGTGCGCTTAACCTCAAAATGGACCGTCGGAAGTGTCGGGCAGACGATGTCAGGCGAATCTGTGCCGCCGCTGAATTGCTGCCCACGGCGGGCTGGGAATCCGCTGTCGGTCAGCATGTGAGCCGCCTCCAGCTCCCCGCGTTTGCCTTTGTTACGGCTATTCATTGTCTGGACGGTGGAGGTTGTTTTGCTCATCCCACCTGCGGCGGCGTTCTTTGCGGGCGCGCTCGCGCTCGCACTCAATCCCGAGATGAAATGTCGTGTAGAGCGACATGAGAATGAGGCAGGCGGCGGCGAGTGCGGTGGTGTCGCTCATTTCGCCCTCCTCTCGATCTGCACCTGCGTCGGCCAGACCCGATAAATTAGGCGAAATTTTTGGCGGGCATCATCCGCGCTTGTGGCTAAAATATAATCACCGAAACGGCCAAAAGCCCCGTTTGCGTAGCAATGCCAGAGGCTCATAGTCCGCCCTCCGGTGGTTGTGGAAATGGCATCCAGTGCAAGACCGGCTCCTCTTCGTGAATGCGAGCGCCTGAGACATTGCGCCAAACATCCCCGTCGATAAATCCCGTCCAGACTTCCCCGCCCATTGTGTGGATAATGACTGTCTCGCCGTCATCGGGCAGGGTCACAGAGGCATCCCTCCACTCCGTGCCCTCAGTGTCCTCTTTGATGAAATTGCTCATTTCGCAACCCTCCTTGCGATCCAGAGCAGGCCGAGGACCGGCACCACGATTTCAAGAAAAGAGAGAAAATAACCGATGGATCGGCAGATAAATTCGGGGTCGTTCATTTCACCCTCCCGATTGCGGAGCTCAGATCGTTCCCGGCTAATTTCAGCGAACGCAAAACGTCGTTCTCATCAAACCTCCACCAGCGTCCGACCTTAAAAGCCGGGATGCGGTTCTTCTTAGCCCAATCCTCAACGGTAGCTTTTGCGATCCCTAAGCGGGCTGCCATGGCTGCGGAGTCGATCATTTCGAGGCCCTCCGTTTGTTTTTACGTTCCACCATTTCGCGCACGGCTTGGACGATCACCTTGCTTGGGGTGATGTTGTCTGTGTCAGCCTTGCGTTTGATTTCCTCCCAGAGCTCTGCCGGGAAGCACGCGCCTTGTTTTCTGCTTGCTGCTGTCATGCGGTGCACTTTTTTATTTCGGTGCACTTTTTGCAATAAAAAAAGTCAATGGGGTGATCTGCTTATACGAAAATTTTTGTTGACTTACGCATGAACACTAGATTTGCGGGCGGATATTTATTTTTTAGTGCACTAGAAAAACCTAGAGTTGCAAAGGTGCACCTTTGGCGTTATGTTTGAATTTATATGGGTCGTCCCAAAAAATCAGCTTCTGAAAAAGTAACTAAACCCGGCGTTTCTTTGGACCCGGCGTGTAGAGAAATTCTAGAGCGAATCATTGCGTATGAGATGAGAGAACATGCAAACGACATGACGCCTTCTCAAGCGATAAGATCATGTATTCGCCAAGCATGGCGGCTGCACTATCAGAAATTAGAAGAGGGAAAGTCATGGCCGGTTGCTGGTGCCAATCAGCTGAGAGCGTCAGAGAGTTCCGATTCTTTGTCCTCAACTCGTATGAAGAAGCCTTCCCGAAAGGCTGGCTAGGTCAAGTAATCGATCTAACCTCAGATAACACCTAAAGCGCCCAAAATTCCCTCGCCTCAGCTTCTCGCACCCCGCGAGCGTAGCGATCCTCGACCATGCGCGGCGAGGAATGTCCGAGGAAATATGCGGTCTTTGCTGAGTCTTGCCACATGGCGCGGTGCATCGAGGCCCCCGTGTGACGTAGACAATTTTGCGGCCACTCCTGCCAGCCCATCGCGTGCGCCAGCTCCGTCCTCGGGCGCTTGATTATGTCCTCGTTAATCACATCCCACTTCTTCGGGAGATGCCGCATCAATGCCGGCAGGATGGGCACAAAGCGCGGTCGTGGTTTCGGGTCCGTGCTCTTGCGGATCGGAACAAAGATTTCGTCTGTCTCGATGTGCTCCGGGCGACATCTCCACACCTCCGAGATCCGCATCCCGCCGAAAAGTCCAAGCACAAGCCAAGCCCGAAGACGGTCATTATCTCGCGTCAAGCTCAAGAGCCGTTTAACCTCCGCGATTGTGAGAAGGTGGTGCTCAGGAGCCGATTTCGGAGTGTCGATTTTAATCACAGGATTGCCCGTCGCCAGCTCATGACGTATCAGCCAATTCCATACGAGGCGTAGGTAAACAAAGCCCTGTTGCGCCGTCGTCCCGCTCCACCCTGGTCGTGAAAGGAAAGCCTCGATATGCGCCGGACGAATGTCGTTTAAATCAAGCGGCCCGTATTTTTCTAAAAAATGACCCCACCACCATTTCAAGAGACGCTTGTGGTTCCCAT
>JALQZP010000187.1 GCA_023258235.1 Terrimicrobiaceae bacterium | reverse complement strand
GGTGCCGTTTTTGCTCGAGGTGCGGGATGGCGCGGTGCGCTACCTTTTTGAAAATCCCAGTGAGGAAATCCGGCTTCGTCTCGAGGAAAACGGTTCCATTTTGGAAGAGGTGAAAACCGGGGGAGCGAATCCTGTGGCGGTTGCACGGTTGGATGACTCGGTGCGCGGCGGGTTGATCACCTACGAGGATTTGGCGCTAAAATTTCTCTACTGGAAAAATCCGAAGCTGCTCGGTAGCGAAACCGTTCGTTCGCGCGATGCTTGGAAAATCGAGGTTTTGGCGCCGACCGATTCCTCGCAATACGGCGCCGTTCGCGTGTGGATCGACAAAGCCTCGGCCGCGCTCCTACGAATCGAGGGCTACGACCGCGAGGGCAAACTAGCCAAGCGCTTCGAGGTTGTTTCAGCCCAGAAAATCGATGGACAGTGGATGCTCAAACAAATGCGCGTCGAGCGCATCGACCCCGCCACGCGCAAGACGACCGGGATGACTTATCTCGAGGTTTTGGGTAGCCGCGATGGGTGATGGTTTGGCGTTAGGAAATCAAAATCCGCTGCGATGGTTCTTTATTCGTGCTCAAGATTTTCAACAATGAGCGCAAAGAAAATACTTCTTGAGGTTGCCGTGCCCCACAATCCAGAGGCGGGCGTATTTAGCGGGTAGTCCATCACAGCCACCATGAAAAAACAAAACGGGCAAAACACCTACCAAACTGGGGGGCGGATTTTTAGTTCGCAAAGAAAAGTTGCCCAGTGGATGAGCGAAATTCGCCGCAGCTATCGTGATAGGGAGCCAATCACCGACGCCGTTCATGTTTCGGCTATCTATGACCTCCTTGCCCAACATGTAGACAGGAAGGAAAAGGTCGGCGCTGGGGTGGATTTTTTCTTTGTAGATTATTCGCAAGACCATCCCACGAGGTGCTTTTGGATTCAACGAGTGGATGGAACAAAAACGAAATTCGGAGCGCCGGCCTGCCTGGTATCGATTCGCACCCTGAATATTCAATCTCTCCGACAAGCGGTGGAGCCTTTTGTCACTAAGTTCAAGAAAAGCCGAATAGGAAATACGACTTCATTTGTGTCTGATTATTCCGGAAAGACTTTTGATGTTGATGTAGCCCATGTGGACCATGAGGTGCCGTTTGAAAAAATTGCCGAAGATTTTTTTCAAATTGCCGGTTGCCCTTTGGGAGATGCACTTCTCACCAGAAGCACCGATCACACCAGCAAACCGACATGGATTGACGAGCGTCTGATCGAAAGATTTGTTGCCCACCATGAAGGGTTTAAATTGAGGTTGGTATCGGCAATGGAAAACCAAGGTGTGATCCGGCGTTTGCAAAACAAACGCGGCTGAAAAACTCGCTGGCACGAAAGCGGGAGGTCAGAAAAGGGGTCAGTTCCGCGTTTTATCGCTTTTTTCAGTATGTTTCTTCCGTCATCGGCAGTCCTGCTTTGATTCCGCTGAACTTGGGGCGGTGTAAGTGTGAGCTCAGATTCTTTTAACGGTGCTTCGCGACTGAAGTTTGGACGACACGGCGGTCAGCCCTCCAGGTTTTCGAGCCGTGACTTCGCCCCTTGTGCCTCTGCGCCTTTGTGAGAGGGGTTCAAACCCTTCTAAACAGCCCAATTCGGGGATGGTGACTCAAAGCGGACGAGGGCGTTGTGGCGGGAAAAGATTTCGTGAAAGGGATCATCCTTTACACGGGGTCGCAGCGCTTGTCCTTCGGCAAAAACTTTGTCAATATGTAGGATCGACCCCGATATTGAAACTGTCCCACAACCGATGAGTTCTATGACCACACGAATTCCGCGCACCTTGGCCACCCAACTCCTGGTTAGCGCCGGCTTACTATATCTAACTTCTTCGGGGTTGGCCGAACCCGCCGGCGAACCAAGGCAATACCGTGGCGAGGCCCTGTCGAAAATTGCCATGCCGGTCGGCGGGATCACCGCCGGTCAGCTCTACTTCCATGGCGATGGCGGCCTGGGCCTATGGGATATCATGAATGTGCGCTCCCCCGCCCGAATGCTCCAACAAGGTTTTGCGGTGCGGGTGTGCGACGAAAGGGGCGCAATGAAAATTTTTCCGCTCACGTTGAAGGACTTTCCACAGACCACCTTCACTGCGGAATACCCGGCAGGGATTGTGAGTTATCAGGCGGACGGGAAACTTCCACTCGACATCACGCTTGAGGGCATCGCCCCGTTTGTGCCGCTTGACGCGGCGGCATCCGGGATTCCTGCCGCCTTCCTGCGCCTCACCCTCAAAAACAAAGGCACCGAGGAAATAAAGGGGGACCTCCTCGGTTGGCTCGAAAACGGGGTTGCCATCCACTCGGGTCGCTCCGAGGACGGGGTCCGCACCGCTGCCGTGCGCCGTTTGCCCGGTGCGCTGGCGATCGACTTCGCTGCCATTCCCGCATCCAACGGGCAGGTTTCCCTGGTCGAGCCGCCTGTGCTCGTGGCCGATTTTGAAACTACCGACTACATGGGCTGGAAGGCGACGGGCGCGGCCTTTGGGATCAGTCCGACGGCACTTTCCGCGCTGGAGACTCGGTCCCTAAACGCGAGCGGTAGCGCCTGTGCGAGTTCCTTGCAAGCAGGCCCGGAAGCCACCGGCGTGTTGGAATCCCCCGAGTTTTCGATCAATCGCGAGATCCTTCGTTTCAAGACCGCCTTCGGTCGTGATGGCGAGAAGATCAAAGTGGAGCTTGTGATCGATGGAAAGGCCGTCCGCAAAGCGACCGGCCATGGCGAGAAACGCTTCCAAAACATCGAATGGAATGTGCGCGATCTGAAGGGGAAATCCGCACGCCTCATGGTGACCGATCAAAGTGCCACGGCGGGAATCCTGCTGGATCAGGTCGAGCTCTGCGATGACAACCGGCTCGCGCCGCTGAAGGATCGACCGGATTTTGGCACGATGTCATTTCTGCTGCTCGACCCTGCAGCAGATGCCGTTGCACAACCCTCGGTAAGCGGTGACCCGGCGGCGGGCACATTGCCGGCTCCAGCGGAGATCCCGCTCGGGGAGTCCCAGCTCGGCATGATCACCTCGCCGTTCGCGCTGAAGCCCGGCGAATCGCGCACCGTTACCTTCGCCGTGGCCTGGCATTTTCCCAATCTCGAACTGGTCGATTGGGGGAAACTCCAGGGAAGCGGGCGTTGGTATGCATCGCAATTTTCCTCTGCTGCCGCCGTGGCGGACAAACTCGCCGAAGACGGATTGGAGATCGTTCGACGCACGGATCTGTGGAGGAAGACATGGTATGGCTCGACGCTACCGCGCTGGGTGCTCGACCGCGCGATCGCCAACCTTTCCACCCTCGCCACGAACACTTGCTACCGCTTTCAGGACGGGCGGTTTTACGGATTCGAAGGTGTGCACGCCTTCATCGGGACCTGCAACCATGTCTGGCACTACGATGAAGGAGCCGGGCGCCTTTTCCCGGAACTCGAGATGTCCCTGCGCACTCAAGCTGAATTTGTTCCCGGCGTCGGCATCAAGTCGGATGGCAGCATTCCCATGCGCATCGATGGTCAGCCGGGTGCGTTGGATCCCTTGCCCAAGCAGCCCATCCTCTTCGGCCCCGGCTATGCACATTGGGCATCCATCGACGGCCAGTGTGGCATCATCCT
>JALQZP010000186.1 GCA_023258235.1 Terrimicrobiaceae bacterium | reverse complement strand
CGTTGTTTTGCGGTTGTAAACAACGATTCCTCACGTTGTTCATTGCTGACGGATTCCGGACGCGTACGGGCCGGTGATCATTGCGGCCAGTTCAGCGGGATTCGCGTTCTGGTCCTGCAGGCTGAGTTTGCGGTTCCGCAGGCCTGTCTTTCCGCGCGCTCGGTTCCAGTGTGAGCGCGGGCGCGCGTCCCTGCGGCTGTGCGGCGGTAAGAACCCGGCGCGGCGCTTCCTCGGTCAGGCGCGGGACCGCCCGGCGGAACAACCGTGACATCGCACCCCTCCCTTAAAGCCTTCTGCGCAGACTCGCACCAAAGAGGCTCGCTCCCCCCCCATTCACCTTTTGTAGTAATAAAAAGAAACTTCCCCATTTTTTGCCTTCAGCGATTAGTGCTCAGCCATCGCCGACTCCAAGATCTTCTGCACCACCATCTGCACAAGTGGTCGCAAACATTCCTCGTTCTGCTCCATTATCGATTTGATCGCTTCCGCCCTCTGCTTAATATTTTTATTTGTCATGGTTTCTTTGTGTTGGTTGTTTCTCAGAACCAGCTTACTACCATGACCTCTTCTTTTAGCTGAAGTTTTCGGAGACCACCTGTTTCACCCTGCGGGCTTTTTATTCAGCTTACCGCTGCAGCCGCCCGCTTGATTGGTTCCAAGCCAGCAACCCGCAGGCAGGGGTTCAGTTTTTTTCCCCTGACTCGGCTCTTGGGATCAATAGCTTTCGAGGGCCAAACCAGGCACGCGCTCGAATTCCGTCTTGTTTCTTGAAACCAATGGAACAGCTTTTTGCAAAGCACAAGCTGCTATCCAAAGATCATGCGGGCCAATCAATTCGTTGCGCTTTTTCAACGCCGTGTAAAGCGAGGCGTAAATTTCCAGCGTCTCATCGACCGGCCACACGGTGGGAAAACGCGTCAGGAAATCTTTGATCCCCTCTCGGTCATGCTCGGCGATCTCAGCCCCGCGCAAAAATTCCGCCTTAACGATCCAAGAAATTCCCAAAACCAAATCTCCATTCGTATTGAGCCAAGTTGCAGCGGCACTCCGCTCGCCTTGCCGCCACCGCGAAATCAAAAAATTGGCATCCAGCAAACGGTCAACTCGCATGTTTCTCCCCAGTCGCCAAGCTCGACCAAGTATCGGACACATTGTCCCAAGAGTTAGTCCATCCCATGGCTTCCTCGATCCGCTTTGCTTCCTCAGCCGTGAGAGGTTTTAACGATTGGAACGCTTTTTCCATATCAGCCGCAGTCCCCCTCTTGGGAATCACTTCAAGCACCACCTTGGAAAAAGAATCACACTCTGGGCTCTTCCAAGATTTAAGTCTTTCATAAGCCTCATCGGTCAAACTGATCGTTTTCATGCAATCATGCTACACAGCAACACAGCGAGTGTCAACACCGGGTTTCGTCGGCTGATTTGATTTTGGCTGGTGTCCCAAAATGCGCGCAAAATGTTTTGTTTTCCAAATGCCTATCTTAAATTTCAAAGAAATCCCGTTACCTGACGACGCTTTTCTTCTGTTTCTGGTTTTTTTCTAAACCAGGCTCCTCCAAGGCAGGGCATAAATGCCTTCCCCCATCGATCTCGGCTCTGTTCCGCCATGCAAAACGACTCCGCGCAAAAACGGCCGCCCTTTTGGCATGGCCGCAGATAATGCACGAAGCCCCGTGCAATCCGATGGGGTTACTTTCTGTGAGGCTTTGATTTCCACCCCCACTACACCCTGTGGAGTCTCAAGAACAAAGTCCACATCCCTCTTTCCCCCATCTCGCCAATGGGTGATCCGTCTAGAGCTTGAATCCATGCCACGCCAGACTTGAAGAGTTTGAAATATCGCCTGCTCCAACCAAAAACCCTCATCAGGGCGGTTTGCGACATCCTCTGGAGAACGAATCCCCGCCAACCAAGCAGCCAACCCCGCGTCCTGCCACATCAGTTTTTTGGCTTTGCGCATCCCGCTCGATGCATTTGCATGAAATGCCTCCAAGCGAGAAATAAGACAACCCACCTCAAGCCATTGCATATGCCGATGGCATGTTGGCTGCGAAATTCCCGCATCCCTCGCCAGATCGGATTCGTTGAGTAATCGAGCTGTTCTCCCCGCCGCCAAGCGCATGAGCACTTGAAAATCCCCAAGGTTGCCCACATTGCTCAACTGCCTCAAATCCCTCTCCAAATAGGTTTGCACATATCCGCCAAACCACATTCCTCGCGCAGCATCATCCTCGATTTCCAATGCCGGGGGAAATCCCCCGCGACACAGCATTTGACGCCAATCCACACGCGGCCCCTCCCAGGCATCGATATCCAACTTTTCTCTAAAAAGACCATCGATCAAATCGAGACTTTTCCTGCTCCCCTCCCATTCGCCTTTGCAAAAAGGCGAAAGCTCCAAATAGACCGCTCGACCCGCCAGCGAATCCGCCACCGAACGCAATAACGAAAAATTCGCTGAACCTGTGAGCAAAATCCCGCCCGCAACCCTCCCTCGGTCCACCGCCCGCTTCACTGCAAGCAACAATTCCGGCGCGCGCTGCACCTCATCCAATGTCACCGGCAAATCTTCCAGCAGGGAATCTGGATTCTCCTGTGCCTGTGATAGTATATCCAGCGAATCTAATGTGTAATACTTACGCTTCGGACCTGGACACAAATCTCTGACGAGTGTCGTTTTGCCCACCTGTCTGGCCCCAGCCACAACCACAACAGGAAAAACCGATAGCGCCTGAATCAAGAGAGGCTCCAGCCAGCGCGAATGGTTTTTATTCATGCCGTGAATTAAAATTACACATTCCAAATGTCAAGCCCAGTGCTTGTGTCATCCATGATCATGTGAATCTTCTACCTCGAGCTCGCCCCGTGAAGTGCAGACGCTACCTCGCTGAGGCTATCATCTAACTGCCGCTCAGCGCCCCTCCGCTTTCTCGCCCACAGGGCAAGTTTCTATTTTCCACCGTTTCCACATTGCTCCGCTAAGCTTCGGTTACCCTCTCTGGGCCACACATTTGTCTCTCCCTCAAGCTCTGCGCTATCGCGCGGGTGTTCCGCTTTTTCCCATTTTCACTTTTTCATCAGCCATCAGCTATCGGCAGCCCGCCGCCTTCCTATCTTCTATCTCCTTGGCCCGTGAAGTGCGTCTGCTACTTCACTGGGCCTATCACCTGCGACTCTCCGCCATCCGCTATTTTACCAAATCACGGTATCTCTCCAAAGTTTCGAAGTGCGTATCTTTCGCCAATGTTTTCGCGCCATGGATAAATGCGCAGGAAGCAATCATTAAATCGCTGGAAGGAAGCGGAGTTCCATTGGCCCGACACACGCGTGCAAGGCAAAACGAACATTCCCATACCTCATCCGTCATCGGCAAGCAACGCAACACTGCACTCAAATCCGTTAAGTCGACTTGGTCCTTTTTCGAGCCCGCCCCCATCCATAACTCCGCGAGAACCACAGGGCACAAAACCGCCGCCCCATCCAAAAGCAAAGCGCGGACTTTTTCCTTCATTTCCGGCTCCCCATCACGGCGAAGGCATGGAATCCAACTGGATGTATCGACAAGAGTCATTCCGGTTTCTCCTGGAGGCGCAAGGTTTCCAAGTCCGCAGCCGTCATGAATGTGTCGGAATTTCCCAAACGCATGGCCATCTCACGCATACGACCGCGTCTGGAAAAATCATCCAAGGCAGCCAGCACCGCCGCGCGTTTCGTCTTCGC
>JALQZP010000185.1:374-3774 GCA_023258235.1 Terrimicrobiaceae bacterium | reverse complement strand
GAGATGCTTTAGACAGTTATAGCTAGCTTATTGTTCATTGAATACTGCCATAGACTGCTATAATTCGTTATAACCTTCTTTATTGGAATTTTTATACCGGAGCTTCTTTGTCTTATGTGAGCCTTTTTGTCTTATTGGCTGTTATTGGATGGTCAGATTCTATGACTACTATGCTCTCGGCAGCAGTAAAATACTCAATAAAATAGGTGCTTTTTGAGACTTTGTGGTCATAATCAGTCAAGGGCGTTTTAGCGGCATTTCTGCACATGTGCAGTGGTTTGGCTGCTGAAAGACGCTCCAACGCATCAGCGGCGATTTCTATCAATGTGAGACTATAAGCGTCATACAGATAGCTGGTTCAATTCGGGGCAAACCAGATTTCCAAATGGAAACATTACTGACGGTTCGTTGAATGAACAAAGTTGTAACATGGCACAAATCAATCTTAAACAATTGAATTCAGCCGTAAGCCTTACAATGGCATTCCTCCGCAACCTTGCCTGCGTGGTCATCTTCACGGTGATGACAGGGATCATTGGGGTCGCAGGGGAAGCAGAAAACGATAACAACCAATGGTTGGTCGACTCGCTGGTCATGTTGCCAGGTCCGGAGGGTTCCTTCGATGAGGTTGCCGTAAAAGACCCTTCTGTGGTATTTTACGATGGAAAGTGGCATGTCTTTTACTCGGCCAGAAGCAAAGAGGAATATACCACTGGCTATGTTTCGGCAGAAACTCTCGCCGGCCTGCAAAAGGCGCCTAGGCATGAACTTAAAATGATTCGAGGAAACAAACGGTATGCCTGTGCGCCCCAAGTCTTTTATTATGAGCCGCAGCGAAAGTGGTATCTGATCTTTCAAACCCTGGACTCGACTTATCAGCCGATGTTCTCCACAACATCCACGATCTCGGACCCCGATTCTTGGAGCGATCCCCAACCGCTTCTCACCAAAGACACCAAGCAAAAATGGATCGATTTTTGGATCATCTGCGACGAGAAACGGGCATACCTGTTCTACACGATGGCGCACAACGGCGTCATGGTGAGGTCAACCAGCCTGGCGGAGTTTCCGAAAGGCTGGGGAAAAGCTCAAAAAGTATTCGACAACATTCATGAAGCCGTGCATGTCTACAAAGCCAAGGGAAGCGGCGATTTTTATATGATCTACGAACTGGAAAATGGAGGAGCCCGCTCTTTCGGTCTCGCCACCGCAACCCATCCGGAAGGCCCGTGGAAGAAGGTGACCGACCATTATGCGACGGGGGATCAGCTCCGATATCGAGAAGAATCGGGAAAATGGACGGAGGTGGTCTCCCACGGCGAGGTGCTGCGATCAGGCTACGACCAAAACATGGAATTCGACCCTCAGGGGTGCCAATGGCTCATTCAAGGAATCACAAATCAAGAATTGAACGGACATTATGATCTGCTGCCCTGGAAGCTGGGCCTCATCACCAAGATCGAAGAAAACGGGAAACAAACACCCGCGCCTCGGGAATGACCTTCGTCCGCCGATCCTTCCGCGAGCACTCTTTTATTCCCTTCAATAGAAATCACATGATAGCGAAACATTTTTACAGCGCACTCGTTGGAATCATTGGTGCCGGTCTGTTATTCCTGCCCGCAACAGCCGGCGCGGAATCAAGAAGCGAGGCGAACAGCTTCGGCATCGTTCCCAAGCCTTTCTCGATCGAGGCAAGGAAGGAAAAGCCGTTCGTGATCAATGCGGACACCTCGATTGTTTATCAAAACGAGGCGAGCAAGCCCGCTGCCGAGTATCTTCGGGAGCGGATCGCCGCGTCCACGGGACTCCAGTTGGCCGTCCGAGATTCCGGCGACGCTAATGCGATCGTCCTACAGGTCGATCCCGAGCGCGTTGGGTTTGACGAGAAGGACGCCTACACTTTCAAGAGCGGCGGGGAGAACATCACCATCACGGGCAAGAGCGCGAGCGGGCTGTTTTATGGCGTGCAGACCCTCTTTCAACTTCTGCCTCCGGGGATCTACTCCGACTCGCCCGTGGCGGACATGAATCTGACCGTTGATGCGCTGACGATCCAGGACAAGCCCTCGATGAGCAAAATCCGCGGACTGCATGTGGACATCTCCCGCCATTTCCGGACCAAGGAGGAGTTGAAAAAAATCATCGACAGCATGGCGATGCACAAGCTCAACACCCTGCACCTCCACCTGAGCGATGATGAGGGGTGGCGGGTCGAGATCAAGGCCTACCCGAAGCTGACTACCGTGGGAGCGATCGGAAACAGGTCAGACCGCAACGCGCCCGCCGCATTCTTGACGCAGGAGGATGTCAAAGAACTTTGCGCCTACGCCGCGCAGCGCCATGTCGCGATCCTCCCCGAGATCGATATGCCGGGCCACATGGGCGCGGCGATCAAGTCCTATCCCGAGTTGAAGCACCCCAAGGAAGAGCGCGACCCTGCGAAGGTGATCCGTGGCGATGCCATGGGGCGCGACTTTGCCAAAAAGGTGCTCACCGAGATCAACAGCCTGTTTGACCCCGAATACATCCACCTCGGCTTGGATGAAGTGAATCTCAGATCCCCTGTGGAACTCTACTCGAAAGCCGAAATCATCGATTTCGCCCGGGAAATGACGGCCTTCGTGAAGGAGGACCTCAAGAAAACGCCCATCGTCTGGGACGATGTCTTCGTGCAGGGCTTCCACGACAAGGATGCGGCGGTGCATTGGTGGCGCTATGGCCACCAACCCTTTTGGGAAAAGATGGATATCACCGTGGACGAGAGGCTGAATCTGAAACAGCAGCCGTTCATTTTCTCTCCGGCCTATTGGACTTATTTCGATATGAAGAATGAGGGAGAAGGCAGAAAAGGCGGTTACGCGGGACGGATTTCTCCGGCAGAAATGTATAACTGGGATCCCTTTGGCGACATGCTGGGTGTCACGCCCGAAACGCGTAAACTGGCCCACGGCGCGATCGTCTGCACCTGGAGCGAGCAAATTCCAACCATGAAGGTCTTCGGCGACCGCACCTATCCGCGCCTGGCGGGTTTTTCGGAGCGGATCTGGAGCGGGGGCAAAAGTGAGAACCCATCGATTCTGGGTTGGGTCGACTACCGCGACAAGGTGCTGATTCCTTTTCAACTGAAGCGCTACGACGCGCTCGGCCTCTGGTATTGGAGCAAAGACAAACCCGAGTTGCTGGAAACCCTGCCGGACCAGAAAAAGACGCTGAATTAAAACCAGAGCGACTCAGCTCAGCCTCTTCACGCCCGACAATTTACCTGTCACCGGGATTGAACAGGGATCACTAATCGTTCTTTTCGGCTCGTTTCCCCTTTGGCCTATCTTTATCGGGTGTCGCGACCTGTGGTTGCGCTTCCGGGTATTGATTCAGGATTTTCCGCAGCGAGGCAACC
>JALQZP010000185.1:0-364 GCA_023258235.1 Terrimicrobiaceae bacterium | reverse complement strand
GATGTTTTTCTTCTCCAGGGGATCTTTTTGATAGTCGTAAAGTTCAAGAATCGCCGTGTCGGGAGCCGCCCCGGGAGCCTTCCATTCCACCAAGCGGTAGCGATCGGTCCGGATCGAGCGGCCGAGCAGAGGATGTCGCGGATACACATGGAAGGCGTGATCCTTCAAGGTGGACTGTGGATCGCGCAGGGCATGACCGGCAAGAAGCGCCAATACACGAGCATTCCCTACAAGAGCATCGACTACTTCTCGAAGGAAACCGCAGGCCACTTCGACCTCGATGCGGAGATCAATATTTGGATCAAAAGCCGCAAGGAGCCGATCGTTCTGGAATTCCGCAAGGACACGCACATCCACGATGTGT
>JALQZP010000184.1 GCA_023258235.1 Terrimicrobiaceae bacterium | reverse complement strand
AGGGTCGACGACATTTGCAATCTGTATGTAATATATCTAGCTATCTGGCCTAGTTGTAATATATATTTGCATGCATTGCTGCAGAGCCTGAAATCACCGAAGAGATGGTGTCTGATGCATTGTTGACAGTAATGGTTGGCGTCGTTCCACCGAGGGAAATTTCGCCTCCGGAAAGAACAATCGCACCCGATTGGGAGCCAATGGTGAGAGAGTTGGCTGCCACAGTGCCCGAGACGGTGATCGTGCCCGCCGCAAGCCCGTAACTGGCCGTGCCAGTGCCGAAATTCAACGCATCGGAAGTGGTCGTGTTTGTCGTTCCAGACATGGCATTGACGCCCGTCGCGGAGGTGCTCCAGCCTTGGGTGGAGTTATTCGTGGTTGGCGCCGCCCAAGTGCCGCCTGCCGTTCCGAAACCGGATGTAGAATTGTTGGTATCCCAGTAATAGGTCGCCGCAGAAATTTCCGGAACTGCCAGCAGAGCCGCTGCCAGAGCGGCTGCGCAGACGGGCAGGAGTCGAGGGAGAACGATTTTTTTCATTACTGATAGGGGCAGTTGTTTTTGGTTAAAAAGACAAATTTGTTCGTGGTTGGTGTTTTCCTTAAACCCGTTTCCCATTCTGACAACCTGGCCATTTGGCCATTTTTTGAGCACCGGGATTTGACCACCGAGGACACAGCAAAAACCGAAAGGCGGAAGGCGGAGACCGAAAAGAAAATTGGCCATTTGGCCAGGGTGCAAAAAATCCTCCAACCCCTAAGATTTATGAGTTGCCAAAAATCTTTTTAATCTCGGTTTTTGAAATAGCCGCATTGTTAACTTCACAAGCGGCTGTCTTGTTGTCCTTACTGCCTGGCCCCACGCTTTTTCAAAAGGCGCCACCCGATGTTTCCAACCCACCAAACCCAACCCCAACATGAAAACCACCCCAACCCGTCAAATCAACTTGGCTATCTCCGGTTCCATTGGCACCGGGCCTTTGGTCGCCTTGGCCGCTGCGGCAACCCTGTTGCTCCTCGGATCCTACCTTGTATTTTCAAAAAAAGCCCCGACCGGAGCAGATCCAGAGCACAAGCCGACCGGTGCTGCGATCCCTGCGGAAAAGCCTGCAGCCCAGCCAGCCCAGATGAGAACCGCGCCTCCCAACACCCCGAACGCGAAGATCAATAAATTCAAGCAATTCGACCTCGACGGGAACGGCATTTGTCCGCGCGAGGAGTATGAGCGGGCCCACTGGGAAAACTTCGAGCGCTGCGACAAAAACAAGGATGGCATGCTTGAACGCTCCGAGTTTCCTTGGGGTGCCATCGTCCGGCACGACAAAAACAAGGATACCAAACTGGACCGAGATGAATACCAGGTGCGCTACGACGAGCTCTTTTTGTTTGAAGACAAAAACAAAGACGGCGTCCTGTTCGTAGAGGAGATGTAAAGCGAACCACGTCACGAAAAATCAACTGTGCCCAAGCCCAACTTTCTGCCTTTGGAGCATTCGCATGAGACGACAAGTCAACAATCCGAGCGAAAGTCTGAGCGAAGAACAGAAAACTCAATTCACCATCCAACCTAAAATGAAGACCACCCCACCAAAAAAATCTGGCCCTACAGCCTACTTGGCAGTCTCCGGTTCGATTCACACTGGGCTATTAATCGGCACAGCTGTAGCGGCTGCTTTGCTGCTTGCCGGACTTTACGTTTTGTTTCTAAAAAGCGCTGCGCCACAGAAAAATCCTGCCTCCCAGCCGACGGAGGCCACTACAAAAGCTGACAAGCAACCGACTCAGCAAACACAAAAGAGAAATCCGCCGCCAAACACACCGGCTCAAAAGATCCGCTTATTCGCTGAAGTCGATGTGGATGGCGATGGCGTCATGACTCGTGAGGAGTATGAAGCGGCCCACTGGAAAAATTTCGAGCGCTGCGACAAAAACAAGGATGGCTTGCTCGAACGCTCCGAGTTCCCTTGGGCGGCCATCATCGCCCACGACAAAAACAAGGACACCAAGCTCGATCGCGACGAATACCAATTCCGCTACTTCGAAGGTTTCAGGGACACGGACAAAAACAAGGACGGCGTCATTTTTGTGGAAGAGATTTAATGCGAACCAAGCCCCACAGCCCGACCGGCCCGCTGGAGGGAACTTCGGAGTAGATCCTCGAAGCATGGCTGATTTTTGCGGCTCCCAATCGCTCCCGCTGCAGCCTGAATTGTTCCGGTTTCCCGGCATCGCGGCCGATGCCATCGGCACAAGGTTGCAATCCTCGATGATCTGGACTGGACCCGAATCTGGGGACGAGCCGGTGGCGATCACGTTTCGAAAAACTTTCGTGCTCGAGGAGGTGCCGACTTGCGCCACATTCTCGATTTTTGCGGATGCCCGCTACATCCTTTGGGTGAACGGACGCTATGTCGATCGCGGCCCAGGCCGCTTTCAGCCGAATGGGCCGGAATATGATGTTCTCGAAATCGCGCCGCATTTGCGCGAGGGCGCGAACGCGCTGGCGGTTTTGGTCCTGGGAAATCTCTCCTGCGGAAAAATCATGCGCCACACTCCCGGACTCACGGCGGTGCTTTTTGGCAACGGCGGAGAGGTTTTGAAAACCGACACCTCCTGGAAATGCACACGCAAAAATCCCTGGCAAAAAGTGGAGTCAAGCTGGGGAGAAGTCGTGGATGCACACATCGATGCCCGCGTCGTCGATGGGGACTGGACCGCTGCTTCCTACGAGGACCGTGAGTGGGAATCGGCTATCGGGATTGATGGAAAACAATGGGGGCCGCTCACCGCGCGGCGGATTCCGCTTCTCCGGGAAACCCTGGTGCCGCTCGACTCCAGCACAGCGTTGCCCGCGAGTCTCGCGGAGGGCCAGAGCGTGCGATTTCAGTCCGGCCGCATTGTGCAGGCATATCCCATTGTTTCCTTCACAGCGGAAGCCGGCACGGAGCTGGAGATCATTCCCTTCAAAACCACCTACATCGCCAGAGAGGGTCGGCAGACCTATTTCCAGATCGACACCAAAGGCATCACCGAATTCGAAATCGCCGTCAGGCACGGACGCGCGGTCATCGACGAAGTGAAGCTAGTCGAGCGGTTGTATCCCTTTTCCCGGCTAGGGAAATTCCATTGCGACGATGGGTTTTTGAATCGACTCTGGGAAATGTGCGCCCGTTCCTGTGAGATCTTGAGCGAAGAGGCGTATGTGGATTGTGCGGATCGAGAGCGGGTCGAGTGGATGGATGTGACTCCGCCGCTTTTCGAAATCACCCAGACGGCGATGGCGGGGCCTCCGGGGCCTGACGGAAAGTCAACTTTCAGCGACCCCCCCCTGCTCGGGGCACTGCTACGCCGCACCGCGCTGACGCTGCAACCCGAAGGCTGGGTCAAAGCTCACACTTGCTCGGACCGCTACGATCTCCACGCCAAAATGGAGGACCGCTGCTGCGCTTGGGTGGAGGGTCTTCGGCTTTACTACGAAGCCACCGGCGATGCGGCGCTCCTCAAAGAAGTGTGGCCTGCTGTCGTCGCGCAGATGGATTTTTTCCTGAATCTCCGTGGCGACCAGGGCCTCATTTCCTGCCGCGATTGGGTGGTCTGGGACAATCCCCTCAGCTACGCCAGCGGCCAAACGACCACAATCAATGCCTTCGTCCAACGCGCCCTCGTGGACAGCGCCTTTCTCGCCTTCTCCATCGGGGAAAACACGGACGCCACCCGCTTCGCCAAGGAGGCCGAGGTTTTGGCCGAGAACATCAACTGCGTTTTGTGGGATGAGACATCT
>JALQZP010000183.1 GCA_023258235.1 Terrimicrobiaceae bacterium | reverse complement strand
ATCGGACCCAGAAAGCGACTCGATGTAGTTGATGCGGTCGCCGACCATCTGCCAAATCCAGACCTTCTGGTTGAGCGGAGCGCCGACATCCCATGAGGTGTAGACCGGCAGTTCCTTGAACCACAGAATGTCGTTGGTGATCCGCTTCTCAGCGCGGGCCTTTTCGAGGCTCCGCACATAGATCGCTCCCGGACGTCCCACATTGAAACTGCATTCGTATTCCTGCTGATAGGCATTCTCCGTGGTCCCCTTTCGGATGTCATCGAGTTCGGCGGCAGGAATGATCCCCGACTCGCTGGCCCTTTGCATGAGCGAGAACCACTCGCTGTCCGCGCAGGCGCGGTTCCATTGCTTCCAGAAGAGATTCCTGCCCTTCGGCGTGCCGACCCATGTCGCCCAGCCATTGTAGTCGGTGAGCGTAGGTCGGATAACATTGTCCCATGCCGCCGGATCGAGATCCGCTGCCTCATCCATCACCACTCCATCAAGGTAGATGCCGCGCAGGCGCTCGAACGCCTCGCCAGAGTAGAGGCGAATCGTAGCTTGGTTGTGGAAGGTGATCGCGAGATCGGCCTTGTTCACCACCACGCCGGGTATCTGAGAGGTGAATTGCACAAGGTACTTCCAAGCAATGTCCTTCGCCTGCTCGCGGGTCGGAGCCACATAGGCATAGCGTAGCGGAGGCCCGCTGCGCTTATGCTGGAGCGCCTTGACTATGAGGTCTTGGATGCAAACGAAGCTCTTCCCAGCGCGGCGGTGGAGGACCATCACGGCCCAGCGTTGCGTGCGGTGCAGGTAGCTCGCGAGTTGCGGTCGCGGAACGATGGCGATGTTAATTTTGGCCACCGATGGTGAGGTTGATTTCCAACGCGCCGACGATGTCGAGCTTCTCCGGCTCATTCCATCCCATCGCCTTCGCGAGCATTTCACCGTACTTCGCGCAGGTGGCCGATTCCGGCGGCATTTCCATGAAGCGCTCTCGGAGGGTTTCGATGTAGGTCTCGCGCTTGTAGGTCATCTTGGATTCCATTTGGGATCGGAGTTCTTCGATGCGTTGAGAAATCTCTACATTTCTCAACAATCTCTCTGCACCTTGAGATGCTCCATTTTCCGAATAGCCAGCCCGGATGTAAGCTTGGGTTGCATTGAGACCAGAAGAGAATGCTTGTGCAAAGGCTTCTTGTTTAGGGTTGAGCTTCATAGGTGTTCGGTATCAGTCAAAACGAGTCTTGACAAGATTCGTCTTCCCCCTTTTATAATCCCCCTGCTGCGTTATTTGGATGGTCGTTTTTTCTTCGGCCTTCGTTTTGCACTTGGCTTGGCGGAACGTGATTTCGATTGTTTCCGGGTCGTCATCTTCGATGAGGTGAGCGTAGCGGAGTTGATCGATAAGTGGCTTACAGCCTCCTGCATAATTGTCGGCATCGAGGAGTCGGCAGGCATGCCTCGTAATGATGAGAGCAGTGCGAGGCGTGCGCGTTTCTTCTCCTTTTGGAGAAGGGTCCAGTGTTGGCCGAGCAGGCGGTTGAGGCTTGGGGTGGTGTATCCCGGCAGTTGTAGAGTGAGAGTATGATCCATCTGGGTTGGGTCTGTATCCGAGCTTTTCGAGTTGGTCATGGGTCCAGTTCATTCGCAGTGGTAGGTTTGATTTTGTCTTTGCAGTACCGGCCAACCGGCTGGCTTGGTGAAACTCTTTTCATCGAAGAGCAGATGGTTGGTGGGTTGGATCGTGAGTCTCCCATTGGTGAGTTCCACGAAGAAGAATTCCTTTGCCTGTTCGGGATAGGCGCTGAACGCATCGCCAACCGGCGCGACCGTGAAAAGGTAGCTGCCTTGGAAATCCTCCCCAGCACATTTTGCCGCGCAGCGCAGCCCCGCGAGATAGGGATACTCCAGCGCCGAGAACCCCATTCCATAGCAGTCCCACGTCTGAGCCTGTGGCAGACTCCAGTCCGGTTCGGGATCGGGATCAAAGGCAATCGCCGTAGGTGGCAGGTTGCGATAGATCGATCCCGCCTCCAGCATCACCGTGCATCCCCACACTCGCCCCGGATAGCTCACCAAGCCGAACCAGACCGCAGGAACCCACCCACAGGGTTGCCGGTGCGTGTAGGTGCTATCCACCCACACATACAGGTGGCGGGGGAGGGGTCCGACAAGGGTGTTCAATTGGTCTCCTTCGTGATGTCAAAAGTCGCATTGGCATAGAGCGTGATCTGGTCGCTTCGGAAATGACGGACGTATCCGCCCTCCTCCAGCGCCACGGCCCAGATGTCATTTTCAAACGTGCCGGACTCCCGGACGTAGATCGCATATCCCCCGCCTAGCGGCGTGAGGACAGGAATGGGATTTTTAAATTCAAGCATATTAAAACATGGGGCCTCTTCGGCGCATCGCTTCGATTTTGCGGCGTTCCGGGGTCGCTTGCCAGAAGCGGGCGCAGGCTTCGTTGACCTCGATTTCGAGGAGCGCCCACCACCGGTCGAGGCGGTCGGAGCCGCAGGATTCTGTCCCTGCGGCCCCTTGGCAGACGATCTCCCGATTAGAACGAGATTTCTTCTTCATTCCGGGCGATTTTGAGGCGTTCGTTGAGGGTGGCGATGCGGTCTGGAGCAAGGGTTTCCGCAGCCCCTTCCAGCGGGTTGATCCACTTGATCTTGAAGCGGGCCTCGCCGTTGTATTCCTCGGCCTCCACCGTGATTTTGCACCTTTGGTTGAGGAACGGCGACTTGCCAGAAGAGAGTGAGGCGATGTCCCACTCGCGGCCAAAAGCCTCATCGAGGGTCTTTGCCGTCCGTGCTGCCGCCTTCTCCGAGAGCCATCCCTGCCAAACGATTTCGCGTCCATGCTGGTCGCTGGCCGGATCGTCAATGAGGAGCGGGAGACGGATGAAATCCGTTCCGGTCTTCGTCTTGCCCAGCCATCCGTTGCCGGGTTGCTTCACCTTTGCCGTGTATTTACCGGGGGCGGATACATAGCGGTTCTGATTTTCTGCGAGTTCGTGTGTTGTCATGTGGTTTGGTTGTTTATGTTGGGGAGATTGGTATCAGTCAAAACTAAGCTTTTGTCCGTTATTCTTCCGCATTTTGTGCAAACGGCATTTTCATCTCCAAAAATCCATTTGCATTGATGAGTGCCGCCGACCTTAGCAGTAAATTTTCCGCGCTTTTCTAAGCGCACATCGGCTAAGGATTTTGCGCCAATTGATCCTGCGCCTACATTGAAATACCTTTGAAGGCTTGTTGTTCTCATGCGTTGATGATCTTTGTAAACTCCGAGAGCCGCCGGAGGATCGGCTCGCCCCTGTCGGACGAGAGCATTTTGCGTAGGTCGCCCTTGGCGGCGTTGGCCGTCCAGATGATGGGCAACTCATGTGAGGATCGGTGCTCCAGAAGGTCGAAGAGTTCCAGTTCGCTGCGCTCGGTCATCTTCTGTTTCCCGAGGTCATCGAGGAGGAGAACCTTCGTCCGGCGGCAGCGGGTCAGCGTGTCCTCGGCCAACGCCTTGGATTGGTTGTCGTCATGCCACTGGTCAGCGCACGCCTTGGCGAAGGACGTGGACGTGATACCGAAGACCCGCAGACCGCTGAAATGCAGTCGCTTGAGCAGCACCCACGCCGCTCTCGTCTTCCCGCATCCCGCTGGGCCGACGAGACCCATTCCGACAGGATTATACTGCCATGCCTCTATTTCGCGCAGAAAGGCGTTTGGGATTCGTCCGAGGTCGCTTTGGCGGTAGAGTGGTGGACATAGGGCATTGAACGCCTCCTGCCGCCTCTCCTGCTCCGCTGCGGCCTGCTCCGCTCGGAG
>JALQZP010000182.1 GCA_023258235.1 Terrimicrobiaceae bacterium | reverse complement strand
CAGACCTTTACCATTTTTTGTCATTTAAGTTTCTTATACTCATAAGTACAAGTTACCCAACTCAGACCTTTACCATTCGTGGTCATTTAAGTTTCTTATACTCATAAGTACCGAGACCGCTTTCAGGGCGGCTTCCACTGTTTCAAATGGGATGTAGTCGAATGTCCAGTTATTGTTGGCGGCGATTTTTTCCCAAAGATCCACGGCCGCCCCTGTTGGTACAGGGCCCTTAATGACGAAGGGTTCCTGCCCCGCCAACCCGACGCGCAGCTTTCCTTGCGCGAGCGCCGAGGCGCACGTCCAAAAGATGAGCAATATTACTGCAAACAGCTGAAACATTCTCACCATTTCCGAACTTTCGAAATCCAGAAAACGCCAACTGCCGATCCCACCGCGAGGATGTTAACAATGTAGAATGGCCAAAGCGCATTTTCCATCGGAACCGGGAGACTCACGTTCATGGAAAAAATGCCGACCACGAGATTCGCCATCATGATGGCGATCGTCCAAATCGTGAATTGCTTGATGAGGACGTTGAGGTTGTGGCTCACGATTGAGGCCCTGGCGTCCATCAGGCCGGCGATAACTTGCGAGTAGATCTCCGATCGGCGAAGGCACTGTTGGTTCTCGATCACGATATCTTCAAGAGTCCGGGTTTGATCATGATCAAGGCCCAGTTTTTCGGCACAGGACTTCATTTTGTCGAACAGGGCGCCGTTCGAGTTGATGGCATTCAGGATGTAGACCAAGCTTTTCTCCAAGGCGAACATGTTGAGGAGATATCGAGTTTCCATCGAAGTGATGATTCTCCGTTCGAGCGAGTCCGAAAGCATGTTGATGGCTTTCAAGTGGCCCTCAAAGTGGTTGATGCTTTGGTAGAGCAGGCGAAGAATCACGTCTTGGATTCCAAATACGCGCAGAGAGACACGGCCTTCGAAAAGCGGGGCGTCGTCGGGCATTACGACCACCAACCGGTCCTCATACAAAAATATGCCCGTCGAAGTCATCTTGAGCAGAAAGTTGTCATCCGCTGAGAAGCTCTTAGGGCGTTTGAAAATGATAGCAGCGTGGTCGGCTTCAAACTCCAGACGCGACAACTCATCAGGATCCAGTGACGAATGAAGGGTGTGGTAATCGATGTTGTAGTATTCCATCAAATCCGCCTCATCCTCAATCGTGGGACTATTAAAAACGATGATCTGAGCCTCATCCGGATCGCAGCGCACCACGGTGCCGGCTTCTTCTGCCACGCGGAAATAGGTGCGCAGTCCGCCACGCTGCTTTCCTTTGTCGGCATCTGGTGCCGACTCGATTTCCGCAGGTATGGTCATGCAACAACAATCTGACAATTTTCCAAAGATCGTCGATCTGAATTTTGGCAAACATTCCACGCTTTTCGTCCCAAGCAGCATTGCCTCCCTTCCACTCTCGGTTTAGTATTTAACAAATGAGCAAGATTCGATTTCAAATCGTGCCCCCGATCGATCGGCCGGAATCCCCCATCTTCATCACGGGCAGTCACCCCGGCCTCGGTGAATGGAGTCCGGATCGCGCGCTCAAACTCGATTGGGTGTCCCCCTTTCACGTTGGTGAGATCGAGTCCGATACAGGCCATCATTTTGAATACAAGATTACGAGAGGGAGTTGGGAGACCGAAGCGGTGGACGCCTATGGTCATGTTCCCGGCAATTTTTCTCACGACGTCTGGCTCGATGCCACTCGCCATCACACGATAGCGGATTGGAAGGACCGGTATTCCGGGCGACTCACGCATGAGCGCGTCCACTCGCGGATTCTTGCCGGCACGCGTGATCTTCTCGTTTGGCTTCCGCCCAGCTACGGCAGTGATTCCCTGCATCGCTTCCCTCTTCTCATTTTACACGATGGAGATAATGTCTTCGATCCCGCTACGAGTGCCATTTCGGGTGTGGACTGGGCTGCAGATGAATGGATCAAGACGCTCTCTCGACGTGGTGTTTTGCCGGAAACAATCGTTGTCGCCGTTTGCCATCCGGAAGGTTTTTCGGATGACAACGCCTCTCTGCGGGACTTTGATCTATCTCCGGAGTTGAGCGGTGCCGCTTATGCCCGCTTCATTGCGGAGGAACTCGTGCCCCATATGGATGCGCATTATCGCACTATTCCCAAGCCGACATCCCGCATCCTCGGGGGCGCCTCACTCGGTGCCTTGAATTGCTTCCATCTCGCACTCAAGCATCCCGGAATTTTTGGTGGCTTTCTTTGCCTTTCGACATCTTTTGAGGACGTCTCTCAATCCGTGCCGGATAGATCCACCATCTTGCTCGCGCTTGCTGACAATCCGAGTTTGGATCCCGCTGCGCGCATTTATTTCGATTACGGCGACCAGGGTCTCGATGAATGCTATGAGGGGTATCATAAAATTCTCGGCAGCCTCTTGCGCGAAAAAGGGTGGAAGGACGGTGAGGAGTTCCTCATCCAGAGAATCGTCGGAGGATCCCATACTGAGCTCTCCTGGCGCGCACGTCTTGGGGATGCGCTTGCTTTTCTTTCAAGGTGAGACGCTTTGCTTTTCAGGTGTCCTTGTAATGAAGGCTCATGACCCGAATGGTCTCGGAGTCCTTGTTCGCAGTATACAAGAATAAGCGCAGAGTCATATGACCCTGTGTCCATTGGTGACCGAATAAAGTTTGTAGAACATCTCCATCCCGACTCTTCTCCCGGGTCAGTAGGCGTCCGCTTCCGAATTTGGAATCAATGTTTTGGCGGATCTCGTCATAAAACTCGCCGTATTTCAGGTTGTCCCATGAGGCATCTCCGTATTGAAGTTCGATCTCAGAGAGCGCGTCGCTGTCGAAATAAAACAGCGTTCTCAAAAGCAACTTTTGCGGAATTCCCTCAACAACGAGTACGGTTCGCCCGCCGACTATTTTTCGTTCCACGATTCTGGCCTTTGTTCCTTGGATGTATTTCTCCACATTTTTCTGCGAATCACCCCACTGAAAATTAAAGGGCACCCGCATTTCTTGAAGCGCCGAAGCCGCCTTGGGAAAAAGGCAGAGAATCGCAACTAAAATGGCAAACTGGGACAATCTCATCACAATCGATCCGGCAAGATACAGCCACACGCCCCGATCGTCTCGAAAAAAATCTTTTCAAAAGTATTTGCCAATGACGGTTGAATAAGCGAAGTATGGCTCTTGCAGATGTGGTCGTGATTTGGTGGACATCCTGTAGGCAGATCCTCAGGTAGTTTGAAACCCGGCAGTCGGGAACAGGCCTCGATCCCAATGCGTTAATAAATAGTAAAACCATGGGTAATAAACTCTACGTCGGCAACCTGTCCTTCAACACGACAGAGATTGCCATTCAAGACCTGTTCTCCCAGTGCGGCTCGGTTTCCGAAGTCATGCTGATGCAGGATAAGTTCACAGGCCGCTCACGCGGATTCGCCTTCGTAACGATGGGATCCGATGCAGAGGCACAAGCGGCAGTAAACCAAATTCACGGCAAAGAACTGGACGGCCGTGCGCTCACCGTTAACGAAGCTCGTCCCCGTGAAGATCGCCCTCCAGGTGGCGGCGGTGGTGGATTCGACGGTCCGCGCCGTGACTTCCGTGGCGGTGGTGGTCGTGATGATCGCCGCGGTGGCGGTGGCGGCGGTGGACGCCGCGAATACGGCCGTCGCTAATTTTTAGCGATGTCTTTCAAAGGGCATCCGGAAATATCCGGGTGCCCTTTTTTTTGTGCTTTTTCGAGCCGGATTGAACCCGAAATGTTTTTTTGGACATGATGACAGAATCGATCCCCTTGGCGGGCGGCAGATTGAACAGCTGTAGGTTGGAGTGAAGGGCGAATCGAGAACACTGGGAAGGTTTTCCATGACTTCCACGGGCAGCCCAATGGAGAGGCTCAGGGCGTCAACTTACAAGGAATGGC
>JALQZP010000181.1 GCA_023258235.1 Terrimicrobiaceae bacterium | reverse complement strand
GAAACATAGGTGGATATAACGCTCACCTCCTCTCTCGTTTTGCAAGTCTACTCATGCGGGAAAAACTCGATCCTGAACCCGGCAGCGTTGTAGTGGTTTCTCCCTATGAAATCCCACCGCAAGGAACTCTGGTTCGAAATCCCCCGTCGGCGTGCATTTTTGAATATCACCCCGGAGGTCGAAGCCTGCCTGCGCGAGAGCGGCATCCGCGAGGGGATCTGCCTCGTGAACGCCATGCACATCTCGGCCAGCGTCTTTATCAACGACGACGAGTCCGGCCTGCATCGGGACTTTGAAAAGTGGCTGGAAAAGCTCGCCCCCGAGCATCCCCATGCCCAATACGCTCACAACGGGGCCGAGGACAACGCCGACGCCCACCTCAAGCGCACGATCATGGGCCGCGAGGTGGTGGTGGCCGTAACCGATAGCCAACTCGATTTCGGCCCGTGGGAGCAGATTTTCTACGGTGAATTCGACGGACTCCGAAAAAAACGCGTCCTTGTGAAGATCATCGGCGATTAATCGGCTTCACAGCACATCTATTCATCTAGATCCGAAAGTTGACCCAACGGGCACAGAGCAGCGACGTCGAATTGATCACGTAAAGTGACGAAGACTCCATTTGCCTGTGAGATCATTTATTTGGCTCTTCGGGTATGATGAAACCGGCATTCACCCAATCGGCATGGTCACAAGCAACGCCGTTTCCACCATCCGTGACGACGAGGCGCACCTCCTTGAAGCGGGCGTTGAGCTCCACATTGAAGTTCCAAGATGCGAGCTCTTTTGGCGACAAAACAGGCGACTGCGCGAGCAATACCGGCTTTTCACCCATCTCCAAAACATCGCCGTAAACCTCGAACACGACACTGGATCGTTCGTCTTTCCGGACCGGGTCGTCAATCCCAACCATGGCGACGAAGCGGGCGGCATTCGGGGGTATGGTGGCGACGGCCAAGGCTCTGGCATGAGTGCCAATGCCGTTGTCATAGGATTTGCCATCAAGGCTGAGTGGCTTGCCGGAGTAGCTCAGCCCGAAGCGGGGCATGCCAACTGTGTTTTCCACGAATTTCGTGTTGGTGGGGTTCAGATACACTGTGGGCAACGGAGGGATCGGCGGTGCCTTGAGGGTGGTCTGCGGAGTCACCTCGATCGAGACGGGAGCGGCCGCCTTGCCGTCGCCGCCGAGCGCCTCAATTTTGTAGATGAGAATTTTTTCTCGCGGGAATTTGGTGTCGGTGAACATCGCCGTGGTTTCCGTACTGACTTCACCATCGCTGCGGGTCACCCGATAGGCGGCAGCGCCGTTTTCCGCCCAAGTCAACGTAATCATATTGAACTCCACATTGGCTTTCAGATTCGCCACGGCCGACGGGAGAATATCCATGGCCTTGCCTCGCTCGAAAGCGACTTGCCACTTCACGTCACGGCTCACCGGACTGGAAATGGCGGCGCGGATGCGCGGGCCGTCCTGCTTGATTTCGGCTTTAACGCCGTCGGCGGCATCCTCTTCGGAAACAGTAATGCCGGTCGCCCGCCAGGAGTTCTCGGAGGATGGAACGACGATGCGAAGCTCATAGGGATCGTTCGCCACCAACTTACTGGTTGCCGAAAGCCGCAATTTTTCCGCATCCCATTTTTCATCGACCACATCGATGATTCCTTGGGTGACATGGCGCGAGGTGCTGAGGAGTTGCGGGAACTCGGAAACCGGGCGGATCGCCATGATGCGGCTGGAGGTGCCAGGCAGGGTTGCTGTGAGTGCGCCGCTGAAAGGAGGAATGAACTTGTTCGCCCAGAAATCGAAGCCGACATACTCCTTCGCGGGCGGCAGGCCGATTCGCTCGGGGGTGGCCGAGATTTCGGCACGGTCCTTGTCCCAGTTGTAGTAGGCGACGACATCGCGGCGCACGGCTTGGCGGGTGTCGGTGACAATCCAAATCCTCGCGATTTGTTGCTCGAAGACATCGACCGGGCGGGCGGGCAGCCCGTGGGCGGGGATCGTGCGTTTGACGATATCCAGGCGTTCCGCCGGATAATTCGGGAGCCAATCGCTGATGTAATAAAGCTGACCGGAAATGGCCGTCCAACCGGCGTTCAGGCGAGCGCGGTCCAAGGACAAACTGGCACGAACGGAAACAAAGTCGGGATCATTCCACCAAACTCGGCCGTGCAAGAACCAGACACGAGAGGCGTGCAGCGAACCGATTGATCCATCGTTTGTATCAGGCCCGACCCGCATGGCGTCCAACAAACCAAAAGAACCGCCAAACGAACGCATATTCTGAACCACACAGCATCCGAGCAGGAAAACATCCGGCCCTGCAGCTTCACGAATGAGCTTGGTGCCATCGCGCAGCGTTTCGATATTCGTCTTGTCAGGGTCCGAGAAGACCGCATCGCCGATCCCGTCCTTTTTGTAGCCGTCATTGACATACATCTGCGGGGTGGCGCTGCCGGTCCAGAAACCATCCATCTTGAAAAGTTTGTAACCCCAATCGTGCGAAATGCGGTGAACGATGCTGCGCACGAATTCCTGTGTCTCCGGCCGGGTCAAGTCCAGGCAGGTGCCGCCCCAAGAGGTCTCGTAGGGTTGACCGTTGGTGTTTTTGACAAACAAATGCTGGCGGTCCTTGAAAAACGGATCCTTGTAGTTTCCGGCAAACGGCATGAACCAGATTCCTGGCGTGAGGCCGAAGCTTTCGATGTTTTCCGCCGTGGACTTCATGCCGCTGGGATAAGGCCCTTGAGGAGCGTGCGTGGTGAAGTTTTTCTTCGGCCCGTTTTCCTTCACTCCGTCCTGCCAATTGTCATCGATCAACATGAAATCAAAGCCAAAAGGTTTCAGTTCCCTTGCGCAGGCGGCGTTCAATTCCTTGATATTCACCTCGTCGCAAGCAGCGGCGTTGCGGTCCATATACCAGGTGCAAAGTCCGGCTGTCTGCGGGAGCAATTTTACCGCGTAGATTTTCCCAATCGCATCGGCATAGGCCTCGAGGCCGAATCGGGCGTCCTCGAAAAACCCGATAGCAAATGTCTCAGCTATGGCATCCTCGCCCGGCTTGATGCGGAGGCAACCGTAGTCGATCTGAGCCTGGATCCGAATCGAATCGCCTTCCACAGGCGAGAAGACCACTCCACTTCCGCGATCATGCGAGAGCCAACCACCCACGACACCCGAGCGGGTCTCGGGATCAACGACGCTTAAAAACACATAACTGCCGGGGTTTTTGTCCGGAGCCAGCAGACCACCGGTGCCGAGTGTTTTGATCTCCGCAAGCGGTTTGCCGAGTTCAATCGCAGCGGAAACCGTGGGGATATGCTTGTGCACCACAGACTCAGTGCCGGCATTATGAAGCGTCGAGCGGAATGTAACGAATGGAAGACCCGGAAACAGGGCGACGAGTTCGCGGTTGCCATCACCATAGCACACTTCGATGCCTTGGCCTTTCCCGAATTTTTTGTCATTCAAGTCGACGGTCTTTGCTGTTCCGCCGCTCCCGCTCAACTTTCCGGCGGAGAGTATGGTTTTTCCGCCCGGCTTGACGGCCACGGTGAACGTGCCATCGGTCGCTTCGACGCTCACCGAATAGCGGTCGCTCTCGATGGTCGATGCGGCTTCCATGCGGGAGGGTGCGGCGCTCAAAACAAAGAGGAGGATGACCCACAGCAGTTTTTTTGGCATCAGGAATGTAAATGTGTTTTTCATCGGTCTATTGATTCTTTTTTTCCGTATGGTCTGCGAGGAGGATATCCTGTTTTACTCCAGAAAATCCGCCACGCTTTTCGCTGAATCGAATTAAAAATATATAACAATTAAATAGTTATAATTTTAACAGATTTCAGGCGAGTGATTCGACAAAGGTGCCGAATATCAAATCTCATGGTTTGGCATCGAGCTTGGCCTGCGGCTTGAGGTCTTTCGATGTGGCCAATCCGATGACGCGGCCT
>JALQZP010000180.1 GCA_023258235.1 Terrimicrobiaceae bacterium | reverse complement strand
CATAGTCAGTGGACCGAGTGGCACTGGCTGAACGAAGGGCACAGCAAGAAGAAAGGCAATGAAGCAAAAGCCCCCGGAACCCAGATGCGCCAGCGCGGCGTTGAGGGTGATCCCATTACCGGACGCATGCGTGCTGAAGTGCTCCAATGCGTGATCGATAGTTGGAATGGGGCGGTCTTTCTCGGGCATCATCGCGGTTTGTGCGGGACTTTTTTAGTCAGGTTAAGCCTTCGCCGCAGCGGCAAAGGCACGGGCGGCGCGCTGGATTTCGCCTGCAATATCGGCACGGGGTTCGGCGAACTTTGGTCGAAACCAAGGGAAGAGGCCAATGACATCATGGAGGACCAAGATTTGGCCGTCACATTCGGATCCGCTTCCAATGCCGATCGTGGGAACCTGAAGTTCTTTTGTGAGGAGGGAAGCCAGTGGCGCGTGAACGAGTTCCAAAACAATGGCACACACGCCGGCTTGTTCGAGGGCATGGGCATCACGGTGGAGACGGTCGCTTTCAGCGGTGGATTTTCCCTTGATGTGGTAGCCGCCTTCTTCGATCACGCGCTGCGGGAGCATGCCAAGATGGCCGATCACCGGAATACCGTCAGCGAGTATCGCCTCGACCATTGGGAGACACTCGAGTCCGCCTTCGATTTTAACAGCAGCGGCACCCGCTTCCCGAAGAAGTCGGGCGTTTTCGACTGCGAGTGCAGGGGTCAGACAACTGCCTGCGGGAAGGTCGCTTGCGAGCAAGGTTTTTTTTGTCCCACGGGCGACGGCGCGGGTGTGGTGGAGCATGTCAGCCATGGTCACCTTGGTGGTATCCGGATAGCCGAGTACGACCATGCCCAGCGAATCACCGACAAGGACGAGGTCCAACCCACAGTCATCGAGAAGCCGGGCGGTCGGATAATCGTAGGCGGTGAGGCAGGCGAGGCGGCGACCGGACGCTTTGGCTTCACTTAAGCTGTGGGCTGGGTTTTTCAAATTCAGTTAATCTAGAAGTGAAGAAGCGGGCTTGGCAAATCCTGTGGGGCTATGCCCGATGTTTGGATATGCTGGCATTGATCGCGGATGGGTATGTTTTTTCCAGGCAGGATCCGGTCGGGGCAGATGTCGAGCAACGGAAACAGAACGAACGGACGTTCAAATATGCGAGGGTGGGGCAGCTCCAGATCGGGAAGGCGAAAAGCCAAATTGTCGCAGTAGAGGAGGTCAAGGTCGATCGTACGCGGGGTATGGAATCCATGATTGCGCGGGCGACCGAGATCGCGCTCGATGCGCTGAAGTTCTGCTAGAAAATCGAGCGGCGGCAGGCTCGAAGACATTTCCAGGGCGGCATTCAAAAAAAGGGGCGAGCCCGGCGGGCAATCCGCGGGGACAGTCTCATAAATCCGGGAGCAAAGGAAGGGACCGGAATCCTCGTGGAAGCTCTGGATGCGCTTGCGGGCCGATCGCAGGAGTGCCAAGCGGTCATCCAGGTTCGACCCGAGCGCGATGCCGATTCTCATCGCAGCCCGAGCACGTCCTCCATGTCATAGAGGCCGGGTTTCTTATCAAGCACCCAAGCCGAGGCGCGGAGGGCGCCTTTGGCAAATGTGTCGCGGCTGGAGGCCTTGTGGGTGAGTTCCACGCGTTCACCTACATTCGCGTAAATGACAGTGTGATCGCCAACCACGTCGCCGCCACGGATCGCATGCATGCCGATTTCGGTGTTTGTGCGTTGTCCCACCAGTCCTTCGCGTCCGTGGAGGACATCTTTGGCATAGTCGAGTCCGCGGACCTCGGTGAGGATTTCCGCGAGGCGGCGGGCTGTGCCGCTGGGGGAGTCTTTTTTGAGGCGGTGATGCATTTCCACGACTTCGAGGTCGAAGTCCGGGCCGAGAATCTCGGCGGCTTTTCTGGTGAGCCAGAAGAGGGTATTCACACCTACGGAAAAGTTCGGCGCAAAGACGATCGGGATGATTTTTGAAATAGCCAGAATGTGTTCGCGGTCTGCGTCCGAGTGGCCAGTGGTTCCGATGACAAGGGGTTTGTCGGCTTTCGAGCAAGCTTCGGCCACGGATGTCGTGGCGCTTGCATCAGTGAAATCGATCACCGCATCGCATTGCGGGAGCAAGCCGGCGAGGTCGTCCCCGGCATCGAGTCCCCCGGCGAGGGTGTAGGAACTATCGGCTTGGATGCACGAGATGAGGGCCTGACCCATGCGGCCTTTCGCTCCATTGATGATAACGCGTGTGCTCATAGACCGGATTTTTCCAATGTTTTTGTGAGTTGCTGGATGTTTGCCTGGCTCATTTCACACAGGGGCAGGCGCACGTCGGAACTCATTCTTCCCAGTCGAGCGAGGGCAAACTTCACGGGCACGGGGTTGGGCTCAATGAACAGGTCCTTGAAAAGAGGGTAGTATTTGCGGTGGATCGCGAGGGCTTTGGCGGATTCCCCCGCCAGTTGATGGCGAACCATGGTGGCGACTTCCGCAGGTATCACATTCGTGGCCACGCTGATGACGCCCACGGCGCCGACGGACATGAACGGAAGGGTGAGGGAATCATCGCCGGAAAGGATTTCGAAATCCTCTGGCAGCGCCGCCCGGAGTTGGTTGACCCTTTCCACCGAGCCGCCGGCTTCTTTGATGGCGCGGATGTTGGCGAAGTCTTTTGCCAATCGCACGGTTGTCTCGACGCCGATCTCGATTCCGCACCGACCAGGAATACTATAGAGAACGAGGGGAATTTTCACGGCCTGCGCGATCGCGGCGAAGTGGCGGTAAAGACCCTCTTGGCTGGGTTTGTTGTAGTAGGGAGCCACAAGAAGGGCGGCAGTTGCGCCGAGTTTTTCGGCGGCTTGGGTGAGGGAAACGGCTTCCGTTGTGGAGTTGGAACCTGTTCCGGCAATGACTTGGCAGCGTCCTGCCGCTGTCTGCACTGCGACCTCGATGACTTTGAGGTGCTCCTCATGATCCAGTGTGGGGGATTCCCCGGTCGTCCCGACCGGGATAACACCTGTGATACCCGCAGCGATCTGTGCCTCGATGAGGGATTGAAATGCGGTGGTGTCGAATTGCCCGTCCCGGAATGGAGTGACGAGTGCCGTGTGGGTTCCTGCGAATGACATGGATTGCATCGTTACAAAGAAATAGTCCCCTCGAAAACAAAATCTGCAGGGCCAGTGAGACGGACTTTCTGAAATCCGCCCGCCTCGGTTTTTTCAAAACTCACGGAGAGCGTGTCGCCGCCGCGTACTTTGACCAAGACGGGCGAGGGGGCCTCCGTCTCGAGGGCATGGAGAAGTGCCGTCGCACAGACACCGGTGCCGCAAGCCAAGGTCTCATCTTCGACCCCGCGTTCGTAGGTTCTTAGCACCAAAGTGCCATCCTCCATCACTTGAGCGAAGTTGGCATTCGTGCCCTTCGGGGAGAAGGCCTCGTGGAAACGGAGCGAGGCCCCATATGATCGAATGTCGATGTCTTCGACGTTTTCGATGAAGGCCACAGCATGGGGAACGCCTGTATTTAAAAAGTGAATGGTCATTTCGCGGTCGGCGAGGCGAAGCCTCTGTCCGGCACGTTGATCCTGAGGAACACCCATATCGAGAGTCACGGAATCCCCCGAAAGAACGGCCGTGATCGGCCCGGCCTGTGTCTCAAAACTGATCGCATGGGGGGGGACATCCATGAGGCGTGCGGCAAAACGGGCAAAGCAACGGGCCCCGTTTCCGCACATCTCCGCCTCACCGCCATCGCTATTGTAGTAGCGCATGCGAAAATCGGCGGCCCCCTCGGCGGGTTCCACAGCAAGAAGACCGTCCGCCCCGATCCCGCGGTGTCTATCGCAGAGGCGCTCGATCGTCTCGCGGTCGAGCGAGAATTTTCCAGAAAGATTGTCGATGACGACGAAGTCGTTTCCGGCTCCGTTCATTTTGGTAAATCGAATGTCCATGTGCTTCGGAGCTTATCGTGGGGGGATGCTGTCTGCAAT
>JALQZP010000017.1 GCA_023258235.1 Terrimicrobiaceae bacterium | reverse complement strand
CTCGATGATCGAACGCATCATGCTCGACGTCATGTTTGACTCCCCAAACCGAAACGACATCAGCGAGGTCACGATCAATCGCGCCGTCGTGGAAGGCAAAAAAGCCCCCCTCCTCCGCCGCAAGCAGGAAAAAGACGCCGCCTAGAAAGACCAACCGAGCCTACCCATCACTCTCTCTAGCTGAAAACCCTCAGAGAAAGGGATTGATAATGTTCAGTGAGCCGATTTTCTGGCCGCTCTGCAAATCTTCAGAGAGAAGTTGAGTTGCCCCTCCCACCAAGGCCGACGAAATAATCAGGCTATCGTAGTAATGAAAACCATATCGCTCATGGATGGCAATGGCCTGAGAAAAGATCGTATCACTCGGTAAAATCGAGCAACGCGGCCAGAGTTTCAGAGAAATATAGTCCGCAAGATCGTGAGATTTCATCGGAACTGCGAAGCGATGCAGTGCGACTGAAGAAAACTCTTGAACAACTTGCCAACTCACAAACCAATTCTTGGCGCCCAGAAGTTTTTTAGAAACGCATTGTTTCGTAGGCGAACTGGGATCAAATGCGTAAACGAGGATGTTCGTATCCAAAAAAACCTCAGCGCTCATTCATTTGCTCCCGGGTGAACTTGGATCCGGAACGCACGTAGGAAAGTCGCAAGTCGATTTCCTTCAAGCGCTCCTCCGACTCTCGCTGCTTCACCAAGTCTGACAGCCACTCCCGAAATAAAGAATTCAGCGTGGATTTGCGCTCTAGCGCACAGGCCCGTGCTTTTTCAATCAAACCTTCATCCGCGCTTAAAGTGACATTTTTCATTTTACACGAAAATAGTGTACACATTTATCGTGCGTTTTTCAAAAGAAAAGGCACGACCTAGTATCAAAACGTTATTTTTTAAAGAGTGGAACGATGTGCAGAAAAGAGGCTACCCCAGCTCAGCTCAGGATTTAAACCAATCCGAAATTGGATTTCAAATTTTTAGCGAGTCGCTTTCAGTTGTAGCGGCGTCTCTATGAGCGCCGAATCGTTGCGCATCGGCGGTCACAGACCGCCGCTACAGCATGGGTAAAAACGTTCACCCTTTGGCATTACACCCCAGCCACGCGGAACCCCGCCTTTTCGAAGAAGGCTCGGACTTGCGCCGGATTGTCGCCCTGCAACTCGATCTCTCTCCCCCGCACAGTGCCTCCGCACCCGCACGAATGACGGGCTTTTCGAGCGAACTCTGCAATTTCTATCTCTGAAATGTGCGCAGCAAAATCGGAAACAACAACCACCGTTTTACCCCCCCGCTCCGATTTCTCTCTACGAAGGACGACTCGGCCGAGTTTCGTGGGCGGTAACGGGCGCTGAATCGGTTCGGCCGGCCCCTCGGGCAAGCCTTCGATTCTCAAGGCGGCGAAGGGTGACTGAATTCCGATCGCACTAGCAGATGTCTCGATGCGTGTTTTCTTCATGGAGTCCTCACTGAGATTCACAGAGCGCGCAAAAATCTAGGGCGCAAAAAAGCTCGGCAGAAGATAAATGCGGCCAGGTTGAAGCGCATAATTTTTTCCCGGAAATTCGATTTGCAGTTTCGCAGCATGCGCCTCACCGAATAGGCGAAGGAAGCGATCAAAGTTGTAAGCGCGAGTATAACGGACGATTTCGGCATCGGGCGCCTCACCGAGTTCACGGGCCTTGTCATAGGCGTCCTCGATGTAGCCGAGTTGGTCAACGAGGCGCGCCGCGAGGGCATCAGTGCCACTGAGGATGCGTCCATCGGCGACTCCCGCACGAAGCTGCTTCTCATCCAGCTTTCGCGAAGCTGCCACGATCCCGACAAAGCGGTCGTAACTCTGCATCACGAGGCCCTGCACATAATCCTTCTCATCCTGCGTCATTTCGCGTCCACCATTGAGCATATCCTTGAACTTCCCGCTTTTGAAAGTGACCGACTCGAGGCCGACTTTCCCGAACAAATCGCGGTAGTTCAGGGTGGAAATGATCACCCCGATGCTGCCGGTAAAAGTCGTGTCGTTGCACATGATCCAATCCGCTCCACACGCCGTGTAATACGCTCCCGAGGCGCCGATGGAGTTAAAATAAACCACCACGGGCTTCACCCCTTTCAATTGGCGCAGCGCATTGTAAAGAACATCGGAGGCCGTCACTTCGCCCCCGGGAGAATCCATTTCAACAATGATGGCCTTCACATGCGGGTCATCGACCGCCTGATCAATGGCCGATTTGAAATCCTCCACCATGGAGCTTCCCAAGCTTCCCTCTTGCCCGAAGGCGATCACCCCCTCGAGCGGGATCACAGCAACTTTGTCGTGAGAGGATTCCGACGGAACCAGGATTTCCTCATCAAATTCCCGGGGCGGGATGAGCTTAGTATGGGCAAAAGCCGATCCGGCTTTCGTACCGAGCAGAGCGAGCGCAATCAAATTCACAAACATGCTCGCACACAGGGCCACGAACAGAAAAGCCATCAGACATCCGGATTTTTTCATCTGTCCCCAATCTGGAAGATTTTAGCGGGATTCACAAGGAGAGAGAAAAGAACCGGCCTTAGAAATCAGGCCCACAATCGCCGGTCGAGCGTGCGGTATTGAATCGCCTCGCCAATGTGGCTGGATTCGATCCGCTCATGGCCGGCAAGATCCGCAATCGTGCGGGCAACTTTGAGGATGCGGTCGTAAGCTCGGGCGCTCAGATGAAGATCTTCCATCGCATGGCGGAGCATCTCGGTGGAGGTTTCATCGAGCACGCAGAACTTCTTGATCTGGCTGTGGCTCATCCGCGCATTGGACGCGGTCTTGCGGCCACCCGCAAACCTTGCTTTCTGAACTCCGCGCGCCGCCAGCACACGTTCGCGAATGGCTGCGGAGGGCTCCGCGTGGCCCACACCGGAAAGCTCCTTGAACGCCACAGCAGGGGCTTCGACATGCAAGTCGATTCGATCCAGGAGCGGACCGGAAATCCGGTTGCGATACCGCTCAATTTGCACCGGGGAGCAGCGACACTCCCTCGCTGGATCTCCGAAATAACCGCACGGACACGGGTTCATAGCGGCAATCAAGACAAAATCGGCTGGAAACGTCATCGTCCCCGCCGCGCGCGAAATCGTCACCTTTCCATCCTCCAAGGGTTGTCGCATCACCTCGAGCGTGGTGCGTTTGAATTCCGGAAGCTCGTCTAAAAACAAAACCCCATTGTGCGCAAGGCTCACCTCGCCGGGCGTGGGGTTTGTCGAGCCCCCAAGAAGGCCGACATCGCTCACGGTGTGGTGGGGAGAGCGGAAAGGCCGCCTTGCGACAAAAGAATGAGTCTCATCCAAAAGCCCGCAAATGCTGTGGATCTTGGTCGTCTCAATGGCCTCGTCCAGCGACATCGGAGGAATGATCGTCGGGATTCGCTTCGCCAGCATGCTCTTTCCCGATCCGGGTGGACCTATAAGCAAGAGATTGTGTCCACCAGCCATGGCAACCTCGATGGCGCGCTTGACTTGATGCTGACCCTTGACTTCGGAAAAGTCGACATCCTCGCCGGAGTAGGATTCCAGACGCTCGGCCGCGTTCCCTTGCAAGGGGATGAGGTCTTTTTTGCGGGACAGAAATTCGTACGCCTCGCGGAGATTCCGAACCCCATATACTTCGATCCCCTCGACGATGGCCGCTTCGGGCGCGTTGACGGCCGGAAGAATAATGGCTTTTTTCCCTTGGTTGCGTGCCTCCACCGCAATGGGCAACGCACCTTTGATCGGACGGATTTCGCCGGTCAGCGCGAGTTCCCCGATGACGTAACAACGCTCAAGCCTGGGCAACTCGGCCCGCTCGGCGGCGGCGATCATGCCAATCGCAATCGGCAAATCAAAACTGGGGCCCTCTTTCTTTGTGTCAGCGGGCGCAAGGTTGATCGTCGTTCGTTCGCGGGGCCAGCGGAACCCGCTATTTCCAATCGCCGTTGTCACGCGATCCTTGCTCTCGCGCACAGCGGCATCGGGAAGTCCCACCACGATCACAAGAGGATTGCCAACGCCCGTATTGACCTCGACTTCCACTTGAATGGCTTCGACGCCCTGGAGTGCTGCTGAGAATACTCGCGTGAACATGACTGGGGTGTATCAGAAGCGCATGCCCCTTGTCCAAGAAGCGATTGAGATTCCTTGACGCGATTTTATCCGATAGCAATTTCGCGCGTGGCCAATCTTTACGAAACCCCCCAGATCGTCAGCGACTATCTTTTTTTCCATTACGCGACATTCCAGGATGCCGCCGGAGATCTTCCCGTCCCGGAGTCCGCTTGGGGGTTCGCTCAGCGCGTGGTGAAGGAGTTGCTTGACTCCACATCATCCCCCTCCTCGGCTTTGGACATCGGTTGTGCGGTGGGGGCCTCTTCGTTTGAACTGGCGAAAACCATCCCGAGAGTCTTAGGCATCGACTACTCCCAAGCCTTCATCGATAGCGCGGAGGCCCTCAGAAAGGACGGCGTCCTCGCTGCCGAAGTTCCCTGGGAGGGGAAAAAAAACCAACCCGTCCTGGCTCGCATACCCCCCGATATCGATCGTCAGCGCGTACATTTTGAAACGGGAAACGCCATCGATCTACGGAACGATCTGGGCAGCTTCGACGTCGTGCTCGCGGCGAATCTTCTCTGCCGTCTTCCCGCTCCAATCGTCTTTCTGGAGAGGCTGGGCGATTTGGTCGCTCCAGGCGGTCAACTCCTCATGGCGACCCCTTTTTCCTGGTTGGAGGAATACACCCCCCCTTCACTGTGGCTTGGCGGCCAACCCGATGCCCATTCCTCCGCCGATGTCCTCAACGAAAAACTCTCCGCCCACTTTCGACTCGAGCACGAAATCAACCTTCCTTTTCTCATTCGTGAACACTCCCGCAAATTCCAATACGGCATCTCACTCGGCACACGTTGGCGCAAAATCTGAGTGGGAGTCCCGCTACCAGAGCGGCGACACCCCTTGGGATAAAGGTCTCCCCCACCCCGCCCTCACCGCTTGGCTAGACAAAGCTGATATGACCGGCCGTGTTCTTGTCCCGGGTTGTGGCAGCGGTCATGACGTTCGCGCGATCGCACAGAAAAAAACAGCCAAGGTGATCGGCATGGATATCGCCCCCTCCGCCATTCGTTCCGCCTCGGCTTTTCCTGCTGCAGCAGATGAGACCTACATTCTTGGCGACTTCCTTGCCGGCGATGCCCGGTCGCATGGACAATTCGACTGGATGTTCGAGCACACCTGCTTCTGTGCGATACGACCCGATCGTCGCGCCGACTATGCCCGCGAAGCCGCTCTGTCAATCAAGACCGGCGGTTTTTTACTCGCGGTTTTTTTTATGGATCCGGACAATCCAGATCCCGACTCGCCCCCATTTGCATCCACCCCCAAGGATCTGGACGAACTTTTCCTGCCCTCATTTCAAAAAATCGATTTCCATAGTGAAATCGATACCTACCCAGGGCGTGAACATCGCGAACACCTCATTCTTTTTCGAAGACGATGAAAGGCCCGGAATGTGGGGGCACACGGATTCGAACCGTGAACCAAGCAGTTATGAGCCGCCTGCTCTGACCGTTGAGCTATGCCCCCATTGAAGTTGGCGTTTGAGCGGTTTTTTGATGATCAACAAGCGCTCAAATGCATTCTTACAGGACATATTGTAATACCGCTGTTGGCTTGAAAGCAAGCTCCGACGAGAACAAGCTCCGCCCGTTGACTCAAAAGTCCATGTCACCGGAGCAAGTCCGGGAAATCTGCGTGGACCAAAGCCGGCACCCCTAGCGAAGCGGATTACAAGAGGCAAAAATGCCCCTATGGTTGCTGATAAATGAAAGAACGTGCACAATGAACTCCTTTTCATGAAACGAAGGCATTTTATTAAGCAGACAGGCTTGGTGGCGCTGGGTTTTGCGGGGTTGCGTTCCTACTCTTTATTTGCATCGGACAGAATTGCGTTGACTCCCACGATCGCGGGGTATGGGCCGCTGAAGCCCGACCCCGAGGGAATACTGGAATTGCCAGAGGGATTTTCCTATCAAGTCATTGCAAAAGAAGGGCGAGTCATGACGGATGGCTTGAGATTGCCATCCAAGCCCGACGGAATGGCCGCATTCCCGGGAAAAAACGGTCGGGTTATTTTGATCATGAATCATGAGCTGGATAGTTCGACCAAAGGCTCCGAAGGGGCGTTCGGAAACGCCAACGAACTGCTGACTCCCGAGATCCGCGATCGGCTCTATGACGGAGGTAAAAAAAATCCCATGCTCGGAGGAACCACCACGCATATTTACAATCCCGCCACCAGACGGATCGAGGCGGAGTATTTGAGCCTGGGTGGAACAGAGCGAAACTGCGCTGGAGGATCCACCCCCTGGGGCACCTGGATCACATGCGAAGAAACGGATAACATTTTAGCTGGAGGCGACTGGACTCAAGATCACGGCTACAACTTTGAGGTTCAGTCCACGGAAAAAGTCCAGCTGCAGAAGGCGATTCCGCTAAAAGCCATGGGGAGGTTTCGCCATGAAGCCGTCGCTGTGGATGCGACAAACTCTGACGTTTATCAAACGGAGGATGTGCCGGACGGAGCGATCTACCGGTTTGTTCCAAGTACGCCGGGTAGACTGCTTGATGGTGGGCGCTTGCAGGCACTGGCTATCAAAAACATCCCGAAATGTGACACTCGGAATTGGGAAAACTGCACATTTGAAGAAGGGCGAGCCTATGATGTTGCTTGGGTCGACCTCGACGAGGTGGATTCACCCAAAAATGATCTTCGGTATCAGGCCCAATCGAAGGGAGCGGCGATTTTCGCAAGGGCGGAAGGCATGTGGTATGCCAACGGCGAAATCTATTTTGCTTGCACCAATGGCGGTCACATCAAAGAAGGGCAAATCTTTCGATACCGCCCTGCAATTAAGGATGGAGCTGCCGGAGGGACGCTCGAGTTATTCGTGGAGAGCAAGGATGCGAGCATCCTCTCCTATGCCGATAATCTCACGGTTTCCAACTACGGGGATGTGATCATCGCCGAAGACACCTACGACAGACGGGCCTGCCGAATCGTCGGAATCACCCCGCAAGGCCACTGCTATCACATCGCCCGCAATGCCTACAATTCCTCTGAACTAGCGGGAGTCTGCTTCTCGCCCGACCACCAAACCCTCTTCGTGAACATTCAAAAAACGGGCATCACGGTTGCCATTCAAGGCCCTTGGGCAAGCCGTCGCGACGCTTGATTTGCGATCCCTTTTCCCGCGATATGTGTAAAGCAAAACCCGTTGATTTCTTTCAGACTGGTTTCATAATAAGTGCAGCTATGAAGATCACTCCCGTGCTTTCTCTTTTCGCTGTTGCCGCCATCCTCCTTGGTGGATGCACCACAGAAACGGGCCCAGATGGACGCCCCCGCTCCGTCATGACGCCGATGGGGGCCGCAGCAGTGCAAGCCGTCACCGCTGCAGGAATTGGCGCGGGCACTGGCGCCATGATGCGCGGAGTCAATCCTGTCGCCGCTGGAGCCATTTCTGCCGGAGCTGGAAGTGTCGGATCCCAAGCAATCAACGCCTTCATTCCGAAGTCAAGCGGATCCGGAGGGGCCTACCAGCAACAACCCTCCATTTACCAACAGCAGTCATCCAATCAGCAACTCTACATCCGGACTTCCGATGGAGGTTTCGCTCCGGCGAAGATCAGCTACATTCTGCAACCGGACGGCTCCTACTTCCCTTCCTATCCAGCTGGAAGGCAACTTTTCCGCCAACTTCCCAACGGCGGTTTCGCACCGGCGAATTAAAGAGCGACTCCAGCCATCAAGCCTTCGGAGAAGAGACCTCTCCCTTAGGCTCGGACGGCTCAGTCAATGAAACCGATGCGACCGGATTCACGGAGCAGGCGACTTTATCAGGCTGATCCTTGATTTCGACCGGGTGAGCGGCTTTGGCGATTTCACGTTCGAAATCCGCCTTGGCTTTTTGAAACTCGCCGAGGCTTTTCCCGAGGCCCTTGGCCAGTTCCGGCAATTTTTTTGCGCCGAACATCAGCAGGCAGAGCATGAAAATGAAAACCAGTTCGGGAAAACCAGGAGCCGACAACGCCAGTAGTGGATGTGACATACCTGCTAACAAACACATCCCTGATTCCACTGCAAGCTTCGCAATGGCTGATCCATGCCCCTAACCGGTCCGATTTCCCCACCCATCAAAGGGATTGGGAGGCATTTCCAAGATCCAGATGCCGCTTGTTTTTGGATTGCCGGGCTCTTAAAACCAAAGGCGGATGCATAAGATTCTTCTGGTCGAGGACAATGAGATGAACCGCGATATGCTGTCGCGGCGACTCGAGCGGCGCGGCTTCGAAGTGATCATGGCCCTTGACGGGGCGCAAGGCGTGGACATGGCCCGCAGCGAAAAACCCTCGCTCATTCTCATGGACATGAGCCTCCCCGTGATGGATGGATGGACTGCGACCCGCGCCTTGAAAAGCGACCCCTCCACCGCTCGCATTCCCGTAATCGGTCTCAGCGCCCATGCCATGTCCAGCGACTTGGAAAAAGCCCTCGAAGCCGGTTGCGACGACTACGACACCAAACCAATCGACCTCGTCCGCCTCCTCGAAAAAATGCAAACCCAAATCGAAAAATTACGACGAGATTGAGCCACCTCCCACAGACCCTTCCAGATCCCTTCGCGCAATGGCGCCACGAATTGCGTACGCCTCTGAATCACATCATCGGCTACAGCGAGATGTTGATCGAAGAAGCCGGCATCGAGAAGCGGATGATCCCGGATTTGCAAAAAATCCATACAGCCGCACATCATCTCCTCGACCTTATCAACACCAAGATTGGAGCTTCTCCCCCCTCAACTCACCCCCACCCCTCGACAGCCGAGGATGAAATCGCTGATCCCCTATTTCCCATGTCCGGCCGCATTCTGGCCGTCGATGACAATGCCGAAAATCTCGAAGTGCTCGCCCGCCGATTGGAGCGTCACGGACTGAACGTCACCAAAACCACCAATAGCCTGGAGGCGCTAGAAATCCTGCGCTCACGTGGATTCGATCTCGTTCTGCTTGATGTCATGATGCCTTTGCTGGATGGCCATTCGGTGCTTCTCCAAATGAAAGCCGACCCTGCATTGCGCGATATTCCAGTGATTATGATATCGGCCTTGGATGAGATGGAGAGCGTCGCCCGCTGCATTGAGGCCGGGGCCGAGGATTACCTGCCGAAGCCCCTCAATTCGACGCTCCTTCGGGCACGATTAAGCGCCTGCCTGGAGAAAAAAAACTTCCGCGATGTGGAGCGGCGACATTTGCGTGTGATCGAGGAAACGCAGGCCAGACTCAACAAGGAACTCGAGGAAGCATCGGCCTACATGCGCTCGATCCTACCCGAACCCTGCGCCTCTCCGCTCCGGGTGGATTGGGAATACCAACCCTCTTCGGAACTCGCCGGCGACACCTTTGGCTACCACTGGATAGATGCCGATCACTTTGCCATCTACTTGCTCGATGTTTGTGGACATGGCGTGGGGGCTGCACTTTTATCAGCAACGGTGATCAACGCGCTCCGCTCGGATGCCTTGCCGGGCGTCGATTTTCGCAACCCGGATGAGGTTCTTTTTGCCCTGAACAATGCGTTTCAAATGGAGCGGCAGAACAACTTGTATTTCACCATTTGGTATGGGGTCTATCATGCCCCCGACCGCACGCTGCGCTATTGCACGGGAGGTCACCCGCCCGCGCTCCTGATAGCGCCCGGGCCGAAGGGAACAAAATCCCCCTCTCGCCTTGCCACTCAAGGAATGATCGTTGGCGTAATGGAAAATGCCCCTTACCGCTCGAGCGCGTGCCACATACCCGACGGCGCGACCTTGTTCGTCCTATGCGATGGTTGCTATGAAATACGGACCCCTTCAGGTGAAATCATGGAATTCGATGATTTTGAAGAATTCATGCTCGAAAATACCAGCGAGCCTGATACTTTGAAGAACCTCAAACTTTGGGTTCATGCCAGACACGGCCCTGGACCACTGGACGACGATTTCTCCATCATTCAAATTCGATTCTAACCATGCCGAACCACCTGAAATTGGAAATCAAAAACACCCTCCCCGACCTTTCCAAGGCACTGGATATGGCGTTGAGCTGGCTGACCCCCTTCAATCTCCCCCCGGATGCCTCGTATGTGACCATCCTCGCCATGGAGGAACTTGCCACAAACTCGATCAACTTCGGCTACACCGACAATGAGGAGCACCTCATCCAAGTTGAAATTCTCATCGAGAGGAACCAACTCGTGATTCAATACCTCGACGATGGTGTTTTTTTCAATCCCTTGGACGTGGAAGAACCCGACACCAGTCTTCCCATCGAGGAACGTCCGACTGGGGGACTTGGCATTCTTCTCCTCAGAAAAATCTCGGACAAAATGACCTACGAGCGCGTGGAAGAAAAGAACATCGTCACGATCTGTAAAAGCACTTCAGTAGCGTGAACGGAAAGCCCAACGCCCTCGTGGAATTTTTCCGGCACCGGATTTCCCGCCAGCTACAGATTTATGTCGGAGCTGTTTCCGTACTCGCACTTGGAATTACGATTTGGGTCAACTACCGCCTCACTAGAGCCGAGCTCCTCGAACAAGCCAGTGCTCGCGCCATGGAAGAGGTGCGCGACTCCGCCACTCAGCTCGACGATTTGGTTTCCCGTATCGCAATGCTTCCCAAAAGCATCGCCACCCTCCAGCAATCCTATGGGCGAAACCCAAATCCCCAAATGGAGGCCTATATCCGCCAACTCCTCGGCCAAACTCCACTGAAGGATGTGTATGGACTCTACATCGCCTACGAAGACATGGACTGGAAAAGCCCGGGCGCCTGCATCGCCCTGCATCGCCTGACCTGGCCTGCGCCGACCCCCTTGGAATACGATTATCACGATGCCCGGCAGGAGTGGTATCATGGCCCCAAATCGTCCCGCGACACCTACATCACGGAGCCCTATTTCGACAAAGGCAGCGCCAATATCAGCATGGTCAGCATCACCACGCCGGTCTTCGATCAGGACTCCCGTCTCATTGGCGTTGCCGGAGCGGATTTGGCATTGGATCAGATCCTAGCCCTCGTGAACGCCATCAAGATACGGCTCCACATCCAAGAGACTCCGATCGAGGCGAAAGCCCAATCGGCCTACTTGGTAAGCCGGGCGAACCGCATTGTGGCGCACCCCGACCTCTCCCTCATTTTGCGCAAGGGATTTCCCGGAGCTGACGCCACCACGCTTCCTTCCGGCCAGGAGATTGCAGCAAGCCCAGAGGGTCAACTTTCCCATCGGGATGGATCGGGGCGGGTTTTTTGGTGCACAGCTCCAAAAACGGGATGGAAGCTCGTTCTCACAGTTCCCGAGGAAATCATTCTCGCTCCAGTTGTTCAAATGACCGCACAGACACTAACCATCGGCATTGGCGGAGTTGTGCTGGCTGTTTTGCTTTCCACCTTGGTCGCGAAACGCCTATCCAAACCGGTCCTGGAGTTGCGCTCGGCTTCGATGGCACTCCAGGAAGGACGCTTCGAAAATCTGCACCTTGCGGACCTCTCTCTGCGAAGCGACGAACTCGGTGAACTTGTGAGAGACTTCCAGAGCATGGCCGAACGCATCCAGGCCCGTGAACGCCAACTCGCCGATCTCAATCAGAACCTCGAAGCCACGGTCCAACAAAGAACGTCAGAGCTCTCGCAAGCCTTGAAAGAGGCCGGTCAGGCCAAAGAAGCCGCCGAGACCGCCAACCAAACAAAAAGCGCCTTCCTTGCGAACATGAGCCATGAGTTGCGAACCCCCATGAATGCGATCATCGGGTATAGCGAAATGCTCATGGAAGAAGCAGCCGACCAAGGACAAGACGCTTTCATTTCTGATCTGAAGAAAATCCAGGGCTCGGGGAAAGACCTCCTTTCCCTTATCAACGACATTCTGGACCTGTCCAAGATCGAGTCGGGAAAAATGACGATTTACTGCGAAAGGATCGATCCCACGGCGTTGGTTCACGACATCGCATCTACCTTGCAGCCCCTCCTTCTCAAAAACAAAAATCGCCTGGAAATCGAAATCCAACCGGATCTCGGCGAAATCCACAGCGACCTCACAAAAATCCGCCAAACCCTTTTCAACCTCCTCAGCAATGCCAGCAAGTTCACCGAGCAAGGCTTAATCAGACTCTCTGTTGCCAGCGGATACAATAACGGTGCGAGACATATCAAATTCACCGTCTCTGACAGCGGCATCGGAATATCCCCGGAGCAAATAGAACGGCTTTTTGAAGCCTTCACCCAAGCGGATGAATCGACGACGCGCAAATATGGAGGCACCGGGCTCGGCCTCGCCATCAGTCGTCACTTTTGCCGGATGCTTGGCGGCGAGATCACCGTGGAAAGTATCGTCGGCAAAGGCTCCACATTTACCGTCACCCTCCCTTGCGAGCCGCCGAAAGCATGAAAACACGCTTCGGGCGAGGAACCCGCTGATAAAACTCGACAAAAACGGGGGCTGGGATTTTTCTCGGGCTCATGAGCAAGGCGAAAAATTATTTTTACCAACTGGATGCTCTGCGCGGGATCGCCTGCATCATGGTTCTTTTTTACCATCTTGTTCCGGGTTCCAGCACTTGGTTAGCCTTGGGCCCGCTTGGCGTTCGGCTTTTCTTTGTGATGACCGGCTTCCTTCTTGTGGGCAACCATCTCCAGCAAGTGGATCGAGGACACGCTCCCACAAAGATTCTCTCGGGTTTCTACAAAAAAAGAGCGATCCGGATTTTCCCCGTCTATTTTCTGGCATTCGGAATTCTCTTTGTCCTCGGAATCGAGCCCGCGCGGCATGTCTGGGTTTGGATTTGCACGTTCTCAGTGAATTTCTACATGGGTCTTACGGAGCAATGGCCGGGCGCCCTTTCGCACTACTGGTTTTTAGCCACCAGCGAACAAATGGTTTTTGTTCTTTCCCTCCTTGTCCTCTGGATACCAAGACGTCTTTTCGTTCCGATCTTTGCCATTTGCTTTGTCGGAGCCTGGCTCCACCGTTGGATCGCAACCGCGACCGGAGTTGCTCCCATGATGGTTTGGTATTCCCCCCTTTCCTCGATGGACTCGATTGCGGCTGGTGCCTTGATCGGTGTTTTTTATCGTGAACAAAAAGAGGCCATCACCCGGTTGGCCTGCCTTGGCAGCGTGACCTTGGCCGCATGGTGTTCCTTGCTCGCGGCGGTGGCGATTCGACTATGGGGATTCGATACCGCTTGGATTCACGCTGCAGAATCACTGGAAGCCTTCTTTTTCGGATGGCTTATTTTGCGCGCGGCCATCGGCTTCACGGGATTCTGGGGCCGAGTGCTTCAGTTTCCTGCTCTGGTATACACGGGCGTGATCAGCTACGGGCTTTATGTATTCCACCCGCTCCTTCACACCTTTGTGGAAACGACTTTTGAAAAAGTGCACTTTCCCAGCAACCCGGAAAACGTCCCTCTCATCGCCACAACATTTTTTCTGACATTTCTCGCCGGAACCCTGAGCTGGTTTTTCCTCGAGAAGCCCCTTATTTCACTGAAATCAAAAGTTGTGCCGGATAAAAACTGACGTGCGAAAAGGTTCGGCTTTTGGTGCGGGGATTCAGTCGCCCTCGACCGGACTATCGGGTATTGCAAAATCCCACCCGATCGAATTGGCGATATTCTCAATGAACTCATCCGTGCCAAGCACTCGACGCGCCGTCTTGCACTCGTCGATGTAGCTTTCCCTTACGTTTTTAACAATGATGAACCTATCGTTATTGTTGGCCGCATTGTAAAACTCGGCCAACTCGTCAACGTTCTTCAAGATTTGCTGCACGATGAGATTGAGTTTGGGCTCAGTGAGTCGCGACAACACAGACGCATCTGTCAGCGAAATTCTTTTTTTAGGAGGGGAGGCGTCCATCTGTCTTTATCTTCGCCATAAACCCAAAACAATGCAATTTTTAGTTCATTTTTAGTTCATTTTGCGGAAGCCAACCGAGATGGCGGGTCGACTTCGGTGTAGCAGATTTCGGCCCGATCGATACTCAAAGCCATGCCATCTTTATCGAAAACAGGACGCACATCCGGCTCGAAATAAACCGGCATTCCCTTTTGCAACGGCAAAATTTCGAGGCAGAGATCTCCAGTCAAAACTTCAGGAGCGTAGCGTTTCAGGCCCACTTCAAAAACATTGCCATTGTAAAAATCGTCATTGAGGAGACGCCCATTCAAAGTCAATCGAGCCACATCCCCCTTATAATGAATTCGAAGTATGGGATTGGCCTCCATGTTCAAATCCGCAGGCAAACGCACGCGCCACACCGCTGCGGATTGAAACCCCTTTTCCCCCGGCGAAACGGGCAAGGAATACTCTCTGGTGCGAGACCTCCACTCGCGAGGGGCTCCTGGGTTTTGAAGTAATTCCAAAGCAACAGGCAAGGATTTCACCGAGGGCTTGGTTTCAAAGACATAGCCTCCCTCATTTGTTCTCGGTGCGAGTGCCAGCGAATCTTCCTCGCTGAGAAGAAAGATCCGCACATCTTTGCCGTTTTTACCTCGCAAGCGGAATACCACTTCTCGGCTCGGGCAGACGTCACTGAACACTAACGAATCCGATGCCATCGTGTTCGGGAGCGTTTGGGGATCAAAGGCGAATTCCGCTGTGATTCCTGGAATTTCGGCGAAGACCACCGACAGGCCTCCGTCTGCATCCCGGCTCCGCGAGACCGGTTGCGCTGTCGCGTAGAGCAGGTTCACACCGTCCAAATCCAGATTGAATGGCCAGAAAAAAAAGGTATCCGCAGGGATGGTGATGGCTTTTCGTGGAATGGTGAGTCCACCGTCGGGAAGAACAATTTGAAAATTCGTATTCGCTTTCGGCGGCATGCGCTGGAGCCTTTGATAGTTGTTTACAAAAAGAAATCCGGACGCGCCATCCGAGCGAACACTCCAGCGAAGATTTGAGGGATTGGAGAAATCTTTCTCCGGTCCATCGGGCAGAAATGTCGGCATCCGAGCCAACTCGCCTCCGAAGTCCCCCATAAAATAATTCAGGCGCCGCAACCAGTAGTAATGAGGGCGAATCTGCCCGTATTGACCTATCGGGGCCTGGAAATCATACGACTTGATGGTGATGTCAAAGATGTCCCCGATTTCGTTCGATTTCTGAAGCGTGCTGAGGCGACCCTCCGGATTCTCCCCTCCGTGATACATGTAGTAGCCCATACCGACACAACCGCTGCCCAGTTGGCAGAGGGCGAGGGAAGCCACATCGCTGGGGGCGACCTTATTCCGACGGTGATAGGAGACGAACATGCCTCCGCCCGTCTCGGCGGTCAGGAAGGGATACTGGTCGCGATGACTTTCATCCTCTCCGCCTTTGATTGTGTTCACATCACTCGCGATAGACTCGTCAATGCGTTGCTGACGGAAGATGTAGTTGTAAAGGAGACCTTCCGAGGCTTGAACAGAGGGCTCCCACGCGGCATCCGGGTAGGCCCCGTAAAGAGGAATCATCTCGCCCTCCGGCATCGGATCCTCCATCCGTGGCCAACCGGTTTTGGTGTAAAGGGGGACATCCATACCGGCCTCCAGCGCCATATTTTTCAAGCCAACCAGATAGTTGGACGGCCCTGAATACTCGTTGTCCAACTGGATGCCGATCACCGGACCGCCATCCTTCCAAAGCAGTCCCTGCATTTGGGCCCCGATCTGCTGATAAAGGCGAGTCACGGATGCCATATACTCGGGATGCTCCGGACGAAGTCCCCAGCGACTCACAGGATCCCATCGCGTGCTGTTCTGAACCCAATCGGGAAATCCTCCATAACGCACCTCCCCGTTGCACCACGGCCCGCACCTCACGATCGCGAGAAGACCAACATTCCGGCAGATCTCTAAAAATGCCCTCAAGTCCTTCCGCCCCGCCCAATCCCACTCCCCCTCGACTTCCTCATGGTGATTCCAAAAAACATAGGTCGAAACGATTTTGATCCCGCCGGCCTTCATTTTCTCCAATGCCTCGCGCCACTCCCCCCGGGGATATCTGGAAAAATGGAACTCCCCCATAATGGGAAACCAGGGGACCCCGTTTAAAAGCAAACTGCGACTGGTGAGCGAAATTTCATCGCCTGCGGGGTTGCGCGCTGCACCCAACTTGAAATACCCGCACAGCGGAGGCTCTGGAGCCCGAACTGCCACCACATGGGTATTCACCTCCGGCGGGAGGGTCAGTGTGAAAACCATACTGACTCCTACGTATGAGACCGATTTGAGAACATTCGTTATCATGATGCGGACCTCCAGAGTTGTGGGGGCGGTTATCGGGACTATGCTACAAAGGCGATGGTCTTTCGGGTTGAGTCAGGGGGTGACAGGTTTGGGATAATTCCGGGACGAATCAATTTCGTCTAAGTAATTGGACAAGGCCCCAAAAAAATCGTTCGAATTTTTTTAGATTTTTTTCGGGGTGGGGCAAACCACTCCCGCACGATGCCGGGGGCTCGCTTGACGACAAGGAGAGCCTTTGTTTGTGTCTTTACGCATGGATGCCCCTCTTCAAAAGACAGCTTGCCCGCGAGTGAATTCTTTCAACCTCGACGATTGGGATGCGGCGGCAAAGGCCTTTGAAAAATCCACCCCCGTATATCTACTCCAACATTGGCTTCCCGAGTCGCAAACAGGCTTTTTTCCTGCCCTTGTTCGAACGGCTTGGACGGATGACTTCCTGCTCCTGCTTGCCGAACTCGAGGATGCCGACATATTCAATCCATCCCAAGCATTCAATACCCCCGCCTTTAAACACGGCGATGTCTTCGAGGTTTTCCTACGCCCGATCGAGCAGGATGCCTATTATGAATTCCACATAGGACCTGATAACCAAAAATTCCAACTCCGGGTGCCATCGGCTGAGGCTTTTCGCAAACGACCCAAGGGCGATATTCCCCAAGAATGGCTTGTCCGCGATCAGGTCATTGAAAGCCGCGCAAAAGTTCTCGCGCAGGACAACCGCTGGCTTGTATTGGCTTCCATCCCGTTTGCGATGGTCGCGGAGTCCGGAAAGCCAGAAGCCGGGTCGCAGTGGCTCTTTTCCTTCAGCCGTTACGATTACTATCAAGGAAACCCCTCCCCGATCCTCTCCAGCTCGTCTTCACACAATATGCCGGTGAGTTTCCATCGTCAGGAAGATTGGGGCTTGTTGAGCTTCGTCGAGTGACTTTTCCCCAAAGCGAAAGACCGCTTCCCATGGCCCACCTTGTGGCGGGCAACGAAAAAACGGTCTCCCTTTCATGATCGGCTATCTGGCGCGGCTCAGGGCTTGAGCTCCTCGCCGGTGAGGGCATTCGATATAACGAATTTTTCCTGATGGTAGGTTGGATCGGCCCGGAAAGCCAAGCGACCCGCATATCGGCGCTCAATCTCGATGAGGTGCTCCTCGTCGTCCGTGCGCAAGCGATTGAGAAGATCGGGATGAACGGTGACGCGAATTTCGTGAACAGCCTCCTGGTGTTTCCGCATCACTGCATGAAGGGCGCGCTGAAGCTCCACACTCATGGTCATGGGGCTCTTGATCATTCCCTTCCCGCTGCAATGGGGACATGGAATGAAGATCGAACTGGCCAGACTCTCATTGGCACGTTGGCGGGTCATTTCCAGGAGACCAAGCTGGGAGATCGGGAGCACATGGGTGCGGGCCTTGTCGCGCTTGAGACGCTCCTTGAGGTGCTGATACACCGCTTGCTGATCCTTGCGGTGCTTCATATCGATGAAGTCGGCCACGATGAGCCCCCCGATGTTGCGGAGACGCACTTGGCGCGCTATCTCCTCAGCAGCCTCAATGTTGGTCTGAAGGATCGTCTTTTCCATATCCTTTGAGCCCTTGTTGCGACCGGTATTCACATCCACCGCAATCATGGCCTCCGTCTCGTCGATAACGATGTAACCCCCGCATGGAAGCCACACCTGACGGTGAAACGCGGCCTCGATCTGCGCTTTGACGCCGAAGCACTCGAAGATCGGTTGGGCGCCGGTGTAGTGCTGGATGGATTTTTTCGCCCGCTTGGAAATCTGACCAACGATGCGCTGCATGCGTTCGACCGCCTTGGCGTCATCCACAATGATGGCGTCCACTTCGTCGGTGAGAAAGTCACGAACCGTCCGCTCGATGAGATCGGGCTCCTCGAAAAGGCAGGCCGGGGAGGATTTCTCCTGAAGTCCCTCCTGCACTTGTTTCCATTGATCCACAAGGATGCTCAGATCGCGGACAAAGTAGCGGGCGCGCTGCCCGGCGCCAACAGTCCTCATAATAACACCCATTCCTTCGGGCACCTCGAGGCTGCGAAGGATCTTCCGAAGGCGATCGCGCTCCTTGGGATCCTCGATTTTGCGCGAGATACCGAACTGGTCGTTGAATGGCATCAGGACGAGGTAGCGACCAGCAAGACTGATGTCGGTGGTGATGCGGGGCCCCTTGTTGCTGATCGGTCCCTTTTTGACCTGCACAAGGATATCCGATCCGACAGGGTAGATATTCGGCACATCTTTATGAGTGATGCGGGGTGCTTTTTTCTTCGAGTTTTCGCCGGCCCGATTGATGGTCTCGATGCCGCTATCGAGTGCCGCCGGGATGGCATCCCAAAACTGAAGGAAGGCATTTTTCTCGAATCCGATATCAACGAACATCGCCTTGATGCCGGGCTCGATATTGCGAACCTTGCCCTTGTAAATGCTGCCGACGATATTGCGATCGGTTTCGCGTTCGATTGTGTATTCCTCGAGACGGTTGTTCTCCAGTAGAGCCACCCGTTTTTCGAGCTTCTCGCTACTGACAACCAGCTTGATACCGGTTGATTTTTTGCCGAGGCCTAGGATTTTTTTCACTGTTTCTAACATTAAGTTTATGAGGTTTTGTGCAAATGGAATTGCACGATTGGACGGGCTCACCTGTTCTTTGGTTTTTCGGGTTTGGGCTTCTGGTTTGCACCATCGGCCGCAGCCTTCTTGCCACTGATGAGATTGAAAATGTTTTGGATCGGGTTGGTTCGGGGACTGGGTGTTGGCGCGGGTTCGGGTTTAGGGGAGGCTTGTTTGGGTTGGGGTGCGTTGTTCACACGGCCGCGGGCATCGGCGTCCTCACGAACGCTGGGTGTGGCCGGGGGACGGCTTTCCTGGGCTTCCGCAGAGGGATTCTCGGCGACCTCGGCGTCTTCGGAGAGTTTGTTCGCGGCAGGAGTCTCTCGACCGTAATCCATACTTTCGGTGAACAGAAAATCACCTTTGGCAGGCTCCAGTGCAGCCAAAGTGACATCCTCCCCGTTTTTGTAAGCTTGGATATCCTTGAGGATTTTCGCGGCAATGGGAGCGGAGACACCGCCTCCGGACTTGGCACCTTGAACAAAAGTCACGACGACATATTCAGGGTCGTTAAAGGGGGCGAAAGAAATGAACCATGTGTGATTGTCCTTTTTACCCGATCGCCAAAACTGGGCTGTTCCGGTCTTGCCCGCAGTAACCATGTTTTCGTTTCTTGCTCGGCCCGCAGTTCCCCCATCGTCATTCACCACATTCCACATTCCCTTGCGAACCTGAGCGATTTGGGCCTCTGTGAGGCCTGCATCGGTGATGAGATTCGCACGAACACGGGGCGGTTCCTTGGAAACAACCGAACCATCTTGCGCCACAATTCGATCAATGAGCCGTGGATAGTAAACCGTCCCCCCGTTGGCGACGGCAGCGGTCACGATCGCCATTTGAAGTGGAGAGGCCAGTACATCGCCTTGTCCAATCGCCGTATTGGCGGTGAAGCCATTTGACCACCGGGCGCGGGGATTGGTCTTGGACAACCACTCCGGGCCGGGAAGAACGCCGGGCGACTCACCGGAAAGAGGGATGCCTGTTTTTTGGCCAAGGCCGAGCATATTGCCTATCGTATCGATTTGCTCGATACCGGCCGCATTTCCGAACTGGTAGAAAAAAGCATTACAGGAAACTTTAATCGCATCCGGGAGGGACAGCTTGCCGTGGGTGCGATGTTTTTCCGCGATCCAGCACTTCATATACTTGTTGCCGTATTGCATGCCGCCATAGCAACTGAAGCACTTGTCGGCGAGGCCGGCGCGCAATCCCGCCAGAGAAACCGGAATCTTGTAGGTCGATCCGGGCGCATAGGCACTGATTGCGCGGTTCACCATCGGATTGGTCTCATCCTTGTTGATGGCGCTCCACTCACTGGAGGCAATCGTCGGGATGAAAATATTCGGATCGAACGAGGGAACCGAGGCCATGGCCAGAATGTCGCCATTTTTGGGATTGAGAACGACCGCCGCACCGCGACCGACATGGCGCAGTGCGTTTTCGACGATGGATTGGATCTTGGCATCGAGAGTCAGAAAAACGTTATTGCCTTGAACAGGTTCACGCCGCTCGATTTCCCCGTCGATGACTCCTTTGACGTTGCGTTGGAGGACCCGCACACCTGGCTTGCCCTTGAGTGTCTCGTTCAAGGACAGTTCCAACTGCGCCTTGCCCTCCACGTCCGGTTCGTAAAAATTGAAATTTTTGAGGTCGGGAAGTTTGTCGAGATCGGAGGGTGCGCCCACATAACCCAGAATGTGCGCGGCCATGGATCCGTAAACATACCACCGAACCGGCTTGACGCTCACATTGACACCAGGAAGCCCAAGGTTCCTCTCCGAAAAGAGCGCCATCTCCTCGAAACTCAAATCCTGACGATAGTTGTAAGGCACCTCACGATTGGTGCGATAATGCATCTGGAGCGCGTTGGCATTGTAATCTTTTGCGACCCCCAACTCCTCCATTCGAGGGATAACCGTCTCCGAAACGATTTTGACCACATCGGCCTCCTTCAGATCGCGCGGCATGTTGTGAACTCTCCCGCGATAGGTCGTGATCGGCACCGACCCTCGCGATTCCCGATAGGCGCGAACCATGTCGGGTAAATAAAAATCCACCTCAAAGCTGGCCCGGTTTTCGACCAGTTTGATTCCGTTTCTATCCAGAATCTCGCCTCGCACCGCCGGGAGTCGGACGGTCACTTTGGAATTCGAATTGATGCGGGCGGCGTAGTCCGCGCCGTGCGTGATTTGAATATTCCAGAGCCGAAATGTAATGGCCGTCATCCCGCCAATAATGAGGAGCGCCAAAAAGAAAATGCGAGGTCCGGAGCGCGAATGCTTCATCGATTGACGGATCTCAATTTGCGGGAGCCATCAGGAAGTAAGCGATCCATGTGCGACACAGTCCAATAAAACAAAGGTGCAATCAAACCTGCAATCAAACCTGGTGCTAGAATGCGCCAACCAACGGCCGGCGCCACAATAATGCCTCCCCGAATATATGTGATTAAAACAAACTGAACGAGCAAAAATAACGACGTTCCAATCGCACTAAGAACAATGAATGGCAACGAATTACTACTCTCCATTGATGAACGAAATCCATTTGCAAAACACCCGAGCAACACAAAGAAGATGATAGAATATCCGATGGGGATTTCAACTTTCCCGGCCACAACATGAAGGTAGACGAGGTCGCTCAAAAATCCCGTGAAAATCGCCGCCGCAAGCATGGCCGGAAAAGGCAAGACAATCGCGGCATAGCAAAAAACCATCGGCACCAACAAAACGTGGGCTCCGTGAAGATCCGCCATTGGCGGCAGGAAATTTTGGACAATATAAGCGAGCAGCACGCCGATGAACAAAGCCAGCAGATCGATCAGTGGTTTCATTTTTTCCCCACTAGAACGAAAACATCCTCGGTGGACATCAGATTCACACAAGGCTCCACGACCGCCTGCCCGTCAAGCGCACGCGGAATAAATTCTTTCACTTTTCCTATCAATATCCCGGGAGGAAAGGACCCTCGAGCCACGCCTGCCGTGTAAACTTCCTGTCCGGCTTGAATCGGGGCATTCTTGGAAAGGAAGTTCATTTGCAGCAGCCCGCCGATTGCATCTTCTTGAACTCGCATACCGGAAACGATGCCGTGCTCTTTTGTTCCTTCGATCTTTGCTGCGATCCGGCAGGTTTCATCGGACACAAGCACCACAAGCGCTTCGTTTTTGGAAACAGTGGTCGTTTTCCCAACCAGTCCCACGTCCGTGAGGACAGGCTGGTCGGCTTCGACGCCATCCTCAAACCCCCGATCAATTCGGATGGTATTCCACCACGTCGAAGCATCGCGGGAAATGATGCGGGCAGCGAGAAGTTTGAACGAGGAACGCTCGCGATAATCGAGAGCCATTCGCAATTTGTTATTCTCAGACTCGAGTTGGCCAAGCAATCGTGTGGTGGCGCGGAGTTGACGATTTTCCGCGATCAATTGGCCATTTTCCACTTCCAACTCATCCAAGGACTTGAGCCTCTGGCCCACGGATCCAATATTTTTCTGCATCGCAGTTCCGGTCTTTAGGAAGGGCGACAACATCGACATGAATCCCGATTGCATCGATTGCATCGATGCGGGGGAAAGGGCAGAAAGATAAATCGCCAACGCCAAAGAGGCGACCACGAGAGCGATGTTGAGTCTGTTCATGTTTTGGAAGGATTAGACATCTTCCATTGGAGAACGTGCCGGATCAGCGTCCATGAGGCCGTTCGGATGAGACGGCTTTCAGGAATTTCAACTCGGAAAGGGCGCGTCCGGTCCCCTCGGCCACAGCACTCAAGGGATCTTCGGCAACATGAACCGGCAGTCCGGTCGCCTCGGAGATGAGGCGGTCCAATCCGCGCAACAGCGCACCGCCGCCGGCGAGGACAAGCCCCCGATCCACGAGATCGGCGGAAAGCTCCGGCGGGCAACGCTCAAGCGTGATACGCACGGAGTCAACAATGGTCGAAAGCGGCTCCATAAGGGCCTCGCGGACCTCCTGGGATGAAATGGAAATGGTCTTGGGAAGTCCAGCAACAAGATCACGTCCCTTCACCTCGAGTCCAACTTCCTTCTCCAGCTTGTAGGCCGAACCGATTTTGATTTTGATTTCCTCCGCTGTACGCTCGCCGATCATCAGATTGTAAGCCCGTTTCATGTAAACGGTGATGGCCTCGTCAAGCTCATCGCCCGCAACACGGACGCTCCGGCTGAATACAATCCCGGACAGGGAAATGAGAGCGACCTCGGTGGTACCGCCGCCGATATCGACGATCATGTTGCCGGCCGCATCCTGCACGGGAAGACCGACGCCAATCGCGGCGGCCATGGGTTCCTCGATCAAGTAAACCTCACGTGCGCCGGCGTGGGTGGCAGAATCTTTGACAGCGCGTTTTTCGACTTCCGTGATGCCACTCGGCACAGCCACCACAACACGCGGGCGGACCATGCGTCGGCGGTTGTGAACCTTGCTGATGAAGTGGCGAAGCATGGCTTCCGTGATCTCAAAATCGGCAATAACGCCGTCTTTGAGGGGGCGGATGGCGACAATGTTGCCCGGGGTACGCCCAAGCATGCGCTTCGCCTCGTTGCCAACGGCCAAAACACGATTGGTGCCTTGCTGAACAGCCACCACCGAGGGTTCACGCAGAACAATGCCTTGATCCCTGACGTAAACAAGGGTGTTTGCGGTGCCAAGGTCGATACCTATGTCGCTAGAGAAGAGTCCAAGAAGGTTGTCAAACATCGATTTTTAGAGAAAATGGTTTTGTTATTTTTGAAAATAAATTGCAAACGGGGCTGTTGAAAAGGCGCTCCGTCCGGCTTTTATAAAATTCAGAAGTTACATTGGCGAGAGCACCTGTCCGGGTCAAGGTTTTGTTTAATAGCCCCGAAGTAGCAAAATATCAAAGGCAAGCTGTGATGGCCTGGCCCATTTCCGAGGTTCCAACGAGGGTTGTTTCGGGCGTATGAATATCACAAGTTCTTAAACCTTTTGAAATAACACACCTCACTGCGGCCTCAATCGCACAAGCCGCCTCCTCGCATCCAAGGGAGAACCTCAGAAGCATGGCTGCGGAGAGGATTTGAGCGATCGGGTTTGCGATTCCCTTGCCGGCAATATCGGGGGCAGTGCCGCCGCTTGGCTCATACATACCGAACCGGGTAGCCCCACCAGTGGCCTCGCCAAGGCTGGCGCTCGGCAACATGCCCAGCGATCCCGCAATCATCGCCATTTCATCACTCAAGATATCCCCAAAGAGGTTTTCGGCGAGAACGACATCGAAGGATTTCGGGTTTTTAATGAGCTGCATCGCGGCGTTGTCCACATAGAGGTGCCGGAGGCTCACATCGGGATAATCGCGGGCCACCTCGGTGACGACTCGACGCCAAAGCACGCCATTTTGGAGTACGTTCGCCTTGTCAATCGAAGTGATCTCTCCACGCCGCTTGCGGGCCGCGTCAAATGCCACGCGGGCAATTCGACGGATCTCCGATTCCCAGTAAACCATGGTGTCCACAGCGAACTCCTCCCCACCCTCGCTTTTGATGTATTTGGGCTCACCAAAATACAAGCCGCCGGTGAGTTCACGAACGCAGAGGACGTCAAACCCACCCTCCACGAGGCGCGGATGCAATGGAGAGGCATGAGTCAACTCGGGCAGGCAGATTGCTGGACGCAGGTTGGCAAAAAGACCGAAATGCTTACGCAAAGGCAGAAGGGCCGCCCTCTCAGGCTGCTCGTTGGCAGGAAGCGACTCCCACTTCGGCCCGCCAACAGATCCGAAAAGAATGGCATCGGCCTCCTCGCAGGCCCTGAGCGTCTCCTTTGGCAGAGCACTCCCCGCCCCGTCAATCGCGGCCCCTCCGACCAGCTTGTGATCAAAATTCAATGCAATCGCGAATTTCTTTGCAACCGCCTCAAGAACGCGCAATCCCTCCGCCATTACTTCCGGACCAATCCCGTCGCCCGCCAGAACGGCGATGCGGAAAGTTTTATCTTTTGTCATAAACGTCCATCTAATCTGCCCGAGCCCCCGGAATCAAGACCGGCAAATCAAAAAGCGCTGTTGGGGGAATATCTCTTGAGAAGAAATAGCGGCTCTGATTGGCTCCCGAATGAACCTTGAAAATTCCGCTCAATCATCTCTTACCAATTTGGAAAAAATCACGCCCGGCATCGATGACAGCCACCGTGACGGGTTTCCTCCTTGCCATGCTTCTGACTTCGTGTGCTTCGGTCAGCATGAAAAACCTGAAGCACAACGAACACTTTGTTCCGACCGCCGCGCCGAAGGAGATTTTCGTGATGCCATTTGCCGTTGAGGACAACGTCCTCCGCGTCGATAGAAAAACGCGCGATCTGTCGGATTTCAAATCCGACCTCAAGGTCAACATGTCCCGCGAGCTACTTTCCCGCCTCCCGACGCACGTGGCACAAGCCAGAATTTTATCCCCGGATGCAGCCCTCCCCAGAGGAAACTATTGGCTTCTCAAGGGCCGTTTCACACGAGTGAACCAAGGCAGCCGCCTTCTTCGCAGCTTAGTGGGTTTCGGAGCCGGCGGTACCAAGATGGAGGCCACGATTGTGGTCTTCGATCTTTCCGGTCCCAAACCGGCACAAATACTCGAATTTGAAACCACAGGCGGCTCGAATATCACTCAAGGCATCGCCGGAATCATCACTATCCCATTCAGCGGACCGATGGCCATCACATCCCTCTTCAACGCTGTCGCTGGAATCAGAACGGGTGTGAGTTTTGACACAGCCAGAACTGCCAGAGAAACAACCGCAACACTCTCCGACTACCTGCAACAAAAAAATCTTCTCATCGACAAATATCCCATCAAACCCAAAAAACTCGGTGAGCTACGGTTGGATATCCTGCCAAAACCGAAAACAAAGTCTCCTCCGTCCAGCACCCCCGTCCAAAAAACGACGACCATCTAGTATTACTACGTTAAGTGTTGACTTCTGTGGAAAAGTTAGCTGAAGCT